>DATHRY010000168.1:0-32108 GCA_035464715.1 Longimicrobiales bacterium
TGGTCTGTCGGGGGTCCGCCGCCGGGACCCCCGGGCGGATGCGGGCGTTCCGCAGGCTCCTGGAGTCCCGGCCGGCCGACGGCCATCGCATCGGGGAGGCCCTCCGCGAAACCCTGAAGGAGGCCCGGGTCGGGCCCGCGCTCATCGAGTCGGGTGTGGACTCGACGGCGGAGTTCTTCGCCGAGCTGGGGAGGCGACTGGTGAGGCGGGTCCTCCCCGAGACCGACGACCCGCAGGACCTCCGGACCATCGTACGACGCGTGCTGCCCGACCCGGGCGCTCATCAGCGGGTGGCCCGGGTCCCGGATCGCGAGTGGATGGCCCTCCTGGCGGCCCTGGGCTTTTCGGACACGCCGGCCACCCGGATCGACCCCGAGCTCGCCCGGGCGATCCGGACGTTGGCGCACCACGTGGGCAGCCAGGGACTCCAGCCCACCTTCACCCGCCGGCTCCCCCGGCTCGAGGCGCCGGACTCCCCGTTCCTCGTACTGACGGACCGGGTGCTGGCCTACATCCGGAGCTACACGACCGAGGTGGAGGGCGACGCGCCCGAGCTGCTGGACGAGGCGCTGGACACCCTGGCCCGGTGCCGGGACGAGGTGCACCACCTCCGCGCCACGAAGGGCGAGCACGGGACCAGCCTCGAGCTCACCGGCCTGACCTTTCGGCTTCTGCAGCTCCTGGATCGGCTCGAGCTCCTCTTGCGCCTCACCGACCCTGCACTCCACGACGCCCGGGAGAGCGGTGTCCACCTGTTCCGTGAGATCCTCACCGCCGAGAAGACCCGGGACCACGTGATCCCGTTCGTCCGGGGGCGCGCGGACCTCCTGGCCTTCCAGGTCGTGGAGCACGCCGCGCGGAAGGGCGGGAAGTACATCACCAGTGGCGTCCGGGACTACTGGGGCTTCTTCCTCGCCAGCCTGGGAGGCGGGGGCATCGTCGCCCTCTTCTCGTTCCTGAAGGTGGTGATCGGCGGATGGGGGCTGCCTCTCGGCGTCGAAGGTCTCCTGTACGGCCTCAACTACTCGGTCTGCTTCGTCCTCATCTACCTGACGGGTGCCGCCCTGGCCACCAAGCAGCCGGCCCTGACGGCGAACACCATCGCGCGTGCCCTCGGCGCCCGGGGGGATCGCCATCTCGAGGACCTGGAGGCGCTGGTGGTCCGGGTGTGGCGCAGTCAGTTCATCTCCTTCGTCGGGAACCTGGCCCTGGCGCTCCCGGTGGCCTTCCTGGTCTCGGAGCTCTTCTTCAGGGTGTCGGGCGACACGATCGCGCCACCGGCTAAGGCGACGTCGATGCTGGCCGCCCTGCATCCCTGGGCCAGCGGCACCCTCGTCTTCGCCGCCATCGCCGGGGTGTTCCTCTTCCTGTCGGGGCTGGTCTCGGGCTGGGTCGACAACCGCATGCTGTACTCCCACGTGGCGGCCCGCGTGGCGGGTCACCCCGTGCTGCGGCGCCTGCTGGGGGACGACCGGGCCCGGCGCCTCGCCGACGGCATCGAAGCGAAGCTGGGCGCACTGGTGGGAAATGTCTTTCTGGGGTTCGCGCTCGGATCCACGGGGACGCTGGGAGAGATCCTCGGCCTCCCCCTGGACATCCGACACATCGCCTTCGCCTCGGCGGAGTTCGGGACGGCGTTGGAGATCCTCCACTTCGACGTGGCCCTCGCCGTGGTCCTCCCCGTCGCCCTCGGCGTGGCCCTGATCGGGCTCGTGAACTTCCTGGTCAGCTTCGGCCTCAGCCTCGCCCTGGCCATGGAGTCCCGTCGCATCACGTGGCGGGAGACCCGGACGCTGGGGGCGCACCTCGTGCGGTTGTTCGCCCAGCGGCCGCTGGAGTGGTTCTTCCCGCCCCGCGGCGCCGGTCGTTCCTAGAGACCCGCGACCCGGTGCACCCTCACGTGCTCCACGTCCAGGTCGTCGCGGACCAGCAGGACCACCTCACCCGGGGACGCCCAGACCAACCGGCCCAGGGCCGGCAGCGAGTCGGAAAGGGTCCGTAGACTGAACAGGCCGCGGCGACCCCACCCGTCGGTCAACGCGCCCGGGCGGACCAGTACGCCTCTCCCAGCCGGGAGATGCCGATGTCGTCCACCAGGACCTCGCCGGCGGGGGAGCGGTCGAAGACCAGCGTCACCGCCCCGAGGCTCGCCAGGTCCAGGGCGGGCTCCTCGGCGAGGAAGTCGGCCAGGGGGATCTCGAAGCCCTGGAGCACCACCTCGGAGCGATCGGCGAAGGCGTCGTCCTCCTGGTCCTGCCGGCGCCAGATGGTGATGTCCAGCGGCCGCCGGATGGGGCCGTACCGGCTCAGGGGCACCCGGGCGCTCCGGCCCTGCCCGTCGGAGATCTCCACCGAGAGGTCGATGGGGGGCGGCTCGTCGTCCTCGTCCGGTCGGCTTCCACCCCCACGCCCTGCACCCCCGCCTCCCTGCCCCTCGTCCGCCTGGGCCTCGTCCGCCTCGTCCTCGTCCGGCGAATCGGGATCCTCCCTGGGACCGGGCGTGGAGGTGGTGGCGGCCAGGGCCAGCGTGACGGAGTGTCCGGCCCCCAGCGCCCAGGCCCGGGCGAGGCCCGGGGGGAGCTGGACGGCGTAGCGGGCCGGCGGCCCGAAGCGGGTGGTGTCGGGGCCCGCGATGCGGTTGTTCCAGCCCAGGCGGACCGCCTGGTTCTCCTGGGACGCCGAGGTGTTGGCCCGGTTCCGGGAGCGGAGCGGGAGCGTCTCCTCGGCCCAGGTCTCCAGGCTGTCGCCCTGCAGCGTGACCCCGGCGCCGGTGCCGGACGTGACGTCGATGTCCTCCTCGAAGCCCGCCAGGCGGCGGAAGGAGGCATGCTGCATACGGGTCACGTACATGGTCTCCGGGAGCCACTCGCCGATGACCCGGTGGTCCCGGAAGAGGGGCTTCCAGCGCTCCTCGCCCAGGAGGGTCGTCTCCAGGAAGGCGGTGATGTAGATCTCCGCCATGCGCCGCTGGTCCTCGGGGGGGACCAGGTAGCGGAGATCCAGGATGCGGCCCGAGCGGGGCCCGTTGTCCTTGTTGTTCCAGACCGAGTTCCACTGGCCGTGGTTGGCCCGGTACATGTAGATGGCCGTCTTGAACCGGTCGGCCCCGGGGTTGGTGAACTGGACCCGCTCCCACTGCCGCAGCCCGTGGAACGACGTCACGTCGCCGTCGTGGGAGCCGTGGAAGACCAGGTAGCTGACGTCCTCCACCGGCACCTTGCGGCCCGTGGGCAGATACTGCCCGTCCACGGGGGCGATGGCGACGATGGAGCGGATGTCGAAGCCGAAGTCGAACTCCAGGGAGGCGTCGTCGGGGTAGCGGTCGAGCCGGTTGAAGGCCGCCGCGTGCCCTACCGCCTCGCCGCCCCGGGAGTGGCCCATGACCGAGATGCGGGTCATGTCCACCCGGCCCTCGAAGGGATTGCCCGGCTCCTCGTTGAAGCCGCGCCACGCCTGCAGGTGCTTCAGCAGGAGCCAGCCCCGGCCGTCGTTCTCCTCCCGGATCCCGCCGTTGATGAAGTTCATGTCCACCGAGGCGAGGATGAAGCCGCGGCTGGCCAGGAGCTCGCCCAGGTAGTCGTAGCCCGGATCCGAGTAGTCCTCGGGGTCGTGGTTGCCGTGGACCACCAGCACCAGGGGGAAGGGCCCGTCGCCGTCCGGATGCCACACCCGGGCATTGATGGGGAAGCCCTCGGGGGTGAAGCCCCAGTAGTCGTTCCGCTCGTCGGCGCTGCCGCCCAGATCCACCAGCTTGGAGGCGTCCACCGAATCGGTGCGGAAGGCCACCGAGTCCCGGTAGGCCGCCCGGTTCTTGTCGGTCCCGCTGCCGTAGGTCAGGTAGAGGACCTCGTGGGGGCCGGGGGTGGCGGGAGAGGGCCCCTCGAGGGTCTGCTGGGACAGGACCGTGGGGGCGTCGCTGGGCGTGACGTCGAGGGCGCCGGAGGCACAGCCCGCAAGCAGGAACGCGATCGCGGCAGCGCTCCAGTTGATCGGGGACCGCCGGGGCTCGTGTCCCCCGCTTCCCGTTCCCGATCCGTCCCGCCCTCGCTCCGTATCCACGCCGCCTCCCCGTTCGCCCCGGCTCACCGACCGACCGTCACTCGTTGCCCGGCCACACGACGCCCTGGTCCTCGGCCACGTTCCCGAGCCCCTGGAAGGTGAACTTCTGCAGCCGCTTCCCCTCGTAGGTCTCGGTGGTGAAGAGGTTGCCCCGGGAGTCGGTGGCGATGGAGTGGACCGCGAAGAACTGCCCCGGCTGCCGGCCGCCGTCCCCGAAGCGGGTCAGGATCTCCAGATTGGCCCGATCCATCACGTAGATACGCATGTTCTTGCCGTCGGCCACGTACATGAAGCGCTGCTCGGGGTCCCGGGAGAAGGCGATGTCCCAGGTGGAGCCGTCCCCGAGGGTCTCCGGGGCGATGCGGACCTCGTCCACGAAGGTCCCGTCCCGCTGGAACACCTGGATCCGGTCGTTGGGCCGGTCGCACACGTAGATCAGCCCGTCCGAGGCCGGGTCGGCGCAGTGGACCGGGTTCCGGAACTGCTGGGCCAGGGGGGCGGAGGGGTCGTAGGGGCCGAGATTCTCGTCCGAGGGCTCGTTGCCGTAGGCGCCCCAGTAGCGCTTCAGCTCACCGGTGTCCATGTCGATCACCGCCACCCGCTTGTTGCCGTAGCCGTCCGCCACGTAGGCCTCGTTGTTCTCCGGATCGAAGGAGATCTTGGCCACCCGCCCGAAGTGGTCCTCGGCGTGGCTGTCCGCCGCCCGGCCCGCCTCCCCCACCTGCATGATGAAGTCGCCGTCCCGGGAGAACTTGAGGATGTGGGAGTCCTGGGCGCCGTTCCCGCCGATCCAGATGTTGTCCATGTGGTCGATGGACAGCCCGTGGTTCGACTCGGGCCAGTCGTAGCCCTCGCCGGGGCCGCCCCAGGCGTTCACGAGGTTGCCCTCGGGATCGAACTCCAGGACCGGGGGCGCCGGCAGGCAGCACTCGCCGGTGGGGGGATCCTGGGCCGCCCCCACCTCGGTGCGGGGGTTGAGGGAGGCCTGCCGGTGCACCACGAACACGTGGTCGCGGGAGTCCACGCCGACCCCGATCACCGACCCCATGAGCCAGTGGTTCGGGAGGGGCTGGGGCCACATGGGATCGACCTCGAAGACCGGTGCTTCCACCATACCGTCCGCGGCCCGGCTCTCCATGGTGTTCGCAGCCGAGGTCAGACCCACGACGACGGCGACGAGCACCCCGGCGAGGAGGATTCGATGGACGGGCTTCATGCGGCGGCTCCTTTCCGGCGGGGGCGTCCCGGTGACAGAATCGGGTCATCGTACGTCCCCTCCCTTCCAGCGTCCAGCCACCGCCGTGCGTCGCCGTTTCCGTCTCACCGTCGCCTGCCTCGCCCTCCTCGCCGCCGCCCCGCTCCGGGCGGGGCCGGTGTCCGCGGCGGCCGTCCACGAGGTCCCCGGCGACGTCACGGTGCAGCTCTGGGTGCGCGCCTCGGACGGCGTCCTTACGGTCCTGGTCCGGGCGCCCCTGGAGGCCATGCGGGACGTGGAGTTCCCCACGGAGGGTCCGGGGATCCTGGTGCTCGACGAGCTGGAGCCGTTCCTCCGGGAGGCCGCGGGCCTCTGGATCGCCGACGAGCTCTCGTTCTACGCCGACGGCGTGCCGCTCCCGCCGCCCACCGTCCGGGGCGTCCGGGTCACGCTGCCCTCGGACCGCTCCTTCGCGGAGTGGGCGACGGCCCTGGCCCACGTCCGGGGGCCCGGGCCGGATCCCTCCGTCCGGCTTCCCGCCGCCCAGGCGCTCCTGGACCTCGAGCTCACCGTCCCCATCGGCGACGCCGACGCCCGCTTCGCCCTGGAGCCGGGGCTCGCCCACCTGGGCGTCCGCACCCTGAGCGTCGTCCACGTGGTCCGACCCGACGGGAGCGAACGCGTCTTCCAGTACCGGGGGGATCCGGGTCGGCTGCGCCTCGACCCGACCTGGCTCCAGGCCGCGGGCAGCTTCGTGTGGGAGGGGTTCGTCCACATCCCGGGGGGGCTGGACCACCTCCTCTTCCTCCTGTGCCTCGTAATCCCCTTCCGCCGGGTCCGCCCCCTGATCCCGGTGGTGACGGCCTTCACGGTGGCCCACTCCATCACCCTCATCGCCGCGGCCCTGGGGCTCACCCCCCGGGCGCTCTGGTTCACGCCGCTCATCGAGACGCTGATCGCCCTCTCCATCGTCTACATGGCGCTGGAGAACCTCCTGAACACCCGCCTCGACCGGCGCTGGGGGATCGCCTTCGCCTTCGGCCTGATCCACGGCTTCGGCTTCTCCTTCGTGCTGGGCGACTCCCTCCAGTTCGCCGGGGGCCACCTGGTGACCGCCCTCCTGGCCTTCAACGTCGGGGTCGAGCTGGGCCAGCTCGCGGTCCTGGTTGTGGTGGTGCCGGCGCTGGCCGTCCTCTTCCGGCGCATCCCGGCCCGGGCCGGCACGGTGGTGCTGTCGGCGCTGGTCGCGCATCAGGCCTGGCACTGGATGACCACCCGGGGCGGCGAGCTGCTCCAGTACCGGCCGGGGCTTCCGCGCCTGGATGCCCTCTTCCTGGCGGCGACGTTGCGCTGGGCGGCCGTGGCCCTGATCGCCGTCGGGTGCGCCTGGGCGCTGGCCGGCCTTTTCGACCGGGTGGGATGGACCGGGCCCCGGTCACGAACGGCGGACCAGGCGGCGGGGGCCGCCGAGGCCTGACGGAACCCTCGGCCAGTGGGGGTGGATTGAAGGAATATCCTGCGTTTCCTATCCGCGCCGGCTCCTGAGCCCATGGACCTCCGGACCAAGCTGATCTTCGCCTTCGTGGCGATCTCGCTGGCCAGCATGTTCGTGCTGGGGGCGGTGAGCTACGGCGAATCGGCGGCCGCCCTCCAGCGAGCCTCGGCGCGGCAGCTCGCGTCCCTCGCCACCACCCGCGCCAACGACCTGGCGGTGATCGCCGAAGTGCTGCGGGAGCAGGTCGGGCTCATCCAAAGCCGGACCAACCTGCGGACGCAGGTGGCGGCGTACGCCGAGGATCCGGACGCCGCCCGCCCCGTGATCCAGCGCATCATCGAGGACGCCGAGCAGAGCGCCGAGATCGTGACCCGGATCACCGTCTCGGACGCGGAGGGGGAGATCATCGCCCAGGCAGGCCAGGAGCATTCGGACTACCGGCTCCTGGGCACCCTGGACCGAGGCGACGGGACCGTGACCCGCTACTTCGATCGGCCCCAACGGGGCCTGACCACCGTCATGGAGGCTCCCCTCCTCCTCGAGGGCCGCGTGGTGGGCCGCGTCGCCAGCGAGCTGGCGGTGGGGAGCATCGTGGACCTCGCCGGGAGCTACGAAGGACTCGGGGAGACCGGTGAGATGCTGCTGCCCATCGAGCTCAATCCCGGCTTCGTGACCTTCCTCAACCCCCTCCGACACCTGGACGCCGACTCCCTCGTGGTCCTGCCGCGAGAGCAGGCCAGCCTGCCGGTGCGGATGGCCCTCGACGGCATCGAGGGGCTGGTCCAGGACGTGCCCGACTACCGCGGTGTCCCGGTCTGGGCCGCCGTCCGGACCCTGGGGGACCCCCCGGTGGGTCTCGTGGTGAAGGTGGACGCGGCGGAGGAGCTCGCCCCCGTGGCCGAGCTCCGCCGGCGCCTGATCCGCGTCGGGCTGGCGGTGGCGGCCCTCGCCATCCTGGCCGGCAGCCTGGTCGGCACTCTGATGGCCCAGCGCCTCCGGCGGCTCAACGAGGTGGTGCGGCGGGTCCGGACCGGCGAGCGCGATCTCCGGGCCGAGGAGAACGGCGAGGACGAGGTGAGCTTCCTGGCCGAATCCTTCAACCGGCTCATGGACCACCTGCAGGATCGCCCGCCACGATGATCTCTCCCCTGGCGCTCCTGAGCATCGCGGGGGGTCTCACCTACCTCTTCATGGGGGGAGATCTCCTGGTGCGGGGAAGCATCTCCCTGGCGCGGAGGTTCAGGGTGCCCCCGGCCATCATCGGGGCGACCGTCGTGGCGCTGGGCACCTCCCTTCCGGAGCTGATGGTCTCCCTGCTGGCGGCGTCCAGGGACCACGGAGGCGTAGCGATGGGGAGCGTGGTGGGGAGCAACATCGCGAACGTGCTCGTGGTCCTGGGCGTCCCGGCGCTGATCTCGCCCATCACGGTCGAGGACTCGTCGATGCGGGTGCACTGCAGTTTCATGGTGATTGCGTCGGTGCTCTTCGCGGCGCTGTGCTTCCTGGGGCCGCTGACCCTCTGGCACGGGCTGGTGCTGCTCGGGACCCTCACGCTGGCCGTGCTCCTGACCGTCACCGGCCGCCTCCCCCTCATCGACCTCTCCGCCGAGGAGGAGCAGTACGAGCGCACGCTGGGGCTCCCGGAGCGCCCCGTGTTCGCGTGGGTCTTCATCCTTCTGGGCGCCACCTTCCTTCCGCTGGGCGCCGAGCTGACGCTGGACGGCGTGACCCGGGCGGCCGTCCAGGCCGGGATTCCCGAGACGGCCATCGCCGCCAGCGTCGTCGCCCTGGGCACCTCGCTGCCGGAGCTCAGCGTCTCGGTCCTGGCGGCCCTCCACAAGCAGCTCGACATGGCCATCGGCAACGTGGTGGGGAGCAACGCCCTGAACCTGCTCTTCGTCATCGGGCTGACCGCGTCGATCACCCCCATCCCCGTCCCGCCGACGCTCCTCCGCTTCGACCTGTGGGTGATGCTGGGCTTCGCGCTGCTCCTCACCCTGTTCGTCTTCCGCGACTGGCGCATCGGGCGGCGCGTGGGCGGCGGGCTGGTGGCCGCGTACGCCGTCTACATCTGGATGATCTTCTGACTGGGGGGGGGGCGGATGCGGTCGGGGGTGGAGTGGCGTGAGGCGGGGAGCGGGCAGGGGTAGGTGGCGGGGGGTGGGCGCGCGCGGGGGCCGTAGTGGCGGGGGCGGGCGGACGACGTGGCGGGGCGGCGGGCGGACGGGCAGGGAGGGGCCCAGTGGCGTGGGGCGGGCGCGTTTCCGCGGTCGTGAACCGAGCATTCCGTGGGACTGCGGAGGCGGGTTGTCGGGTTGACCGGCCTCAGACCGGTGAATCCAACACGGCGTGCCTCCGCCCTCGGGCCCGTGTCCGGTCGACCGGCCTCAGACCGGTGAATCGAGCACGGCGCCGGATCGTGCCCGCGAGCACTACGTTGACGGCCCGCCTCCATTCCAACGACCCCCATCGCTCAACCCGGCACGTCGTCACGCGGTCCGCCGGCCCCGCGATGTCCACCCGCCCGCCATCGGTCGCGACGCGGCCGCGCCCCGCCCGGTCCAGCCCGGAGAGCCCGCCCGCGGGCCCCGCCGGGCCGGGCCGTGTCGTCGCGGGCTCAGTCCTTGAGCGCGCCGTCCTGCCCCCCGGTGTCCGCCGCAAAGCAGTAGAAGAGCCCGTCCCCTCCGGTGCCTCTGAGGTTCTCCAGGCTGCAGCCCCGGCTGCCGTGGGCCGAGTTCCAGGAGGTGGGGTTGTCCCCGCCCCCGGTGCGGTCGTGGTGCCCGACCAGGGCGCTGCCGTCGGCGGCGCTGCTGGTCCAGTTGTCGCAGGTGGTGTCGCCCTCGCCCATGACGGCGCGACCCATGAGATCGGAGCCGGTGAGGATGTCGTGGCGGTTCGGGTCGTCGCCCCGGCCGTTCACGACCCGGCCGTTCTCGTCCAGGATCGTCTCCTTGGTGAGGTTGTTGTCGTCGCTGTGCAGGTTGGCGACATCGGTGGCCACGACCACGCCGTCCACGTTGTGCCACGGACCGGTGCCGATCCGGTCCCGGGCGTTCACCGCCTGGTTGCCGTCCGTGGCCACGGTGCTGAGGTACGCCCGCCAGTCCCGATCCGGCAGTCCGGCGCCGGTGGCGAGCCGGTCGCAGTAGGCGTCGGCGCCGCTCAGGCCGCCCAGGTTCGCCCCGCTTCCGGGGTTCGCGCTGGTCAGGAAGAAGCTCACGTCCTGCGCCTCGGCGGAGGCCGGGGCCAGGGTGAGTGCGGCGGCCGCCGCGAGGGCGGCGAGGCTACGGGTAAGCTGTCCCGTCGTCGTGCTCATGGTCTCGACTCCTGACTCTCTGGGAAGGGTGTGCCGGGCCGCGGTCCGGGGGCGGACGGGCCGGAACCCACCCGCCCCCGGCGCTGGCGTCAGCGCTTCACGTACTTGCGGACGGTCCGGGGCCCGACCTCGGCCCCGTAGATGGCCCCTCGGGCGTCCACGGCCACGCCCTCGGCGCCGCTGGTGCCCGAGTTGTCCGGGTCCGGCTCGGGATCCAGGATGAACTCGGTGACCTCGCCGGTTGCCGCGTCACCGATGTAGATGCCCCGCTGCACCCCGGGATTCCGCTGGGTGTTGGACTCGGAGTCCGCGGCGTAGAGGACGTCGTTCCCGTCGATGAACAGTCCGCTGGGCCGGCCGAACTGGGTCCAGGTCTCCAGGTGGTTCCCGTCCTGGTCGAAGATCTGGATGCGGGAGTTCCCCCGGTCACCGACGAAGAGCCGGCCCTGGCTGTCCATGGCCAAGGCGTGGGGGTCCCGGAACTGCCCGTCCGCCTCGCCGGTCTCGCCCCAGGCCATGAGGAACGACCCGTCGGCGGCGAGCTTCACGATCCGGTTGTTGCCGCCGGCGTCGTGTCCGTCGGCCACGAAGATGCTCCCGTCGGGGGCCACGAGCAGATCCGACGGCTTGTTGAAGAGGCCCTCCGAGTCGCCGGCCACTCCCCGCTCCCCAAGGGTCATGAGGACCTCGCCCTCGGGGCTGAACTTGTAGATGACGTGCCCCCATCCCTCCGGCACGGGTGCGTAGCCGACGCCGTCCGTCACCCACACGCTCCCGTCGGGCTCCACGAACATACCGTGGGGCCAGGCCATGAGGCCGGCCCCGAACGAGGCCAGGAGGTTCCCGTCGAGGTCGTAGCGGAGCACCGGGTCGACGTCGCTCTCCACACACAGGTTCGCGCCGCACCGCTCGGCGATCCACACACTCTGGCCGTCGGGCGCCGGGAAGATGGCGCTCACCGCACCCCAGCTCCGGTCCCCCGGCAGGGCCTCCTCGCCGAAGGTGGAGTCCGCGACCGACCAGGCGTCGGTGGTGGGCCCGGCGGCGGACATGCTGGCCTGGCCGGCCTCGGCGTCGGAGCCGCCGCCGCACGCGGCGAGGACGAGGACGGAGAAGAAGGGAGAGAGGGAGCGACGGAGGGTCAAGGCAGGGACTCGGGGGATGGGAGGGAGGGGACGAGACGGTGCGCTCGGGCCCGTTCCCGCGCAAGCGGTCAGCCGCCGCCGGCGAGGGAATCGTGGACGGCGGCCCGGGCGCTCGCCGCGTCGGCGGCGTCGAGGGCATCCCCCAGCGCGGCGGCACCCGGGATGGGCAAGGTCGCCGCGACGCTGTCCCGCTGCCGCTGGGTCATGGTGTCGCGGTCGTTCACCTGGCGGGCCTCGGGATCGGGGCCGGGGCAGCCCCCCAGGGCGAGAGCCAGCGCCAGCACGAGGGCCCGCGCCAGGACCGGGGCCCGCGCCGGGACCGGGGCCCGCGCCAGGAGGGGGACCCTCGGCCGTCCCCGCCTCACGGCCGATCCCTGCCCGACGCCTGGGTCGGATTCCCCACGATCTCCTCCAGGGTCCGCCGGGTGTCGTCTGCCAGGGCCGCGTCGCCCATGCCCCGCGCCGCGGCCTCCAGTCCCCGGAGCGAGGGCGTGCGCCGGGGCGCCAGCGCCAGGGAGCCCTGGAAGGCCTCCACCGCCTCGTCGTATCGCCCGAGCTCCAGAAGCACCTCGCCCAGGAGCTCGTGAGGCGGCTTGAGGGAGGCGGGGGGACCGAACTCCATCGGCAGGGATTCTTCCAGGTCGGCCGCTCGGCGCAGGGGCTCCACCGCCGCCTCGGCCCGGCCCTCGTGTACCGCCAGGAGCCCTTCGAGCTCCCACAGCTGGATCCGGATCCGGTCCGGGGTGATCCACCAGGTCTGCATCATGGCCGGATCGTCCACCAGGAGCGTCCACTCGGCGACCGCTCTCCGGGCCGGCTCCGGATCGCCCCGCTCCAGGGCCACGTACGCGTCCAGAAAGTCGTAGCTGGGGGCCACGGCCGGCGCGTCGGAGACGTCGAAGCTCCAGCGCTCGAGCTGGTCCCACGCCCCGGAATCGAGGACCTGCCGGGCCCGCATCATGACGTAGTAGCCTCGGTCGTCTCCGTCGGGATCGGCCTGGTTGGCCTGGCACTGGTCCATGATGGCCTCGGCCTCGCCCCACTCCTCCCGCATCAGGTGCCCGTACTGCTGCCACGACGAGTAGTGGCCGCACCTGTTGAGCGTCGTGATCCCCCGGGCGGCCCGGTTCCCGTCCACGACCCGCACGGCGTTGACGTTGGCCCGGACGACGTCGTCCCACATCCCCATGGCGACGAAGATGTGGGAGGTCATGTGCTGGGCGTGCCCCGCGTCCGGCGTCGAGGCCCCGTAGGCCCGGGCGGCCGGCAGGCCGAGGGGCGCATGGATCGGGTCGTCGAAGGCGTGGATCAGGTAGTGTGCGGCCCCCGGATGCTGCGGATTCCGATCGAAGACGGGCTGCGCCACGGCGGCGCCCCGCATGTAGCTCCGGAAATCCCGCGTACCGTTGGTGAGGCCCAGGATAGAGAGGGCATAGAAGGCCCGGGCCTCGTCGTCGTCGGGATAGGCCTCGTGGAGGCGGCGCATGGCCAGCATGTACGCCCGGTCCCGCTCCGTCTTGTCCGCGATGCCGTCCCGGTAGAGGGGATCGAGAGCGGCCAGGTAGAGGGCCTCGCGCTCCGTGGGGGGCGTCCCCGCGTACCGGGCCAGGACGGCCCGGGCGGCCTCTCCGTCGTATTCGCCCCAGATGGGGTGGTTGTGGGTCATGGCCTCGCCCCAGTACGCCAGGGCGAAGTCGGCGTCGATCTCCTGGGCCCGCCGGAAGGCCGCCGCGGCGTCCGCGTACTCGAAGGAGTGCAGCAGCAGCACACCGGTGCGGAACGCCTCCTGGGCCTCCCGCGCCCCCGAGTTCTCGAAGGTGAGGGCACCCAGGGCACGGTCCTGTCCCGCGGTCGGCGCGGCCCCGAGCACCGAGGCGAGCACGAGGGCGAGGACCGTCGCGGCCAGGGGGACGGGCGAGGGAACGATGCGGCGCATGGAGCCTCCCGGGAGGTGGGGATCACGGCCCCATCATGCCGCACGGGGAAGGCGGGGTGCAAGCACCGGGCGACCGGGGTAGCGGGGCACCCGGACCCTCTCGCGCGCCCCGGGACGTCTGGAGTCCGGAGGGCCCCGTGGTTACCCTTCTTCGCCTTCCCTCAGCCACCCCGGAACCGCCATGGCCAACCGCACCGTCACCGTCGAGACCAACCAGGGCACCTTCACCCTCGAGCTCTTCGACGACCGCGCCCCGAAGACTGCGGGCAACTTCGCCGACCTCGTTGAGAAGGGCTTCTACGACGGCATCGTCTTCCACCGCGTCATCGACGGCTTCATGATCCAGGGCGGGTGCCCCCTGGGGCGGGGCACCGGGGGACCGGGCTACACGATCCCCGACGAGTTCGGACCCGGGCTGGCCCACGAAGGCGAGGGCATCCTCTCCATGGCGAACGCCGGCCCCAACAGTGGCGGCTCGCAGTTCTTCATCACCCTGGCGGCCACCCCCTGGCTCGACGGCAAGCACGCCATCTTCGGCAAGGTGGTGGACGGGATCGAGGTGATCCGGGCCATCGGCAGCATGCCGACGGGCCCCGGTGATCGGCCCAAGGACGACATCGTGATGGAGAAGGTCACGATCTCCGGCGGAGAGGGCTGAGCCCACTCCGAAGGGACACGACCGGCGCCACTGCCGCCCACCCGCCTCAGTACCCCGGGTCGTCCTCCGTCCCGATCTCCACGAACGGGATCCCCTCCGTGAACCGGACCCGGATCTCCCAGGGCCGGCAGCACACCGGACAGTCCTCCACGTAGGACTGGTCCACACCGCTCGCGGGATCCACCAGGATCTCCGACGGCTCGCCGCAGTACGGGCAGTGAACGTCGACGGTGGGCTCCACCGCGGCTCCGCCCAAGCCGAGCTCCTCGTCGAGGGACGCGGGATCGTCGATCATGATGGCTCTCCGCCTTTCGAGGCCGCCGGGGGATCACCGCCCCCGGTCGCGGGGAGGGGGCGGCCGGGTTCGGTGCCCGGATGGCCTCGCGGACCGGGCTCTGGCACGGCTGCACGCTTCGTGCGGCTGACTGGACCCCGCGTAACGGCGCCCGGTTCCCCGGGGGGCGCGACGCCTAGGTGCCCTCGACGACCCGCTCCCGGCCGGCGACGCCATCCGCGCTGCGGATGACGTGCACCGTGCCCCCCACGCCCGGCGTCCTCAGGTCTCCCGGCAGCAGCCCCGCGGCGGCCCACGCCTTCCGCATCCGGCCCGGCGGCTCCAGCGGATCCTCGTCGGTGAGCCGGAAGGTGCCCCAGTGCATGCCCACGCAGACCCCGCTTCCGCCCAGGTCCGCATAGGCCTTCACCGCATCCTCGGGGTTCATGTGCGAGCTCTTCATGAACCACCGGGGCTCGTAGGCACCGATGGGGAGCAGCAGGAGATCGAAGGGCCCGGCGTGCTCCCCGATCTCGCGGTAGCCCTCGAAGTAGCCCGAGTCGCCCCCGAAGTAGACCCGGGGCGCCCCGGGTGTCTCCAGGGAGAACGAGGCCCACAGCCGGCCGTTCGTCCGGAGCCCCCGCCGCGTCCAATGCTGGGCGGGATGCGCCACGACCCTCAGGGCACCCCCGTCCGGACCTTCGACCTCGGCCTCCTGCCACCAGTCCAGCTCGGTCACCCGCTGGAGCCCCAGGGCCTCGAACCAGCCCCCGTAGCCCAGGGGGGTGACCCACGGAAGCTCGGCCCCGAACCGGTCCCGCAGCGCCACCACCGACGGTCGATCCAGGTGATCGTAGTGGCCGTGGGACAGCAGGACCGCGTCGATGCGGGGCAGCTCCGCCACCGTGAGCGCCGGCGGCACCAGGCGACGCGGGCCCATCCAGGAGACGGGCGACACCCGCTCCGAGAAGACCGGGTCGGTGAGCACGTTGAAGCCGCCCATCTGCACCAGGAAGGTGGCATGGCCGATCCAGGTGACCCGGACCTCGCCCTCGTCCGCCGTGGGACGGGCGGGATCGGGAATCTCCGTGGGGATCTCGCCGGCCGGAGGGTTCGGCGGACGGCCGTGGCGCAGCCGCTGCCAGCTCCAGCGGAGCATCCCGCCGAGGCCCGGCGGATAGGGCTCCTCGAGCCAGGGGAGGCGGAAGCCGCCGCCGGGGCGATGGTGGTCGGGAGGTGTCATGCATCTGACTACCGACCGCTCGCCACGGGGGTTTCGCCGGGAAGGCTCCTCAGGCTTCTGTGACCGCCACCGCCCATTCGCCGTCGAGATCCACCACGACGTAACTGTTGATGGACCCGCACAGCGGGCAGACGGCGTGCTCGTGGTCCACCATCTCGAGGCCGGTCACCTGCCCGCACGAGGCGCACTCGCCGGGGAGGGTCCGGAAGGCGTCGTCATTCAGGTGGCTCCGGGCCAGCCGCACCCCCATCACCACACCGGGCCGGGAGGTGAGGGGGCACGCTCCTTCGGAGCAGCCTTCCCCGAAGTCCAGGCAGACCACCTCCGATCCCTCGGGCAGGTTGGCCTGACCCTCCATGTGCCCGTCGGTGATCACCAGCTTCACCTTGTGGTTGCAGCCGGGACAGAAGACGTGCCGGGTCTCCATCTCACTCCTCCTCCTTCCGGGCCTGGGCCAGGAGCCCCCCGTAGCGAGCCTGCATGTCCTCGGGGGGGACGCCGAAGACGGGGCACAGGGATCCGGTGCAGGCCTCCCCGTGCTCGAGGCAGATCAGGTCTTCGGTGGTGGGCTCCCGGCCCGCCGCCACGACCTTGGGATTCACCACCACCCGGACCTGCCGGTCGCAGCCCGCGCAGTAGGCCATGTGGACGTCCGTCTCGTGATGCTCGCTCATGTCGTGCTCCCGGTGGGGGTGCTGCGGATGTGGTGCTCGATGCGGAGCGACGGGTGGTGGGCGCCGAGCACCCGGCCTCCCCCGTCGGCTCCCAGGACGAAGGCCAGGGTCGCGGCGGCGTCGGCGTCCATCACCGTCGAGGCCGACACCGTGACGCTCCGGAGGCCGCCCCGTGCCGGTTCCCGGGTGCGGGCGTCCAGGACGTGGGCGTAGCGCCGGCCCCGGTGCTCCAGGTAGCGGAGGTAGTCGCCGGAGGTCGCCACGGCCCCGTCCACGACCTCCAGGGTGGTGACGATGCCCGACGGGTGGTCGGGATCCCGGACGCCGATCCGCCAGGGCTCCCCGCCCGGGGCGTCGCCCAGGGCCATGAGGTCGCCCCCGACGTTGATCAGCCCACGGTGGAGGCCGTGCTCCCGCAGGACCGCGGCCGCCCGGTCCACCGCGTAGCCCTTGGCGATCCCGCCCAGGTCCAGGGCGGCCCCGGGCGCCCGCACGAGATGAGCGGCGCCCGGCGTTCCGTCCACGGACAGGGCCCTCCAGCCCCCGGCCTCGACCGCCGCGAGGCGCGCGTAATCGGGAGGGGCGGCGGCGGTCGTCGGATCCCAGAGGACGGTGAGGCGCTCCAGGGTCGGATCGAAGGCCCCGTCGCTGGCCCGAGCCCAGCCCAGGGCGGCCCGGACCACCTCGGCGGTCTCGGGCGCAACGGGAACCGAGCCGCCCATGGGGGCCCCGTTGAACCGGCCCACGTCGGAGCCGGCGGTGAAGCGGGTCATGAGGCCCTCGATCCGCCGGAGCTCATCGGTGGCGGCGCCCAGGGCCTGTCGAGCCAGGGCCTCGTGCCGGGCCGGGACGGCGAGCTCCGCCACCGTGCCCATGACCGGGACGGTCAGTCGGACCAGGCGCTCCCGGGGCCGGAGCCAGGCGGGGCTGGTGGCGACCCCCAGGGCTCCCGCGCCGAGGGCCAGGAAGGTCCGGCGATCCAGTGTGCCGCTCATGGCTCGTCCTCCTCGGACAGGGTGCAGGTGCCGCAGTCGCCTTGGCAGGCGCCGCATCCCCCGTGGGCTTCCGCTCCCCCGCCCCGGGACAGGACGAAGAGCACGAAGAGGCCGGCGGTGGCCAGGACGCCCAGCAGGACGTCGATCAGGGGGGATGCGAGGAAGGAGGTCACGGGATCGCTCCTTCGAGGGGGACCGGCGGCAGGGGAACGGGTCGGTGCGTCATGCGTCCTCCTAGGAGCTGAAGAGCCCGGCGAAGCCCATGAAGGCCAGCGACAGGCTCCCGGCCAGGATCAGCACGAGCCCCATGTTCCGGGCCACCGCAGGAACGTCGGCCAGCTCGATCCGCTCCCGCAGGGAGGCCATGAGGACCAGGGCCAGCGTGAGGCCGGCCCCTGCACCCAGGGCGAAGAAGAGCCCTTCCAGCGCACCGTAGCCCCGGTTGGTCTGGAAGATCGCCAGCCCCAGGATGGCGCAGTTGGTGGTGATGAGGGGCAGGAAGATCCCCAGCTCCCGGAAGAGGGCGGGGCTGAGCTTCTTGATCGCCATCTCCACGATCTGCACCAGGGAGGCGATCACGACGATGAAGGAGATCAGGCGCAGGTAGGGGGCGTGGACCAGCACGAACGTGTTCAGGAACGACGCGACCAGCGAGGTGATCGTCAGCACGAAGATGTTGGCCGCTCCCATGCGCAGCGCCGTCCCCACCTTGGCCGAGACCCCCATGAAGGGGCACAGCCCCAGGAAGAGGACCAGGGTGAAGTTGTTCACCAGCATGGCCGAGACGAAGATCAGCAGGAGCTCAGCCATGGTCGGCCTCCGCGGCCCCGGCCGCCGCTCCGGTGCGGACCTGCACGGTCACGCCGTGGGGCCAGGTCCGGGGATGGACGGGCACCTTCTTCCGGTCCTCCCACCACGCCAGGCCCAGGAGCAGCAGCCCCAGGGTGAAGAACCCGCCCGGAGGCAGGATCATGACGATCCAGGGCTCGAAGGCGGCACCGAAGAGGGGCACGCCCAGGAAGGTGCCGTTGCCCAGGACCTCCCGGATCCCGCCCATGAGGAGCAGCGCCAGCATGAAGCCGGCCCCGGTCCCCACGGCGTCCAGCGCGGCCCGGTGCACCGGCCGCTTCGAGGCGAAGGCCTCCTGACGCCCGAGGATCATGCAGTTCACCACGATGAGGGCGATGAAGGCCCCCAGCGCCTTGTGGATCTCCGGGACCACGGCCGCCAGCACCATGTCGGCGATGGTGACGAAGGTCGCGATGATGAGGATGTAGGCCGAGATCCGGACCTCCCCGGGGATCAGGCGCTTGAGCGTCGACACCAGGAGGCTGGAGCCCAGGAGCACGAAGAAGGTGGCGAGGCCCATGGCCAGGGCGTTCGCCACCGTGTTGGTGACCGCCAGCGCCGGGCACAGGCCCAGGAGCTGGACCAGGACGGGGTTCTCCCGCCACACGCCCCGCAGGAGATCCTGCGAGGGGGAGGTGGCGCGGGGGCTCATGGGGTGCCTCCGGGGGAGGAGGCCGCGGCGGAGACCGGCACCCCTGCGGCCCAGAGCCGCTGGAGCGGCGCCTCCAGGGCGGCCACCCGGTGGTTGATGATGTCGATCACGGCCTGGGACGAGATGGTCGCCCCGGTGATCATGTGCACCTCGTCCGCGCCGCCGCTTCCCTGCCCCGGCTTCACCCCCACCAGCGGCGCGGCGGCCCCTTCGAACGCGGCCACGAAGACCGAGTCCTTGACGATCTTGTCGCCGAGCCCGGGCGTCTCCTTGCTCTCCAGCACCTTCATCCCCAGCACGTCCCCGCTCCCGGGATCGAAGCCGAAGATGAGGCGGATCACGTCCTGGAAGCCGGGCTCCCCGGCCGCCGCCGCCACGCCCATCGGCCCACCCTCGGCGTCCCAGCCCACGTAGATCCGGTCCAGCGCAGCCGTGTCCGCCCCGGGAGGCGGGCTGGCGGTGAAGGCCCCCTCGTGGAGATAGAAGGTCGCGGTGCGCTCGGGGCCCCTCAGGACCTCCTGGACCGCCTCCCCGAGGACCCGGGCCTGGTAGGCCTCGATTCGGGGACGGGACCACAGGTGGACCAGGACGATGAAGAAGCCCGCCACCGCGCCCGCCACGGCCAGGGTGGAGACGAGCCGGAACGAGGAGGCCCTGGGGCGCGCCTGGGAATCGGCCGATCCGGCGTCCCGGCCCCCGGCCCCGGCCTCCGAGCCGGCGCCACCCTGCACGACGGGCAGGTGCTCGCTCATGAGGCCTCCGCCGTGCGCCCGGTGCCGAAGACCCGGGGCTGGGTGGCCCGATCGATGAAGGGCACCAGCGCGTTCATGAACAGGATGGCGTACATGACGCCTTCCGGAAGGCCGCCCCACACGCGGATCAGGACGACCAGGAGCCCGATGCCGGCGCCGTAGATCCAGGCGCCGGCGTGGGTCACCGGCGAGGTCACCATGTCGGTGGCCATGTAGACGGCCCCGAGCATGAGCCCGCCGGAGAGGAGCATGAAAGGCGCACCCGGTGAGACGGCCGGGTCAACGGCGTGGATCACGCTGGAGAGAATCGCGACCACGGCCACGATACTCACCGGGATACGCCAATCGAGGTAGCCCCGGGTGGCCAGGTACAGCCCCCCGAGGAGGATCAGCAGCGCAGACGTCTCTCCCGCCGAGCCGCCCACCGATCCGATGAAGAGGTCGTAGACGGGGGTCGAGACCCCCTCGAACTTGGCGAGCCCCAGAGGGGTCGCGCCGGTGACGGCATCCACCCGGGAGCCCAGGAGGGGAAGGGCGAACAGGTCGCCACGGAGGGAGGCCCACGCAACCATGCCGCCGCCCGGAAGGGGGGCTCCGGTGGGAAGGGGCCAGGTGGTCAGTGCCGCCGGGAAGGCGGCCTGCAGGAAGGCCCGGCCCAGGAGGGCAGGGTTGAAGACGTTCTGTCCCAGGCCGCCGAAGATCAGCTTGCCGAAGCCGATCCCCACCGCACCGCCCAGGAACGCCATCCACAGGGGGAGGCCCGCCGGCAGGGTGAGACCCAGGAGGAGCCCGGTGATGGCGGCGGACCCGTCGCCCAGCGCCCCGCGCCGGCCCCACACGCGCTCGGTGGCCAGGGCACCCGCCACGGCTGCGGCGATCACCAGGAGGGCCCCGGGGCCGAACGTCCAGGCCGCCGCGCCCACCACCGGGACCAGCGTCGCCACCACCGTCCACATGATCCGGGGGGTGGAGTCGGGGGCCTTGAGGTGGGGGGAGGCGGCCAGTTCCAGGCGGGGAAGACCACGCGACGCCGGTTCGGAGGGCCGGACCGCCGGGGCGCCCGGGCCGGTGAGCTCGCCGCGCCGCCGGGGGGCCGAGCCGGGGCCGCCCGATCCCCGGAGGCCGTCCTCGCCGGATCCGCCCCGCCCGTCGGTGCGCCCGCTCCCGCCCGGTTCGCGCTCCCTCCCGCTCACGCCGCCACCTCCTCCGCGGCCTTCTCCCTCGCCGCCCGCTCCTTCTCCCGGTCGGCCTCCCGCCGGACGGCGGTCTTGGCCAGGGCGAACATCTGGGAGAGGGGGATGTTGGATGGGCACACGTAGGAGCAGGAGCCGCACACCATGCAGTCCATCAGGTGCAGGTCCAGCATCTCCTGGTAGCGACCGGCCTGGGCGAGCTTGCCCAGGCGGGTGGGATTCAGGAAGACCGGGCAGGCGTCCAGGCAGTGCCCGCACGAGATGCAGGGGTGCACCGTGCGGACGTGGGAGGCGGTGAGCGCCACGATGCCGCTTGTCCCCTTGAGGACGGGGGCGTCCAGATCGGGCTGGGGCGCACCCATCATGGGCCCCCCGAAGAGGACCTCGGTGGCGTCGTCGGTGAGCCCGCCGCAGAAGGCCAGGACGTCCCGGGCCTTCGTGCCCACCGGCACGACCAGGTTGGCCGGCTCCCGGATGCCGGGGCCCGAGACGGTCACGATCCGCTCGATGAGGGGAAACCCGGTCTCGAACACCTCTGCGATGGCGGCGATGGAGCCCACGTTCTGGACGACCGTCCCGGCGTGGGCCGGGAGCTTGCCGGAGGGGACCTCGAGCCCGGTGGCCGCCTTGATGAGCATCTTCTCGGCGCCCTGGGGATACTTCACCCGCAGGGGGAGGACGGTGACGTCCAGGTCGTCCGGGAGGGTCTCCTGGAGGCGTGCGACGGCGTCCGGCTTGTTCTTCTCGACCCCGATCACCGCCCGGTCCACCCCCAGGCACTGCATCATGATCCGGATGCCGAAGTGCACCCGCTCCGGGTGCTCCACCATGACCCGGTGGTCCGAGGTCAGGTAGGGCTCGCACTCGGCGCCGTTGACCAGGAGGAGCCCGATGCGGGTGTCCTCCGGGGCCTTGAGCTTCACGTGGGTGGGGAAGGCGGCGCCCCCCAGCCCCACGACGCCGGCGGCCTGGACCGCCGCCCGGACCTCGTCCGGCGTGAGTCCCTCCCACCGGGGGACCAGGCGCGGGCGCGGGATCTGCGCGGAGCGGGGATCCACCCGGATCCGGACCGCTTCCTTGAACCCTCCCGCCGGATGCGGCCACAGGCCCACCTCCACCACCTCGCCGCTGGCGGAGGCGTGGATGGGGACGGACACGTAGCCCTGGGCCGCCCCGATGGTGTCCCCCCGCTCCACCCGGTCCCCGGGCTCCACCAGGCAGCGGGCGGGGGCCCCGGTGTGCTGGGACAGGGGCAGCACCACCTCGGACGGGAAGGGCAACCGCCGGATCGGGAGGCCCGCCGAGGCCTCCTTGTGGTCCGGCGGATGCACCCCGTGCCGGAACCCCGGGCCGAACCAGCTCGAGAGGGTGGAGATCATCGGCCCGGGCTCAGTTGAAGGGCTCCGCCCGTGCGATCCACTTGTCCAGGTCCTTCTCCTTCGGGTCCAGCGGATCGCCGGGGTGGATGATCCCGGCGGGACACTTCTCGGCGGCCTGCACCAGCTGGGCGAAGGTCCCCGCCCCGGCGTCCTTGATGTACGCCTGCTTGTTGCCGTCGTAGGCGAACATCTGGCCGTTGATGTTGGTGCACTCGTTGCACGACGTGCACAGGACCGACTCGATCCAGGGCTCCATCTTCAGATCGTCGTCGTCGTCCGGGACGGCGGGCGATCCGGGCGCCGAGGGGGCTTCCGGCACCGACGCCGCCGAAGGTGTCCCGGCGGGGGCCGGGGCAGCCTCCTGGGCCGCCTGCGCCGGGGCGACATCCGCCGCGGGGGGCGCGTCCGCGACGGCCACCCCGCCCTCCGCCGTCGCCGCACCGTTGGTCACGGGTCGGAAGGCGGGCACGTCCCCCTCCACGGGCCCGATGGGCGTCAGCTCGGGCGTCCGGGCCGCCTCGTCCAGCAGCTCCGCGACCGTCCGGTCCCGCCCTCCGGCCACGAGCCCCTCGGCCATGCGCCGGGCCACCAGCCGCGGGTACTCCGTCCGGAGCTTCTCGATCTTCCGCTCGTAGTCCGCGGTGAGGGCCTGGAGCCGGGTCTGGAACTCCCGCTCGAGGGTGCTCGTGACCCGGTCCCGGACGTCGGTGGGAACGTCGAGCCCCGCCAGCTCCCGGAGCTGGTGCCAGAAGAGGAGCCGCTCCTCCGCCAGCTTCACCATCTCCACAGAGGCCACCATGCGGGAGCGCCGCCCCTCGGCGTCCACGCTCCAGATGAAGGGGCGCTTGCCGGTCCGCTCCTCCGGGGTCGCCTCCACGAACTCGTGGAAGAGGACCAGGTCGTCGTCGTCGTCCTTGGCCATCCGGAAGTGCTTCCGGAAGCGGGTCTCGGTGAACGCCCAGTCGGCGATGGTCAGGGGGAGCTCCTCCTGGATCTCCGCACCGTCCTCGTCCTTGAAGGTGAGGACGTAGGTGGGCCAGGTCTCGTTCAGCGCCGGGTTGCCGTCCAGCGTCAGGCAGTCCGCGATGTCCCGCCCCCCGTCCGGATCGTAGGTCAGGAAGGGGAAGGCCCGGGACTCCAGAGCCAGCTTGGCCGCCTGGGGCGCCCACTCGTCCGCCAGCCCGTGCTCCACCGGGCAGGGCGTGTAGATGTTGAAGAGGGCCGGCCGCCGGGTGTTCAGCCCCTTGATGACCCCCTCCATGAGGTGGGATGCCAGGGCCTGGGACGACTGGTGCACGAAGACGCCGCGGTGGGCGATGGCGATGTAGGAGAGCTCCTTCCGGACCTCCTCCTTGCCGTGGTGGGCGGCGCCCCACGCCGACATGTCGGCGATCTGACCGGTGAAGCCCGAGGTGCAGGCCTGGCCGCCGGTGTTGGAGTACACCTGGGTGTCCAGGACCAGGACCCGGATCGGCTTCCCCGACGCCATGAGGCGGGAGAGGTTCTGGAAGCCGATGTCCAGCATGGCCCCGTCCCCGCCGATGGTCAGGATGGGCGGGCAGAGCTTGAACTCCTCGTCGTCGAACTGCTCCCAGTCGAAGGCCTGGAAGAAGGCCTCGTCCGCGCCGGCGTCGTAGGTGCCGTCGATCAGCTTCCCGGCCCGCCGCAGCACCGTGAAGGCGTCGGCCATCTTCCGCATCTGCCCTTCGAAGATGCCGATGGCGATGGAGGGGGCGTCCTGGAAGAGGTGGTTCACCCAGGGGAAGGGATACGGGTTGTAGGGATAGGTGCTCCCCCACACCGACGAGCAGCCGGTGCTGTTCGTGATCCCCAGGGGCGCCCGGCCCCGTCCGCCGGGACCGGACTCGTACCGCCACTTCAGGTCCTCCAGCGCGGTCCGGGTACGGTTCAGCAGGTCCACCCGCTCCCGCACCTCGTCGGGAAGCTCGACGTCCACCGACCCGGCGGCCGCGGCGTCCACGTCGGCGTGCTTCGCCACGGCCTCCCGGGCCATGGCCTCGAGCCGGGCGGTGAGTCCGCCGATCCGCTCCACCAGGGCGGCGACCCGGGGCTGCATGACGGCCTCGATGGTGCTCACCACCAGGTGGACCGCGGTCTTCTCGCCGCAGCCCATGCACGCCCCGTCCCCACCGGCCATGGACCGGTAGTTCTCCTTCTTGAGGAGGAGCGACGACAGGACGCCGATCCCCTCGTCCAGGTTGCGGACGTTCACGTAGCGGTCGTCGGTGTCCGGCAGCGTCTCCCAGAAGGCCCAGTTCCGGCGGAGGCGGTCCACCACCTCGTCGTCCTGCTTGACGGTGACCAGCGCCTCCTCGGGGCAGACCTCGACGCAGATGTTGCAGCCCTTGCAGGCCTCGGGGTTGATCGTGATGGCCAGGAGGCCGCCTGCGCCCTTCTCCTTCCGCTCGGGGACGTCGTAGAAGGGGACGGTCTTGGCCACGGGGAACTCGGAGAGGACCGAGTAGACCGCGGCCCACTCCCGGTCGAGCTGCTCCCGGCGCGACGCCTCCCATCCCAGCTTGTCGGCCACGTTGGCGTAGGCGGCGGCCAGCGTCTCGGACAGGCTCTTGAACGGGACCCCGTCCAGGACCTTGCGGGCCTCCTTGGCCAGGTGCCGGGTGACCTGCTTGACGCGGTCCCCGCCCGCGGTCACCGAGCCCTTCCGGAAGGCCTGGTCCACCGCCTTGGCCAGGAGGTCCTCCACGCTCACCACGAGGCCGGGGATGGCCGCGTCGGGGCACTGCACCCAGCACTGGCTGCACCCGGTGCACCGGTCGGCCACGAAGTCCGGGACCTCGAAACGGATGTCGGTCATGTCCCGGACCGCGCTGGTGGCGGCGGGGATGGCGCTGATGGCGGCGAAGGGGTCGGCGAGGCCGTCCTGCCCCACCGCGCACACGGAGCACACCTGCTCGAAGAAGCGGCCCGGGTCGGCCAGACCCGCCTGGGCCGGGGCGTCCATCAGGGTCGGGATGCGTCCGCCTGGAACCCGGTCGTCCTCGTCGGCGCCGCCGTGGGGGCCGATGGGGATCTCCACCAGCTCGTCGAAGCCCCGGCGGATGACCCGGACGTTGTCCTGCACCACCTGCTCGCCCTTCTTGCCGAACTTGTCCCGGATCTGCGTCTCGATGCCCTCGAAGAGCCGCTCCTCGGTCATCCCCTCCTGCGCCAGGAGGGGCGAAGCCTTGAAGAAGGCGCCCATGAAGGCAGCCCCCTGCATGCGGTAGCGGAGCTCGGCGTCGGTGGCCTCGCCGCTGGCGATCCCGAACCCGTCCAGGGCGTAGACCTTGATGCCCCGCTCCCGGGCGTCCCGCCGGATGTGCTCCGGGAAGGAGGCCCAGACCTCGTCGGGGGTCCGGTCGCTCTGGATGACGAAGACGCCCCCGGGCTCCAGCCCCGCCAGGGGGTTGGAGTGCCGGAAGACGTTCCCGTCGGGGGACAGGACCACGTTGACGTGCTTCAGCTCGGCGTTGGGCCGGACCTCTTCGTGGCTGAACACCGCGTAGAAGGTGGTGGGCTGCCCCTTCTTCTCGGAGCCGTACTTGGGGTTCGCCTTCACCCGCAGGCCGAAGAGCTCGAAGGCGGTGGCCGCCAGGTTCTTGCCCGTGGTGATGGCTCCCCAACCCCCCACCGAGTGGATGCGGAGCGAGGTGGCGTCCTTCGGCAGGAGGTTCAGGTCCCCCGCGCTCCGAAGCGACCGCTCCCCGATGTCGGGATACGCGGCCCGGAGCTGGTCCTGCCAGGCCTGGAGCTTGGGCAGCCGGGTGTCCTCCCGGATGAAGTCCACGCCCAGGTAGACGTGCCGGCGCCGGGCGCCGCCGTCGAGCATGTTGTGGACCGTGGCCACCAGGTCCCCGGGCTGGAGGTCCCGGGAGCCGAAGCCGAAGCCCGCGGCATAGAAATCCGGGACGTCGTCCGGGATCACGGCGGGAAGGTCCGGGAAGGGGAACGTAGGCGGGGCTTCCTGGCTCCGGGGCCAGCGCGGGTGGCGGGCGCCGCTCGCGCTCCGGGCATTCTCGACGGCCTGCCCCATGGCGGTGCGGATCTCCCGCAGGATCGGGGGATCGGCGGCCAGGGGCTGATCGACCCGCTCCAGGACGGTGACGCCCCGGACGCCGGCCAGCAGGCGACCCACGAGGTCCGCCGGGAAGGGCCGGAACATGGTGAGGTTCAGGACGCCGACCTTGAGCCCCTCGGTATCCCGGAGATGATCCGCCACGGCCTCGGCGTTGGGAATCACCGAGCCCTGGCCTGCCAGGACCCAATCGGCGTCGGCGAGACGGTAGCCCACGGCCCGGGCGTACTTCCGGCCGGTGAGCTCGGCGTACTCCGCGAAGGCCCGATCGGCCAGCTCCCGGATGTGATCGAAGTAGAAGGGCCGCTGGGCCGCCACGCCCTGTGCGTAGGCGTCCTGGTTCTGGACGACCCCCAGCATGGCCGGGTAGTCCAGGTTGAAGAGCTCGGGGATGCGGCGACGCTGGTCCCCGAAGACGAGCCGCTGGGCCGGCGTCGGGGAGTCGATCAGGTCGTCGGGATCCCCCAGGTACCTCCGGATGAGCTCCGGCTCCGGCAGGAGCACGTCCTCGATGACGTGGCTGGTGAGGAAGCCGTCCTGGGCGCTGATCCCCGGGTTCAGGGAGAGCTCGGCGATGCGGTGGGCGATGAGGGTGAGGTCCGCCGCCTCCTGCACGTTCTTCCCGAAGAGCTGGAAGAAGCCAGTGTCGTCCACCGCGTGGTAGTCGTCGTGGCCGGCGTGGACGTTCAGGGCGTGCTTGGTCATGGCCCGGGCGGCCACGTTCAGCACGTAGGTGAGCCGCTTCCCCGCCGCCGCGTACAGCGACTCGTGCATGTAGGCGATGCCCTGCCCGCTGGAGAAGTTCGTGGAGCGGAGCCCCGTCATGCTCATCCCGGCGGTGACGCCGGCGGCGGCGTGCTCGCCCTCGGGCTCGAAGAAGATGAGCCGGCGGCCGAAGACGTTGGTCTGGCCCGCGGCCACGGCCAGCGCCCACCCCTCGCCCATCTGGGTCGAGGGCGTGATGGGGTAGGCCCCGGCGGCCTCGGAGGCCAGCGTCTCCGCATGGACCACCGCGCCGCTGCCGTCGGTGGCGGTCGGGATGCCCGGGAAGGGGGCCTGCCCACGGGCCTGGTCGGACCCGGTGGAGGAGGGAGCGGAGGAGAGGGTCGTCTTGCTCATGCCACGGCACTCCGTGCGGCGTCGACGAGGGTCGGGAACTGTTGTCCCTCCACCCATACGATGGCCCCCGTGGGGCATCGTTCGATCGCCTTGGGGTTCTCGAGTTCGATCCGGTCGTAGTCGATGACGGCCAGCCCCTGGTGGACCTCGATGAGGCCCGGGGCGGCGTCCTGGACGCAGCGCCGACAGCCGGTGCAGGCCACGCTGCACACCGCTTCGGCGGCGTCCCCGTCCAGCAGGTTCCTGCACTGGACGAAGAGGTGGTCGTCCTCCGGGAAGAGGGCGAAGAGGTCCAGCGGGCAGGCCTCGACGCAGTCGCCGCAGGCCGTGCACGCCTCGGGGAGGACCACCGGGAGGCCGGTGTGGCTCATGACGATGGCGTCGAAGTCACAGGCCACCGCACAGTCCGCGAAGCCCACGCAGCCCCAGGCGCACCCCTTTCCGCCCCCGGTGACCGCCACGGCCGCGGCGCAGCTCTCGATGCCGACGTAGGCGGCCTTCCGGGGCGCCACGTCGCTCCCGCCGGCGCAGAGGAGGCGGGCCACCTTCCGTTGAGCGGCACCCACGTCCACGCCCAGATACTCCGCGACGTCCTCCCGCTCTGCCTCGCCCATTACGGTGCAGGTGGCGGGGGGCGTCCTGCCCTGGATCACCGCCTCGGCGAAGGCCCGGCAGCCCGCGTAGCCGCAGGCGCCGCAATTGGCCCCGGGCAGGAGGTCCGTCAGGTCGTCGAGGCGGGGATCCTCCTCCACCCGGAGCCGGGCGTTGGCCAGGGCGATGAGGCCGCCGAAGGCCACGCCCACCCCTCCCAGGATGGCCACGGATCCGACGACGGTCTCGGGGGGGAGGGAGAGGGGCATGGTCCTAGGCCTCGGCAGACCCGGCCGGTGGAAGGTCGGTCCGGGCCAGGAGCCAGGCGGCGAGGCGGTCCACGGTGGGATCGCCCGCGGGGAGGCCCTGCCCGGTGGCGGCAGCCGGAGAGGGGGTCACGGCCAGGGCCTGGAGGTGTCGAAGGTCCAGGAGCCCCGGCTGCCCCCGCACCCCGGTGGCGGCCGCGACGGCCGCCGTCAGGGCGTCCACGTCGATCTCCAGGGCCCGATCCGGGCGGGACACGAAGGGGAGGGCGCCGGCATCGGCGTCGAACACGGCCACCACCCCGGGTCCCGCGTGGTCCGCGAGCTCCCGGACCACCGTCGGGGCCTCCTCGCCCATGGTCTGGGCCACGTAGACCCCGGGGGAGGCCAGGCGGGCCAGAGGCGCCGGCGGCGCCTTGCCGCGGACCCGCAGAACCAGCTTCTGGCGGCCCTCCATGAACTCCACCAGCCCCGCGGCCCTGAGCCCGGCGCCGTCCACCTCCACCACCAGGGGCGGGGCGAGCTCACGCTCGGCGGGGCTCCATCGGTCGAAGGGGTGGGCGTGGAGGAGGGCGTGGTCCCGGTCCGGGTCGTAGCGGTGGTCCCGGGCCCGGGCCACGGCGTGGGCCAGCCCGAAGGCCCGTCCGGCCTCGGCCAGCGCGTCCCGGACCGCGTCCCGGAGGTCTCCACCGGTGGGCACCCGGACCCTGTGGGACCCGGACCCCTGGGTGGCCATCCGGCCGAAGCGCTGGTGGGCCACGGCCATGAGGCGATCCGTCAGGGGATCGGGCATGGCGCCGTCGCCCAGGAGCCCGGCCAACCGGCGGGGGTCGATGCGGCCGACGGCGAAGGTGCCCAGCTCACGGGTGATCCGGCCCACGGGATCGGCGAGGACCTCCTCGTGGCGGGCCCGGTAGATCCGGACCTCCTCCTCGGCTTCGGCCACGGCGGACCGGAAGGCGTCGAGGGCGGGGGCCAGCTCCTGGAGGATCTCCGTCACCGGGTCCGGTCCCTCGGCGGGCTCGGCGTCGAGGCGGGGGGCGTCAGACGGCATAGCGCTCGAACTCCCGGGCGAGAAGGTCGATCTTCTCGTCCGCCGAATGGTGGGGCAGGTGCCGCGTCTCGTCGTAACGAGGTCGACTCTCGTCCCGGTAGAAGAGGCCGAGGCGGATCCGGTCGGTGGGCTCCGCCAGCTCCCGGGCCCGGTTCAGGTCCGAGGGATCGTGCTCGAGCTGGTGCTCGAACATCCGGTCCAGCGCCGGAACCCGGATCCCCTGGTCGTGGACCACCAGCTCCACCCGGTCCGGGTTCTTCACGACGTCGCCGAAGATGTCCGCCGTGAAGTGGGGGCAGCGCTGGAGGATCCGCACCCAGGCGAAGCCCTTGTGCCGGCGAGCGGCCTGGAGCGTCGCGAAGAGGTGGGCCGGGAGCCATTCCGCCGTCTGGGCGACGAAGGAGGCGTTGGTCACCCCCAGCGTCGCCTCCAGCGGGTTCATGGCCGGGAGATAGCTCCCCCGGGGCTGCGTGTTGGACTTGTAGCCCTGGGGCGTCGTCGGCGAAGTCTGCTTCTTGGTGAGCCCGTAGATGTTGTTGTCCAGCATCAGAGCCACCATGTCCACGTTGTAGCGGATGGCGTGGATCCAGTGGCCCGCCCCGATGGAGACGCAGTCGCCGTCCCCCATCACCACCCACACGTCCAGGTCGGGCCGGCTCAGCTTCACCCCGGTGGAGAGGGGCAGGGCCCGGCCGTGGATCCCGTGGAAGCCGTAGGTCTTGAGGTAGTGGGGGAAGCGGGACGAGCAGCCGATCCCGGACACGAAGACCGTCTTCTCGGGCTTGCTCTGCTCGTCGGCCAGGATGCGCTGGACCGCCGACAGGACCGAGTGGTCCCCGCAGCCGGAGCACCAGCGGGCCACCGGCCCCTGGTAGTCGGCCATCTCGAAGTGGCGGTCGTCGGGATCCTGGGCCAGCTCGAAGAGGGCGCAGGTGCTCATGTCTCGTCTCCCGTGGGCTCGAGGGTTGCTGGACCGACCCCGTCCTCCCCGGGACCGCCCTCGCCCTTCGTCGGGGCGATCCGGGGTTCTCCGGCCGGCGAAGGTCCGGCCCCCTCCAGCGCGCTCTCGATGGCGCGCACGATCGCGCCGGGGCGGAGGGGCTCTCCCAGGACCCGGGTCCAGCAGTCCACGTCCACCAGGGTCGCGGCCCGGAGCAGGATGGCCAGCTGGCCCCGCCGGCGATTCTCCTCGGTGACGAAGGGCTCGCCGGCCTTGTCGGAGTAGTTGATCTCGACGGTCATCACCTTCCGGAAGCGGCCGAAGATCTCCTTGAGCCCGGGGTGCATCGGCGACAGGAAGGTCAGGTGCGTGGACGAGACGGACCGGCCGGCCTCCCGCGCCCGATCCACCGCCTCCTCGATGGCGCCCCGGGTGCTCCCCCACCCGACGATCAGGAGGTCGCCGGACTCGTCGCCGTGGATCGGCGGGGGCAGGAGGGCGTGGGACAGGGCGGCGAGCTTGCGGCTCCGCATGGTGGAGGCCCGCTCGTTGCTCGCCGAGTCGTAGGCGACCTTGCTGTTCTCGTCGTGGGCCAGCCCCGTGACGGTGTGCATCCCGCCGGGCCGGCCGGGGATGAACCGGTCCGACAGCCCGGTGACGGGATCCCAGTCGTAGGGGCGGAGGCCCTCGGCCACCGGGCTCTGATCGGGTGGGCCCGCCTGCCAGTCGGGGACCATCTCGGGGCGACGGAACGGCGAGACACCGGTGGCCAGGTTCGCGTCCGACAGGACCATGACCACGGTCCGGAAGAGCTCCGCCAGCCGCCGGGCGGTGACCATGACGTGGAAGCATTCCTCGATGGTCGCCGGGGCGATCACGATCTTCGGGGCGTCTCCGGGCTCGCCGAAGACCGCCGCCAGGAGGTCCGACTGCTCCACTTTGGTGGGCAGGCCGGTGCTGGGTCCGCCCCGCTGCACGTCAACCAGGACCAGCGGGGTCTCGGTCATGACCGCCAGCCCCAGGAACTCGGTCTTGAGGGCCAGTCCGGGACCGGAGGTGATGGTGAAGGCGCAGCGCCCGGCGTACGAGGCGCCGATGGCGACGCCCGCTGCGGCGATCTCGTCCTCGGCCTGGTGCACCACCCCTCCGAAGCGCTCGAACACGTCCCCAAGCTGGTGGGAGACCGAGGTGGCCGGGGTGATGGGGTACATGGCCGCCAGCTCCATCCCCGAGGCCACGGCCCCCAGGGCGATGGCCTCGTTCCCGTTCATGACCACCATGTCCTGCCCGGTGGACATGGTGGGCACGTCGATCTGTAGATCGAGGTGGTCCGCGGCCCAGCGGTAGCCCAAGTCCAGGAGCGCGTGGTTCTTGTCCACCACCGCCTGGCTCTTCTTCCGGAAGGCCTCGGCGATCTGGTCCTTGGTGGTGGCCACGTCGCGATCGAAGATCCGGCACAGCATGCCCAGGGCGAACATGTTCTTCCCACGCCGGGCGTTGTCCACCACGGTGAGGCAGAGCTCCTCCATGGGGACTTCGACGATGCGGTACCCCGCGGCGCCCAGCTCCTCCATGGCGGCGTTCCACTGGGCCCGGATCCCCTCGTCGGGGTGGGTGGCCCACATGTTCTCCAGGAGGATGGTCGCGCCTTCCCTCAGCGCGTTGAGCCGATGGCGGCCCAGGAGCACCTGCTCGTTGAAGGCGACGACGAGGTCGGTCTCGTCCCCCCAGTTGGTGACGGGCCCGTCGCCCAGCCGGATGCGGATGCCAGAAGCCCCGGCGATGGAACGGGGTGGCGGCTCGACCTCGGCCGGGATGATCTCGACGGTCCACACGCCATTGCCCATGCGGGCCGACACGTGGCCGAAGATCTGGCCGCACTTCTGAGCGCCTTCTCCGGAATCGGAGACGATCTCCACAGCGTGGTCCCGGGCGACGATGGCGCCCGGACCTGTCCGTACGGCGTCGGCAGCCGCCGACCCGACGGTATCCAACCTCATGCCCATCCGCTCTCTCCAGCGCATCGGGATGTCCCTTCAGGGACTGCTCAACGATGCCTGGAGAGAGGGTGGGGGCGCCGTCGGGAGCGGAACGGCGGGGGGTGTGGGGAAAACCCTGTGGCGGGAGCGGGGCGGGGGCCCAGGGGAGGGGGGCGCCCGGGGGGGCGGCGTGCCGCCCTCGCCCCCCCGATGGCCCGGTCAGGCGGTCAGCGTCCTCCGGCGGCCTCCAG
>DATHRY010000169.1:0-4595 GCA_035464715.1 Longimicrobiales bacterium
CCCGCCCTCCAGGTCCCGCACCCCGTAGCCCCTGGCGAACACCAGCTCCCCGTCCTTCACCACGGCCACGGCCAGCCCTACGGCGTCCCAGTCGCCCACGGCCCGGGTCACGTAGGCGTCGAAGTCGGCCAGGGGTGGCGGCGGCGCCTGGGCCAGCGCCGGAAGCGGGGCGACGAGGAGCGCGGCGACGAGGGCCGGGACCGCCGCCCCGGGCGACGGAGCCCGCCGGCCCGCGGGGGTGGGGCGGAGGGCCACGGGAGGCATCGCGGGAGAGCGGGGGTGGCGGGTCGACGGGAGCATCGGGTCGGGGGGCTCGGGGGACTCTGCGATGATTCTGCTCACGGGACCTCCGCTCACACCATCCTGGGGGCGTCGGCCTCGAAGAGGGAGCGGGGCTTGCCGAAGGTTTCAGCCGTGGCGCCGGCGATGCGGTCCAGGATGTCCTGGGTGGTATCGTAGAGCCCCTCCGCCTCGTCCATGCTGTCGCCGATGGCCGTGACGCCCAGCTTCCCGTACTGGGACAGGGCTCCGATCATGAAGAAGAGCACGCCCTTGAGGCCCTGGTGCCGGAAATGGATGCCGTACTCCACCATGAGGTCCAGGAGGTCGTCGGGAAGCAATCCCCGGTAGGCCGGCGACTTCAGGTTGTCGGTGGCGTAATAGAACTTCGGCTTGTCGTCGGCGGCCACGTAGAGGCCGGTCTCCGGGTCCAGCCGCCCGCCCGCCAGGAACTCCAGCGCCATGAAGGGCGGCGTGGTCCCCCCCATCCTCAGGTTGATCTCCACCGCGTAGGGCCGCCACGAGCCACCGGCGTCCCGGAGGACCACGAAGTCCACGCCGAACCGACCCAGCGCTCCGCGGCGGGCGAGGACCTCCCCGATCTTGCGGGCCTCCTGCAGGATGACCGTGCGGTACCCCTCGGCGGCGGGGAACCGGCAGCCCAGGTAGGCCTGCCCCGTGGATCCCCCCAGCACCTGGTCGTGGGTGGAGATCACCTCCAGGCTCCCATCGGGGTGTATCTGCATCTGGACGGACGGGGACTGCACCTCTTCCGCCTCCACCCACGCCTCCACGATCCCCCCCATCTCTCCGAGCTTGCGCAGGAACTCCCCCAGGGTCTCCCGGTCCCCGGGCCACTTCATGTTCTCCATCTCCCGCACCATGGCGAGAAGCCGATCCTCCCGGTTCTCGGGGAGGGGGTCCGGGAAGCGGTAGACCCCGTTCCCCTCCCCGGCGAAGCTCTCGTTGAGCTTCACCACCGCACGCCGGATCCCCGGGTGGGCCACGGCCAGTCGCTCCAGGGCCGCCACGACCTCTTCCCGGGTGCGGATGTCACCGGCGCCCGTGGGGTGGGGGACCCCCGCCTCCGCGAAGATCGCCCGGGAGCCGGATTTCGTCCCCATCCACAGGAGGTCGGGGTCCACGGCGTTCAGGGGGATCCCCAGCTCCACCGAGAGGCGACGCTCGAGGACCGTGGAGTTGTAGCAGGTCAGGTAGGCCCGGCCCGGGTCCCCGATGAAGCGGCGCATCCGTTCGATGACCCGGGGCCGCTCGAGGATCTTCTGCGTGAGGGGTTTGGGGCTCCCGTCGTACAGCGACAGGACCATGAGCCTGTTCCGGGCGCGGCTGAGCGCCATCCCCGGCAGGTGCTGGAGATAGTAGTCCAGGATCTCCTGGTGGACCGGCTGGCTGGTGACGTAGATGGCCCGGGCCAGCGGGTTGGCCAGCCGGATGAGCGTGAAGAGGAGCCGCTCCTCGTAGAACGCGGACCCCTCGACCTTGGCCAGCTCTTCCTGGTTGACGCTGATCGAAGGGACCACCACGGCGGTGTGCGTCCCGTCCCCTTCCAGGTAGGACTGGTAGATGGGGGCGAGTCTGGCCTTGAGGTCGGCGAATCGCTGGAGCTCCAGGTCGGACCCCAGCGACCCGAGTGGTGAGCGGGCGTCCACGGAACTCCCCTCGAGGGTCGGAGCGGGGGCTCCTCCCCCGGTGGCCCTGAGCCTAGGCCGTTCGCGGCGTCGGCAACAGGGGGCGGGCTTCAGGACCCCCCATCCAGGGTGATCGATGGAAGCGGGACGGTGAGCATCGCCACGAAGGTCTCTCCTTCGGCCGTGCTCCGGACTCCGTAGTCCCAGAGGTACCGGGCGGTCACGATGCCCCGGAGCTTCCCGCCGAGCGGGATCGCCACCGTGGCCTCGGGCCCGATGCCGTAGGAGCGGGCCTTGTCGAGCCGGGGGAGCACCTCGATCCCCAGGTCGTCGCCGGTCAGCTTCCATTGGAAGAAGTAGGCGGCTCCGACGTTCAGCCCCCCCTCCAGGAAGGAGGCGCCCAGCCCCCCCTCGAGGGTGAGGAGATCACCCACCTTGATGTCGGTGTCCTCCTTCTTCGTGTGGGTCTCCCAGGCCGCCAGGGCCGAGACGCTCAGAGAGCGGGCCCGGTTCAGGTAGACCGTCGAACCGGCCGTCACGTCGAACCCCCACATCCCCAGGCCCCGGTTGTCGTCGGCGCCGAGGTTCCATCGACCGGTGGGGACGTAGACCCCGGCCCCGACCATGAAGTCGGCCCGGTCCCGGTGCCAGCCCAGGTTGATGGGTTGCACGTAGAGGTCCCCGAAGCCCAGATCGTTGTCCACGCCGACTCCGAGTCCTGGGGCCTCGAGGGCGCTTCCCACCCAGGGCATGGAGAGCTGGATCCCGTAGTTCGCGCCCAGGATCTCCAGGTCGGTGACCCACCACACGAAGGCGGCGACGACGTCCAGGTCGATGGTCGCGGAGACGTTCGGGCGCGCCTCGCCGTCGCTGTCCCGGACGGAGTTCGTCGAGTACCGGGAATAGACCGGAACCAGGTAGAGGTGGGGGTCCGGCTGCGTCCCCGACGCGATCCCCCAGTCACCCCGGAAGTTGAATCCCGAGAGCTGGGCGTCGGCGGAGGTGCTCCACAGCAGACCTGCGAGCAGCGTGAGGGCAACACGTCTCATGGGGGATCCTCCGAATCCCGGACGCGGGCTCGGTCCCGGATCGAAGCGTCCAGGGGACCGGCCGGACCTCACTCCGGTGGAAGGCCCGGCTGCGTCCAAGCTGCTGATCGGGCCTGGTCTCGTCTGTCGGGGGTCTTCCGCGATGGCGGTGGGGCATGACGCCGCGGGACGGCCGCGCCGTGGACCGCTCCCCATCCCATGCGGATCGGTTCGCTACCAGCGGGCCCGTCCGAGCGGACCCCGGCGGCGGCCGGACCTTCGGCCCCCCGTCATCCTCCCGCGTCGGGCGCCGACGTCCCGGCCCACGCAGCCACCGTGGAGTCGGCCAGGAACTGGAAGAGCTCCGTCGTGGACGGGGTGAGGCTGACCGACAGCCCGCTACGGGGCGACGCCGGCATGTCCTCCGGCAGGCCCGTCATCGGCACGTCGAACAGGGTCCCCACGATGACCATGGCCGAGAGCACCGTGCCCTGGACCGACGGGTGGAATCCGTCCCCGCCGTAGGGCGAGACGCCGGACACCTGGCGCTCGTACAGCACCTTGAAGGCCTCGCCGGCGGGAATGAAGGTGCCGTCCACCCCCTCCGCGGCCCCCGCGTAGGCGTCCCTCACGTCGTCGAAGAAGCCGAAACGCTCCACCGAGGGCCAGACCATGAAGAGCGCCGGTTCGGCCCCCACCTCCCGGATCACCTGCGTGAGGCTGTCGGTCCAGGCCGCCAGGTGGACCTGGCTCTCGGGCAGGGAGGACGGCCCCTGCTGCATCACCACGATGTCCGGCTGGACGCTCCGGATCGCCCCGGCGATCCCCTGCCACCAGTGGTCCTCCAGGGAGAAGTTGGGCTGCGCCGCGCCCGCGGCCGCCACGTCGATCCCCGCCGCGGCCGCGATGGTCGAGACCACCGCCGGAAGGCTGTTCGTATAGGTCAGCGAGTTGCCGATGAAGAGGACCACCACGTCGGCGGGTCCGAGCTCGGGCTCGGTGGGGCCGTCGCTTCCGCAGGCCAGGGGGGCGAGGAGGAGGGCGGCGGGGGCGAGGAGGTGAAAGGGCGTGCGTCGCATGCCGTGCGGGGGCTCGGGGGAAGTACGCGTCGATCCTCTACTACGCCCACGGCTCCAGGGACTGTCAGGCGGGGCTCCCGCCGACGCCGCGAGCCTCCCCGTCCCGCTGCTCCCGAGGGGGGACGGTGGGGCGATTACGTACCCGTACGCAGGGTGGGCCCACGGTCGGGTCCGCAGGTTGACTCGAACGCGTTCCGTTGCCTCAAGTCCGGACCTCATCATGCCCCCTCAGCCTCGTCGCAGGAGCCGGTCCCGATGGTGGGACCGGACCCGGGCCCTCGCGACCTTCTGTCTCGCCCTGCCTCTCGCGTCCTGCACGAGCTGGGCGAGCACCTCCATCGACCTCCGCACGCTGGTGGAGGGCGAGCGGCCCGATCGCATCCGCATCACGGAGGCCCAGGGGGTGCGCGAGGTCGTCTACCCCCGGGTCGCTGGCGACTCCCTGTTCACCGTTCCATCCGGGTGCCGGTATCTCGCCCTGGAGGCCGAGCCGCAGTGCATGGAGTCGGCACGAGCGGTCGTGGGCCTCGCCGACGTCCAGGTGGTCGAGATCAGGGGCC
>DATHRY010000170.1:0-15904 GCA_035464715.1 Longimicrobiales bacterium
GTGTTCCGCAGGTAGCCGAAGCCCTCCTGGTGATCTCCGAGCATGACGGCGTTCGTCTCCGTGTCGCCCCGGACCAGCAGCGAGCCCTGGATGCTGGCACCTGCCGACGATCCGCCGATCACACCGCCCCGGTCGAGGACCTGGCGGAGGGCCTCCTCGGTGAGCGTGCCGGCGTAGGCGTCCACCAGCCGCCACTGCCGTCCCCCGGTGAACCACACCCCCTGGGCCCGGCGGAGCGGCCGCACGAAGACCTCGGTATCCGCCTCGGCGGGGTCGTAGGTGTGGAGGACCGCGAGATTCCGGGCCCCGTTGTCCCGGAGGAGGTTCAGGCAGGAGCAGAACGTCCCGTCGTATTCGTCGGCGCCCCCGGCGGTGGGGATCACGACGATGTAGGCGTCGGGGCCTCCGGCGAGGTCGATGAAGCGCTCCACGATGGCGGGATCCGAGAGAGCGCCGCCCACGATCACCAGCGACCCCGCGGGCGGCCCCACCTCCTGGGCCCGGGCGGCCTCGGGGACGGGTCCCAGGACCGGAAGGACGAGGAGGGCCACGCCGGCGAGGCGGGCCGCCCCCCGGCGGACGGTGGCGGGAAAGGACGTCGGGGTCATGCGCTGGATCTCCTGCTATGTTGGAGCGGAAACGAGCCTCTCAGCCGAGCACGCCATGGACACCTTCCGGTACGTCCTCGCGGTGGTGATCTGGGCCACCATCCCGCCGGCGTTCCTGTATTGGTATCTCATCCACCCCTTCGCGAGCTACTGGCGCACGGTGGGGCCGGCCCGCACGTACCTGGTGGTGGGGCCGATCTGTCTGGTGGTCATGGGGATGCTGCTGCGGTGGAACGGCCCTGTGCGTGCGACGGATCTGGGGACGAACTGGCTGCTCTTCTACTCCGGCCTCGGCCTGTGGATCGCGGCGGCCCTCCTGGAGAGCCGCATCCGGAAGCACCTGGACTTCAAGACCCTGGCGGGCGTGCCCGAGCTCCGCCCGCGGACCGAGGTCGAGGAGCCCCGCCTCCTGGACGAGGGCGTGTACGCACGGGTGCGGCACCCCCGCTATCTGGGCTTCATGGTGGGGTCGCTGGGGTGGACGATGATGGCGAACCACGGCGCCACCTATATCGTCGCCGCCCTCCTGGTCCCTCTCGTGTGGGGCCTGATCGTCCTGGAGGAGCGGGAGCTGGTGGCGCGGTTCGGCGACCGCTACCTGGACTACCGGGCCCGGGTACCGGCCCTGGTCCCGCGGGCGCGGAAGGCCTGAGGTCCGCCGGCGAAAGGGGAGTGGGCGCAGGGGATCACCCCACGCGCCCGGTCTCGAGCCACCCGCCATCGGGGCGTCCCGGCCGGGTGGGCGCGAGCCTCCCCGGCCGGGACGTCCGGGACCACGGTCAGAACAGACCCACCGCCCTCCCGTCCTCCACGCCCATGCGCATCGCGGCGGGCTCCGCGCCGAGCCCCGGCATGGTCATCACGTCTCCGGTCTTCACCACCACGAAGCCCGCCCCCGCCGACGGCACCACCTCCCGGACGGTGATCCGGAAGCCCGAGGGCCGCCCCAGCAGGGCGGGATTGTCCGAGAAGGAGTACTGGGTCTTGGCGATGCACACCGGCACCTCGCGCAGGCCCGCCTCCTCCAGGGCGTCGATCTCCCTGGCGGCCTTCGGATCCACGTCCACACCGTCGGCGCCGTAGATCTCCCGGGCCACGGTCTCGATCTTCTCCGTGAGCCCCATGTCCAGGGGATACAGGGGCTTGAAGTCGGCCTCACCCTCGTCCATGACGTCCCAGACTTCGTCCGCCAGGTCCACGCAGCCGGAGCCGCCGGCCCCCCAGGGATCCGCCTCCACCGCCCGCACGCCCCACGCGCCGCAGGTCTCCAGGACCGCGGCCACCTCGGCCTCGGTGTCCGAGGTGAACCGGTTCAGGGCCACCACGGGGGGCACCCCGAACTTCCGCACGTTGGCCACGTGGCCCTGGAGATTGACGAGCCCCCGGCGCACCGCCTCGACGTCCTCGCTCCCGAGGTCCGCCCTGGCCACGCCCCCGTGCATCTTGAGCGCCCGCACCGTGGCCACGATCACGGCGGCCCCGGGCTTCAGGCCGCCGAAGCGGCACTTGATGTCGAAGAACTTCTCGGCGCCCAGATCCGCCCCGAAGCCCGCTTCGGTGACCACCACGTCGCCCAGGGACAGGCCCACGCGGGTGGCGGACAGGGAGTTGCAGCCGTGGGCGATGTTGGCGAAGGGCCCGCCGTGGACCAGGGCCGGCGTCCCCCCCAGGGTCTGCACCAGGTTGGGGTTCACGGCGTCCTTCAGGAGCATGGTCATGGCGCCGGAGACCCCGAGCCCGCCGGCCCGTATGGGCGCGCCGGAGCGGTCGTAGCCCAGGATGATCCGGTCCAGGCGCTGCTGGAGGTCGTCCAGGCCGTCGGCCAGGCAGAAGATCGCCATGATCTCCGACGCGGCGGTGATGACGAACCCGTCCTCCCGGGGCACGCCACCGGTGCGGCCGCCCAGTCCAACCACGATGCGGCGGAGGGCCCGGTCGTTCATGTCCACCGCCCGGGGCCAGGTGATCCGGGTGGGATCGATCCCCAGGGTGTTGGGCCGGTAGAGGTGGTTGTCCATCGCCGCCGACAGCAGCGCGTGGGCCGAGGTGATGGCGTGGAAGTCCCCGTTGAAGTGGAGGTTGATCTCCTCCATGGGGACCACCTGGCTGTAGCCTCCGCCCGCCGCCCCGCCCTTGATGCCGAAGATCGGACCCAGGCTCGGCTCCCGCAGACACAGCACCGGGTTCCGCTCCCGGAGCGTCAGGGCGTCCGCCAGCCCCACCGAGACGGTGGACTTCCCTTCCCCCGCCGGGGTCGGGCTGATCCCGGTCACCAGGACCAGCCGCCCGTCGGACCCGCCCCGGGAGCGGGCCGTCTCCAGGGGGATCTTCGCCTTGTGGTGGCCGTAGGGGACGATGTCGTCGGGTCCCAGGCCGACCTTCGCGGCGATCTCCTGGATGGGCCGTAGCTCTGCGGCTTGTGCGATCTCGATGTCGCTGGGCATTTCGGTCCTCGCGTGCGGTCGTGTGAAGGTGTGGTGCGTTCGGATGAGGTGGTGCGGATCGGACCGCAGCCGAGGAGGCGCGGTCCCGGGGGCGGGCCGGGGAGGCGGCAGCGCCTCCCCGTCGGCCCGGCCCCCTCAGCCGTCGAAGGCGGCCAGGATCTCCAGTACGCGGTCGATGTCCTGGGGGGTGTGGTCGGCGTTCACCTGGGCCCGGATCTCCTCGTCGCCCTTGGGGACGACGGGATAGGCCAGGCCGGTCACCAGGACGCCGTGGTCGTAGAGGTGGTCGACCATGGCCCGGGTCCGGGCGGTGTCCCGGATCATGAGGGGCACCACGGGATGCGCACCGGGGATGGTCTCGATGCCGATCCTCCCGAGCCCGTCCTCGAAGCGCTTCGTCATGGCCCTCAGGTGCGTGAGGAGCGACCGGCCCTCGTCGGAGTCCACGATCCGCAGCGCCGCCCGGCACGCCGAGGCCTCTCCCGGCGTGATGGGGTTCGAGTAGATGTACATGGGCGACGATTCCCGGAGGAACCGGATCAGCGAGCGGGAGCCGGCCACGTAGCCGCCGTTCACCCCGAACGCCTTCCCAAGGGTGCCCACCAGCACGTCCACCGGGCCCGACCCGGTATACTCCTCGGTGCCCCGGCCCGTCTCGCCGAAGGCGCCCACTCCGTGGGAGTCGTCCACCAGCAGGACCACGTTCTCCTCGAAGTGCTCGTCGTAGCGGCGGCACACCTCCTGGAGCTCCTTCAGGGGCGCGTGGTCCCCCCGCATCGAGAAGATGCCGTCGGTGACCACCAGGGCGCGCTTCGCCTTCCCCTTCCACTCGTCCAGCGCCTTCTCGAGGCCCGGAACGTCGTTGTGGGCGTAGATGGCCTTGCCGGCGGGCCGGGCGAGCCGCATGGCGTTGATGATGCAGTTGTGGTTCAGCTCGTCGGAGATCAGGACCGTGTCCCCGGTCACGAGCGGCACGATCGTGGAGACGATGGTGGCGTAGGCCGACGAGAAGGCCATGGCGGCCTCGCGCCCGTGGAAGGCCGCCAGCTCCCGCTCCAGGGCCACGTGGACGTCGTAGGTGCCGCTGATGAAACGGACCGCCCCGGGCCCCGCGCCGTAGGCGGCCGTCCCGGCCTCCTCGGCCTCCATGACCTCGGGCCGCAGCCCCAGGCCCAGGTAGGAGTTGGAGTTCATGCGGATGAAGAGGCGGTCCCCCTCGCCCTCCAGGTGGAAGCGGGGGCCGCTGTCCCCTTCGGCGGGGCGGACGCCCGTGACCACCGCCTCGGCCCCCTTGGCGGTTCCGGCGGCTTCCAGCTCCTCCACGTGGGCGTCGAGGACGGCGTTCAGACGGTCGATGGGCATGGCGTTCGGGTCCGTGGATCCGTTTGGATGATACAGGAGGATGGTCGCAAGGTAGGGCGCCGGGTCGTGCGCGTCAGCCGCCCCCCCCCAGGAGCTTCCGGCGGAGGTTCTCGATCATGTCGTCGGTCATGGCGTCGAGGTCGTACTCCGGCGCCCAGCCCCACTCCTTCCGGGCCGCCGAGTCGTCGATGCGCCGGGGCCAGGACTCGGCGATGGCCTGCCGCACGGGGTCCACGTCGTAGCGCATCTCGAAGCCGGGGATGCGAGCCTCGATGGCGGCGGCCAGGTCCTTCGGGGCCAGCTGCATGGCGGTGACGTTGAAGGCGTTCCGGTGCTCCAGGCGGTCCGGGTCCGCCTCCATGACCTCCATCGCCGCCCGCACCGCGTCGGGCATGTACATCATGTCCAGCTGGGCGTCCTCGGCCAGGAAGCAGTCGTAGGGCTCGCCCCGGACGGCGTGGTAGAAGATGTCCACCGCCCAGTCCGTGGTGCCTCCGCCGGGAGGCGCGCCGTGGGAGATGATGCCGGGAAAGCGGACCCCCCGGGCGTCCACCCCGTAGCGCAGGTGGTAGTAGTCGCACAGGAGCTCCCCGCTGACCTTCGTCACCCCGTACATGGTGGTGGGCCGCTGGATCGTGTCCTGGGGCGTGGGGTCCCGGGGCGTGTCGGGCCCGAAGGCGGCGATGGAGGAGGGGACGAAGACGGCGAGGCTCTGCTCCCGCGCCACCTCCAGCACCGCCTGCAGCCCGTTCATGTTCACCTGGTAGGCCAGCCGGGGATCCCGCTCGCCGATGGCGGAGAGGATGGCGGCCAGGTGGTAGACGATGTCCACGCTGAAGCGCATGGCCGTGGCCCCCACGGCCCGGGCATCCGTGGCGTCGAGCACCTGGAAGGGCCCGTCGCCCGGGTCGGTCGGGGAGCGGATGTCGGTGGAGAGGACGGCATCGGCGCCGTATACGGCCCGGAGGGCGGGGACGAGCTCGGAGCCGATCTGGCCGCCGGCGCCGGTGACGAGGATGCGGGTCAAGGCGGGCTCGGGGGGTTCGGGGGGCGGTTGCGGCGGAGCGCGTCCTCCGGCGCGTTGCGGCGGGAATATAGGGACGGGCCGGTCGCGGCGCGCCCGTCGCCCACCTCTTGACCGTCAAGGGTTGATCGTCAAGATATAGGGCCGCCCGTCTCCTTCCCGATGTGAGCCATGACCGAACCCAACACCGACGTGATCCAGGGCACCCTGGACATGATCATCCTCAAGACGCTGAGCCTGGGGGCGCTGCACGGCTACGGGATCGCCAAGCGGATCGAGCAGATCACGGACAACGTGTTCAAGGTCAATCCCGGCTCGCTGCTCACGGCGCTCAAGCGGATGGAGCGGGCCGGATGGCTGGACGCGGAATGGGAGCGGACCGAGAACGGGCGCCGGGCGAAGTACTACGCCCTCACCCCGGCGGGCCGGAAGCAGCTCTCCCTCGAGACGGCGGACTGGCGACGCCGCTCGGCGGCCGTGGGCCGGCTGCTCCTGGCGGAGGCCTGAGCGGATGAGGATCTGGCGCGAACTGGTGGACGGGCTCCGCCGGCTGCTGCGCCCCCGGGACGCGGCGCGGGACCTGGCCGACGAGGTCCGGCATTTCATGGAGGAGGCCGAGGCGGACCTCGTGGCCGGCGGCGCCACGCGGGAGGAGGCCCGCCGCGCCGTGCGGCTCCGCTACGGGGACGACCTCCACGCCCGGGAGGACGTGGGGGGATGGGGGTGGGACGGCGCGGTGGACGCGCTTCTCGCAGACGTGCGGACGAGCCTGCGGGGGCTCCGCCGGGATCCGGGCTTCACCGTGGTGATGGTGCTGACCCTGGGCCTGGGGATCGGCGCGGCGACGGCGATCTTCAGCGTGGTCCGGCCCGTGCTCTTCGAGCCCCTGGCCTACCCACAGCCCGAGCGCATCCTCGCCATCGAGACCCGGGGCGACGACGGCGCCCTCATCCAGAGCACCTTCGGGACCTTCCTGGAGCTGGAGCGGCGCTCCCGGTCCCTCGCCGCCCTGGCGGTGCTCAAGCCGTGGCAGCCCACCCTGACGGGCGGCGAGGAGCCCGAGCGCCTGGAGGGGCAGAGCGTCAGCGCCTCGTACTTCGACGTCCTCGGCGTGCAGCCGGTGCTGGGGGCCGGCTTCGATGCGGCGGCGGACCGGCCCGGAGGGCGGCTCGAGGTGATCCTGAGCGACGCCCTCTGGCGCGCGCGCTTCGGGGCGGACCCGGGGATCCTGGGCCGGACGGTACGCCTCGACGGCGACCCCTACACGGTGGTGGGCGTGATGGGCCCCACGTTCGAAAACGCCACCGGCCCGGGCGCGAGGCTCTGGACACCGCTCCGGTACGATCCCGCGCCCGTTTCCTTCGACACGCGGGAGTGGGGCCACCACCTGGACATGATCGGCCGGGTCCCGGCCGGGGTCGATCCCGGGGCGGCCCGTTCGGAGCTGGTGGACATCGCGGGCTCGCCGCTGCCGGGCTTCCCGCGCCCGTCGCACGCGGCCCTCACCGAGGGCCTCTCGATCCGGACGCTGAAGGACGCCGTGACCGCCGACGCGCGCCCGACCCTGCTCGCGGTACTGGGCGCCGTCTGTCTCCTGGCGGTGGTCACGTGCGTGAACGTCACCCTCCTGCTCCTGGCCCGCGGGGGGCGCCGCCGGAGCGAGTTCGCGATGCGGTCGGCGCTGGGCGCCAGCCGGACCCGGCTCCTCCGCTACCTGCTGACCGAGAGCCTGGTCGCCTCGGCGATCGGTGGGCTGGTGGGGATCGGCGTGGCCCAGCTGGGGCTCCGGTTGCTCGTCGCCCTGGGACCTGCGGAGCCGTGGGCCGGAGGCACGCCGGGACTGGATGCCCCGGCCGTCGCCTTCGCCCTCCTCCTCACCGCCGCCGTCAGCGTGGTCTTCGGCCTCACCCCCGGCCTCCACCGTACGACCGGCCGACCGCAGGCGATCCGCGACGCCGGCCGAAGCTACGCCCGCCGAAGCCGGGGAACGCGTCGCGTCCTCGTGGTGACCGAGGTGGCGTTGGCCACGGTCCTGCTGGTGGGCACGGGGCTGATCCTCCAGAGCACCCGGCGCCTGTTCTCTGTCCCCCTGGGCTTCGAGCCCGGGGGCACGGTGGTCCTCCAGGTCCACGGCACGGGGCTCGAGCGCGGGGACGCGGTCACGCACCGGTTCTTCGATCAGGCCCTCGACGCCGTACAGGCGGTACCGGGCGTCGTGTCGGCGGACCTGACCAGCCAGCTCCCCCTCGGCGGGGAGGCCGACGTGTACGGCGTGACCCCCGTGGACCGGGGTGCGAGCGCCGGCGGGCCCGCCTACCGCTACACCGTGACCCCCGGCTACCTCGAGACCATGGGGATCGCCGTCCGGGCGGGCCGGGCCCTCGGGGAGGACGACGGCGCCGACGGCCCGCCGGTGGCGGTGCTGAGCGAGCGACTGGCCCGGAGGCTCTTCCAGGACCAGGACCCCATCGGCCGCAGGGTGCAGGTGGGGGCGGCCCGCCCCGACCCGTTCACGGTGGTAGGGGTGGTGGGGGACGTGAAGCAGGTCTCCCTCGCCGCCGAAGACACCGAGGCCGTCTACGTGACGGCGGCACAGTGGCACTGGGCGGACCGGGTGCGGTGGCTCGTGGTGCGGACCGAGGTGGATCCCATGGACCTGGTGCCGACGATCCGCCGGGCCGTCTGGTCCGTGGACGGGGATCAGCCCGTGGTGCGGGCGCAGCCGCTGGAGGCCGTGGTGGCTCGCTCCGAGGGGGAGCGCCGGCTCGTCCTCGTGGTGCTGCTGGCCTTCGCCCTCGCCGCCGCCGCGCTGGCCGTGATCGGCCTGTACGGCGTCGTCTCGGGAATGGTGACGGACCGGCTGCCCGAGATGGGGCTGCGGGCGGCCCTCGGCGCCCCCCGGGAACGGATCGTGGGGCTCGTCGTCCGGCAGGGCATGGCGCTGACGGCGATGGGGCTCGGGGTGGGGCTGGCGCTCTCGGTGCTGGCGGACGGCGCGGTGGAGTCCATGCTGTACCAGGTGTCGGGCGGCGACCTCCCGACCCGGGCCGGTGTCGCGGTCCTGCTGGCCGCCGCGGCGGCGGCGGCGTGCCTCCTCCCGGCGGTGCGGGCCGCCCGGGCCGACCCCGCCCGGACGCTGAAGGCGGAGTAGGGCCGAGGAGCAGCGCCGCGGCATACGGGGAGCGGTACCGCCCGGGGAACGGAGCGCCGGGTGCGCCGGCGGTCCGTCCGCCTCCCCGACGAGAGGTCGTCGCAGGTCCGCCCCGGGATGGATGCGCCTTCCTGCACCATCCACTAGTGTACCGGCCATGACCGACCCGCCCTCCGGGAGCGCCGAGGCCGAGCCTCCCGCCCCGACGGATCCGCCCCCGCCCCCCGAGATCAAGTACCGGGTCTCCCACGATCCCGCTGTCCGACGGGTTCTCGAGGAGCGTCTGATGGAGTTCATGACTAGCACCCTGCGTGAGATCTCGGTCCGCTGACCGTGGGGGCCCTCCGACTCCAGGGAGACCGGCCACCGTGACCGTCCGTACCGCACCTCGGGCCATCCTGCTCCGATTCCTGGGTGAGTTCGCCGTGATCGTCGTGGGTGTACTCGTCGCACTGGCCATCGATTCGTGGGCCAACGACCAGGCCCTGCGATCGGAAGAGGCGGATGCGAAGCGGCTCCTGCACGCGGAGTTCACGTCCAACCTGGCGCGCCTCGATACCGCCCGGATGGAGCACGAGCGCACGCTCGACGCCGGCTACACGCTCCTCTCGCTGATGCATGGAGACGGTGGGCCGGGGGACGTGGACGTCTCTCCGGATCTCGTCTGGGCGTTCGTCTCGACCTGGACCTACGACCCGGTCATGGGTGGGCTGAACTCCCTGATCCAGTCCGGGCGGCTCGGCATTCTGCGTGACGACACTCTCCGGGTGGCCCTCGCAGGGTGGCCCGACATCGTCGCCGACCTGCGTGAGAACGAGGAGGAAGAGTGGCGGTTCACCTTCCAGGTGCTGAATCCGTTCCTCGTCGAGAGGGGTCTCGCCGAGGAGCTCTTCACGGGTGCCGGCCGCCTACCCCGCCTCGATCCGCCCCCCCGGTCCCCCGATCTCCGTTCCCTCCTCGAGGACGAGGAACTCCGGCACCTGTATGCGATCCGGGTCATGAATCTCCACATCGTCCTCGACGAGATCCGGAGCGTCGAGGAGTCGATCCACGTCATCCTCGAGTTGCTGGACTCCCCGCGGGACACCGGGACCTGACGGAGTGTCGCGCTGCGAGGCTCGCTGGCGGGCGCCGGGACTTGGCCGCAAGATGGCGAACCATCAATCGGCTACGCGTTCTCCACCTCACCATGCCGGGGTCGATGGTCGCGACCCTGGCCTCACGCCACTCGAAGGTCCACCTGGCCGCGAGCGGTGCCATGCTCGGAGCGGCCTGCCTCATGATGCTCGTTCGACTCTTCCCCGGGATCGTCTCATGAAGCGTCGTCGGTGCCGGACCCCCCACCACCTCTCGGCTGATCGCGTTCATGCCCCCTGAGCCCGCCTCATCACCCGTCGCTCCTCTCCTTCCCGGGCCTCGCCGGCCACCGGGGCCGTCGTTCCGGCGGCTCGCCGGCCTGCTCCTCCTGGCGGTGATCGGCTGTTCGCCGGCCGCCCCGGGGGAGCCCGCGGGAAGCACGCACCTCTTCCTGTGGATGTGGGACGTGGACCACGACGCCGAGGCTTTTCTCGCGGTCGTGGACGTGGCCCGCGGCTCGGAGACCTACGGCCAGGTGATCGGCACACTGCCCGCGCCGGGCGGGAGCTTCGCGCACCACGTCGAGTACGAGCTGACCACGAACGAGCTCTTCGCGAACTCGTTCGACACGGGACGGACCTTCGTGTTCGACCTCGGCGACCCGGCACATCCGAGCATCGTCGCCGAGTTCGGCGACGCCGGCCCCTTCACCCACCCGCACAGCTTCGCCCGCACGCCGAGCGGGACGGTCCTGGCCACCTATCAGCGTCGGGCGGACGATCCCGGCGTGTCCGGCGGGCTGGCCGAGCTGGACGATCGCGGGCGCCTGCTCCGGGCGACGAGCGCCGCGGATGCTCTCGATCCGGACCTTCGTCCGTACAGCCTGGCGGTGGTCCCCGAGCTCGACCGGGTCGTGACGACCTCGGCGGACATGAACGGGGTGACGACGGGGCGGTCGGTGCAGGTCTGGCGGCTCTCGGATCTCGCCCTCCTGCATACGGTGCTGCTACCGCCGGGGCCCCGCGGCGACGAGCACCTGCATCCCGCGGAGGTGCGGCTCCTCGGCGACGGCGAGTCCGTGATGGTCGGGACCTTCCGGTGCGGGCTCTACGTGGTCTCCGGGCTGGACGGAGTCCCGGAGGCCAGGCTCGCACGCTCCTTCCCGTGGTCACCGGTGCGGGGAGAGGACACGGACTGCAACGTGCCCGTGCGGTTCGGTCGCTTCTGGGCTCAGCCGGTGGGCACCACCGGATCCATCGTGGTGATGGACGTGTCGCGACCCGAGGAGCCGGTGATCGTGGACGAGCTCCACTTCGGCGTGGACGCCCGCCCGCACTGGCTCGCGCTCGAGCCCGGGGGACGGCGGATGGTCATGACCGGCGGAGGCACGCTGGCCGGTGGGGCCTACCTGATCGACGTGGATCCCGAGACCGGCACGCTCCACCTCGCCGACGATCTTCCGGCGACCGGGTCCGGAATACCCGGAGTCCGCTTCGACCGGGATCGATGGCCCCACGGCGACACCGGTCCGGCCTTCGCGCATGGAGCGGTGTTCGGTCCCATGAGCTGAACCCTCCCTTTCCGAGCCGTCACCCGACCTCCGCACCGACTCGGCCAGACCATGAACGCCACCCCCCCGCCTCCTGCCGCCCAGGATACGGCCCGACCCGGCGATACGCGTGTCGTGCGGAGGGCCGCCCTCGAGTTCGTCGTCATCAGCGTCGGCGTGCTCGCCGCCCTGTCCGCGGATGCGGGGTGGGGCTGGTTCCAGGAGCGCGGGGACGAGCGAGAGGCCCTCGCACAGCTTCTGTCCGACTTCCAGGCGAACTCCGCGAAGCTGGACAGCGCGCGATGGAGCAACGAGGCGAGCCTCGACGCCAGCTACGACCTGCTTGCGTTGGCCACCGGCCTGGGCGACGGAACCGCGGCGGACAGGCCCGACATCCTGTTGAACGAGATGCTGAGCGTCTGGACCTACAACCCGGACCTCGGCGGATTGAACTCCCTGATCGCGTCCGGCAGGCTCGGGATCATCCGGGACGACCGGCTTCGCGTCGCGCTGGCGGCGTGGCCCGATCTCGTGGAGGACCTGGCGGAGAATGAGCGGGAGGAGTGGGACCACAGCTTCGAGGTGCTCCAACCCTACTTCGTGGACATGGGTGTGCGCCTCGACATCCTCCGGGCGACGGAAGGCCTGGAGCGAATCCCGCCGGCGGAGACCCCTCCGGACGTCTCCGCCGTCCTGCGGGATCCCAGGTTCGCTCAGATGACCGCTGGCCGCATCCGGCACCTCCACGATCTTCTCGCCGAGATGGAGACCGTTCATCGCTCCATCGACGAGATCATCGAGCTCCTCTCCGGCTCCGATCGACCACAGACCCCCGTGCACCCCGTGGACAGGCCATGAGTCAATTCGAGCACGTCATGGTGCTCCTCTCCATCGTCGTCGGTCTGGGCATCGGCCACATCCTCGTCGGCGTCGGCGGGATCGTGGACCGCGTCTCGGGCCACGGGGAGAGGATCAAGCTCAGTCTCGCCCACGCGGCCTGGCTGGCCTACGTCCTGGCCTGGATGCTCATGTTCTGGTGGTGGGAGTACAACCTCGGCTCCCTCGTCGACGAGTGGTCCCTCCGGCTCTACTACTTCATCACCCTCTACGGGATCGTCCTCTTCCTTCTGGCGGTCACCCTGGTTCCCCGCAGCTGGGACGGCGTGGACGATCTCGGAGCGTACTTCCTATCGAAGCGAAGGTGGTTCTTCTGCCTCCTGGTCGTCGCGAACGCGATGGACGTCGCCGACAGCTATGCGAAGGGGGGATGGGACTACGTGCTCGACACGGGGGTCTGGGGCGTGGGACTGGCGGCGGTCTCGGTCCCGGTCGCGATCATCGGGCTGCGCTCCACCTCGGCCCGTGTCCATGCCGGGCTGGCCGTGGTCATGCTCGCGTTCCAGATCGCCTCGGGGTTCGGCAACTTCCCGTTCCTCGGAGGACGGGCGTTTTGAGTCGGCATGGACCCTGGCCCCCAGCTCCGAAACTCCGCACCATGTCCTGGTCGAGAGCGTCGCCGCATGAATCCTGATGCGATCACCAGACTGAACGCGGCCCTGGGCGGCCGCTATCACGTCGAGTCGGAGCTCGGCGAGGGCGGGATGGCGAGGGTGTACCTCGCGACCGACGTGAAGCACGGCCGGGATGTCGCTCTCAAGGTCCTGAAGCCGGAGCTGGGCGAGTCCATCGGGACCGAGCGGTTCCTGCGCGAGATCGACATCGCCGCGCATCTCTCCCACCCCCACATCCTGCCGCTCTTCGATTCGGGCCAGGCCGACGGGCTCTTCTACCTGGTCATGCCCTACGTGGAGGGTGAGACCCTCCGGGACCGACTCGATCGGGAGGGCGCCCTGCCTCTGGACGAGGCGGTGCGGGTGGCCGCGGAGATCGCCGATGCCCTCCACCATGCCCACCAGAGCGGACTGGTCCATCGGGACATCAAGCCCGAGAACATCCTCTTCCGTGCGGGCCACGCGGCGGTGGCCGACTTCGGGATCGCCCTGGGCACCCGCGACGACACCGACACCCGTCTGACGGGGACGGGGATGGCCATCGGGACGGCGGCGTACATGAGTCCGGAACAAGCTGCCGGAGACCGGGTCGTCGACGGCCGGTCCGACATCTATTCGCTGGGCTGTGTGCTCTTCGAGATGCTGGAGGGGCGACGGCCGTACGCCGGGCAGTCGCCCCAGGCCGTGCTCGCGAGGAAGATCACCGGGGAGCCGCCGGAGTTCACCCGTGCCCACGAGCTTCCGGAAACGCTGCCCCCTGTGCTGCAGCGGGCGCTCGCGCCGGATCCCGGGGACAGACCCGGTGACGCCCGGCAATTCGCGACCGAGCTCCGGACGGCCTTGTCGGCCAGCGAGATCGAGGCGGCCAGGCTGCGGCGCCGTCGTCGCCAGGCCTTTCGAGGGATCGGGGTCACGGCGGGCGCCGCTCTCCTTGCCCTCACCGCCTGGTGGCTCCCCGGCGCTCTCTCGGGGCCGAGCATCCAGGCCGTCGCCATCCTCCCGTTCGAGAACGAGCTGGCGGATCCGGAGCAGGCGGCGCTCCTCGCCGGGATGCACGAAGCGCTCATCGGCGAGGTCCAGCAGGCCGGGTTCGAGGTCCGGGGACGTCGCTCCGTACGGGAGTACCTGGGCGACGCCACCTCCATCGCCGATATCGCCCGCCAGCAGCGCGTCGATGCCGTCCTCCAGGGGCGGGCGGAGTACGGGGAAGACTCCGTCCGGATCAGCCTGACGATGATGGACGGCCGCACGGAAGCGGTGCGGTGGAGCGGGCGATACACCGCCCCGGCCCGAGACGTCCTGACCCTCTACGGCGAGGCCACCCGGGGGATCGCCGGGGCGGCGGAGCTGGAGATTCCCGAGGAGGTGTTGGCGCGGTGGGCGTCCCGGAGCGAGGTGGATCCGCAGTCGTACGAGCTGACGCTGCGGGGGAACTACCACCAGCGCCGGTTGACCCCCCAGGACCTCGAGATCGCCCAGGGACTCTACGAGCAGGCCCTGGCCCTCGACGAGGACAATGCGCTGGCACTCGGAGGACTCGCCGGCGTCTGGGCCGGACGGCAGCAATTCGGTCTGGCGAGCCCCTCCGTGGCGAGACCGTTGATCCGTGACTACACGCAACGGGCCCTGGCGCTCGCGCCGGACGATCCGGACCTGGTGGCGTTGCACGCCAAGGTGCTCACGTGGGTCGAGTGGGACTGGGAGGCCGCCGGACGGGCGTTCGAGCGGGCCATCGAGCTCAACCCCAACAACTGGGAGGCGCGGGCCTTCTACTCCCACTACCTGGCCTTCATGGGGCGCATGAGGGAAGCCCTGGCCCAGGCGGAGGTGGCGCGGGGTGGAGACCCGTTCAGCGGACTGATTCTGGGCGTGGCCAATGGCGCGTTCGCCCACGCCGGCCAGTACGAGGTCGCCCTGGAGGCCGGGCGGGAGGCGCTCAGGCTGGACCCGAGTCAGCCGGTGGCCCACGACGTCATCAACATGTCTCTTCGGGGTCTGGGTCGGGCGGAGGAGGCGGTGCGCGCGGAGGCGGCCCTCTACGCCGCAACGGGTGATACCCTCCTCGCCGACGCGCTGTCGAACGGACTCGAGGAAGGCGGCCCTCGGGAAGCGTCGGCCCGGGCGGCGGCGATCCTGGAAGCGCGCGCGGAGGTCGAGTACGTGTCGCCCGTACGGATCGCCCTCGCCCACGCATGGGCGGGCCACATCGAACGGGCCCTGGATTGGATGGAGCGCGGCGAGGCCGGCTGGGATCCGGCCATGCCGTATCTGGTCGCAGCTCCGGCTACCCTCGGGGAGCCGATCGCCTCGCATCCCCGTTATCTGGCGATCCTGGACCGGATGGGACTGCCGTACGGGAACCGCGTGGGCAGCGGGTAGGGCCTCCCCCGATCAGCGCCCTCCCACGCGGCGCCGCAGCTCCTCGTCGAAGCCGAAGACGACCACGATCTGCGTCGGCCCGCGGCCGCCCTCGACCATGAGGAACCGCTCGCCGTCGGGCGTCGGGTCGTAGTCGCGATCGAAGGACCTCAGGACGAAGTCCGCCGCCGGGAACAGGACCCGCGGGGCGCCCGGCGAGAAGGTCGGACCGGGTGGTACCGGCACTGCGACCATGTTGTCGCTGCCGTCCAGGTAGAAGAGCTCCCCGCCCCGCGGGTTCCACGACGGATGCCGGCCCCCGTCCAGGGACACCACGCGTTCGATCCCCCCGGGATCGGGAAAGGGAGCCACGTAGACCTCGTGCCGGCCGGACTTGTCCGATGAATAGGCGACCCACCGGCCGTCGGGCGACACCGCGGGGGAGAGCTCCTCGGCGTCGGAGCCTGCGATGACCCGGGGTGCGGTATCGATCCCGGGCCGCACGGCGAGAATGTCGCCGTTCCCCTCGGCCTGGTCCTCGGTCCGGTACACGAGCCACTCCCCGTCGGACGACCACGTATGATCCCGGATCCCCCGTCCCTCGCCGAAGTCGAGTCGGCGGGGCGGCGCCCCGGAGGCCGGCGCCTCCCAGACCACGAGGACGCTGTCCCCCCGCGTGATGAACGACACCGAGGCCCCCGGGGGTCGCCATGCGGGAACCCCGTGGAATCCGGAACCGGAGGAGATCGGTTCGGGCGCGAGATCCTCGGAGAATCTCATGCCGACCTGGCCCAGGCGCAGGTCGGCCATCGAGGCGGTG
>DATHRY010000171.1:0-14458 GCA_035464715.1 Longimicrobiales bacterium
GTGCATGGAGGTCCGGGCAGAAGGATGCGGTGTCGGCTGTGGTACGCCGGTACGGGTCGAAAAGGTCGCGGCGGTACCCGCAGGCGTCATGGAGCGGCAGTGAGGAGCTCGTCCAGATCCAGGTGCCCCGCGAAGGGCGGGAGCCGCTCGCCCCGGAGGGCGTCGGGCGACGTAGGCGAGCCGTCCCGCCGCGGTAGCGCGTCTCTCCGGCCGGTTGCGGGTACCCGGTGAGCGTGGTCCCCAGCTGCTCCAAAGAGGCCCAGGACCGCTCGGAGATCGCGTCCCAGCCTCCCAGCCACTCGGTGAGCTCCTTCATGAAGGACAGGGCGGTGGGGTGGTCCTCCCGGGACCGCTGAGTCTCCCGCACGCGGCCGTGGGACCGCGCTCTCCGCGATGCCCACCAGGAAAGCCTTCAGGTCCGGGGCGACCCGCCGCTCCGTGGGCATCAGAGCTCCAGCTCCCAGGTCTGACCCACGAGGTCCGTTCCGAAGGTGTCGTGGCGCTCCTCGTGGACCATCCGGTAGCCCTCGTCCTCGTAGATGCGGCGGGCCGCGTGGAGGACGCTGTCGGTCCAGAGGGTGATGGTGTGATACCCCGCCCGGCGCGCGAACCGCGTGCACTCCGTCACCAGGCGCCGCCCGATCCCCAATCCCCTGGCCCGGGGGTCCACCAGGAGGAGGCGAAGCCGGGCGACGCCCTCCCGATCCGGCTCGTTCACCAACGCCACCGAGCCGACGTTCTCCCCATTGCGTTCGGCGATCCAGCAGCGCTCCCGGGTGGGATCGAACTCCCGGACGAACCGGGCCACGATCTCCGCCACCAGCGCCTCGAAGCGCTCACCCCAGCCGTACTCCCGATTGTAGATGAGGCCGTGACGCTCGACGATCCAGCCGAAGTCCCCCGGCTGCGGAGGCCGGAGGATGTAGGGCACCCGGTGCTCCGCGCCGGCCCCCAGGAGCTCCTCGATGAGCTCCATTGCATCCACGAGCCGCTCCTGATCCATGGGGGAGAGGGCGTCGAGCATGCCTTCGATCTCTCCCCGGGAGGCGGCATTGAGCCTGGCGAAGGCCGCTCCGCCCTCTTCGCTGAGGGACAGGAGGACCTGGCGGCCGTCAGTGGGCGAGGGCCGCTTGTCCAGAAGGGCCCGCCGCTCCAGCCCGCGGACCAGGCGGCTCATGTAGCCCGGATCCAGCCCCAGCTCCTCGCTCAGGTGCCCGGCCGTCGTCTCCTCGTGGTGGGCGAGCTCGTAGACGACCCGGGCCTCGCTCGGGGAAAAGGGGCTGGCGAGGAGCCCCTCCTGCAGGAGCCCGATCTGCCGGGTGTAGAAGCGGTTGAACCGGCGCACCGCCTCGATGCGCGCCGCCGATGGGGACGAGTCCATGCGGGCCTCCTGAGGGGGACGGCGGCGGAGCGCCGGGCGTCGACCCTTGCCAGCGTATGCTATTTGATTGCCTCTGGCAACTAAATAATCCAGCGCGCGCCGCGTGAGGCCGGAGGGCGAGGCAAGAGGGAGCGAGGACACCCGGAACGGAAGGGCGCAAGCCGCGCCGGCGGCGGGTATCCGGAACGGAAGGGCGGAAGACCCGGTGCGGTGTGGCGGACGAAGTCGACGACCCGCACCCGTCCGCCCTCTCGCTGACGTCGGCTCAGACGAGGAGGCCGGAGCGTCGGGCCGAGGGGATCCAGGGGCCGGGGAGACGCCGAGCGGCGTCCGTGGCGGCGAGCTCCTGTGCGTCCCGACGCGGAAGGTCGGCGCTCTGACTCGCCGGGGTCACCTCCCCTTGATGGGCCGGGTCGGTGGAATCGGGCAGGGACGTCGGCCGACCCGACCCGGCGGGTCGGTCCGATCCGGGCCCGGCACTTCCGGATCGGTCACCGGACTCGCCGGCGCGGTCTCCCGATGCACCGGGCCGGGCCCCCATGGTCTCCCCACCCCAGGGCTGTACCGGCCCCGACCGGGGCGGCGCTTCGAGTCCGAGGAGCGCCCCGGAGGCGGCCGGCGGCGCGACGGCCTCCGAGGGGTCGTCCGAACCGCGGACGACCCCTCGGAGGTCGGTCCCCTCCGGCCCGGTCGGGGCCTCCAGGGAATAGAGTCCGGCCCCCAGAGGGACCAGTGCGGTGACGGAGGCCAGGGCGAAGAGCCGGAGGCGTGGGTTCACGGGGATGCGTCGGAAGGAAGTCGAGCGGAGGAGGGAGTATCGCCAAACACGATTCCATTTGGGACCCCGTTCGACCATCCCGTGTTCGCGGGAGTCTCTCTCCCGCGCAGACGTGAGGACAGCTTGACGGCAGTCAACCCTGGTCGCGCCGGAGCCCTCGGAGCATGCGCTCCACGGGGTCGCCCTGTCCGGGCCAGAGGTGCCGCTCAGCGACCCGGTTCAGGGCGGTACGCACCTTCGGGAAGTCCCGTCCGAGCCCGCCGAGCACCCCGTCCACCTGGAGCGTCCTGGCCTCGCCGCTGCGAGCGGCCACCCGGTATCCGCCGGCCCCGACACGGTCGTAGTAGTCCAGGTCCGGAGCCCCCCTTCTGCGGGTCCGCCACGCCACCCGGTCCGGGAAGAGGCCGGCGAGCCACAGGGAATAGTTCCCCAGATGGGAGCTCAGGAGGAACGCCCGTCGGGAATCGGCGTCCCGCAGCTCGTCCAGCAGGTCCACGAGGTAGTCGTACTCCTCCTCGTCGGTCTCGCTGACCCGCCATGCCCGCCGGGCCTGCCCGAAGGCGACCACCACGGAGGCCACGAAGTCCGCGGTGGCGGGGTCGTCCACCCCGGCCTCCAGCAGAGCCTGGCGCACGAGGACGTAGAACACCATGTGGGGCGGCGCCTGGACGTCGGGATCGGTGAGGAGGGCGTTCAGGATCCGGGGATCGTCCAGCAGCGCGTCGACCCCGTGGATCTCGAGACGCTCCCGGGCCGCCTCGAGGATGTCCCGATCGTGGCGGCCCAGGAGGGTCACCAGATGCTGGGCGTCCTGCCGGGTGAACGACGCGCGGATGTTGGGAAGGATCATGGTGTGGCCTCCTGCTCACCTGTCCTACATCCAATCTCCGGACGTCGGTTCCCGGACCACAAGCTTGCTGATCGACTGCGGGATCACAGGTCGGGGAGGGACTCGGCGGCCCGGATCAGCGCGTCACCGATCGTGGGATCCAGTCTTCGGGACCGCACCAGCGCCGCGGCCTGGTTCACGAAAGCCCGGTAGGCGCCCGCGTCGAGCTTCTTCTCGAGGGCGTTGGCAACGCCCCTGTTCAGCACCCCCGCCTCCCGGAGGCCGGAGACGGCCCGCCGGAGGTGCGCCACGACGGCGTCCGGCCCGGCCAGGGTCCAGACGGCGGCCCGCCGGCGTCCCTCGGCATCATGAATGGTGCCGACGACGACGCCGTCGGGCGTGATCCCCGTCGCTCGGGACTCGCCTCCGGCGATCAGGTCGGGAAGCTGACGCCAGGTCCCGTCGCCCGTGTCCAGGACGAACGCCTCCCATCCGCCACCCGACCCCGACGAGGTCGTTCCGACGACGTGTCTGGCGTCGTTGATCGCGTAGGGCACCGTGGAGGTGCCGAGGAACGACCCGAAGTCGGTGAGCGCTCCATCGTGGAATGCGAACACGCGCACGTCGCCCGACCCCACGAGCCGACGACCCACGACGTAGCCGTCGTCGAGGATCATGGCCGGCCTGATCTCGGCTCCGTCCGGGTCCTCGATCGGCGTGACGGTCGATCCGTCGCGCCCGTTGCCCGAGTTCAAGTACACGGACTTCGGGCCGCCGGTAGGGGAGGGCCGACGGTAGGGGGGGAGCAGGTCGCGCGAGGCACGGCGCTGATCCTGCCCCCGCGCTCATCCGACCTCGTACAGTTCGCGCGAACGCGCGATGCGTGGGACCGGGTGCGGCGATAGCTTTGCTTCCCGTCGACGGTCCTTCTGCAAGGGGTCCCTCCACGTGTTCCCTCGGCTCTTCGGCACCCTCCTCCCGGTGGCCCTGGTCGCCGCCTGTGACCTCGCCGACCCTGCGAGGCCGGACCACATGCCCATCGGCGAACGGTCGGTGGCGGTTCCTCAAGGCTTCCAGGCCGTGGCCCTTCCGTTGGCCGACCTCTCGCGTGGGCGCGCGGAGGCGGTCAACATCCATGGGGATGCCGTCGGGTGGGTCCGTGGAGACGGGCCCTGGCGGGCGGCGATGTGGACCGGTGGAGCGCTGGTCCTTCTCGACGGTCTGAGCGAGGCCGGCAACAGCCGGGCGACGGACCTGAACGACGCGGGTGTCGTGGTCGGCTGGGCCGAGGACGCCCAGGGACGGCAGCGGGCCGTCCGCTGGATCGACGGGATCCCGGAGGATCTCGGGACCCTCGGAGGAGAGGAGGCCGCGGCGCTGGGGATCAACCGATCGGGCCAGATCGTCGGCGTGAGCGAGACCGAAGGCGAGCTACAGGCCTTCGTGTGGGACGAGGGGACGTTCACCGCTCTACCCCCCGGCCCGGCCGCGGCCTTTGCGTACGCCGAAGACATCAACGATCACGGAGTCGTCGTAGGGTGGAGTGGCGGTGGCGGCGTGGTCACCCAGGACGCGACGGTCTGGATCGACGGCGTTCCGGCCAGGCTCCCCCCGCTGGCCTATGAAACGGCGGCGTGGGCGATCAACCAACGGGGCGAGATCGTGGGCGGCAGCAACCCGGACTACCAGTTCGACGGACGGGGCGTTCGCTGGGTCGACGGGGCGGTCGAGGACCTCCCCACGCCCCCGGACGTCGAGGGCAGCTCGGCGTCCGACATCAACGACCGGGGCCAGATCGTGGGATTCGCCGGCGGTGCGGCGGTCTGGACCGCTCGCGGGTTTCGACGTGTCGACGAGGGGTACGGGTGGGGGATCAACGACCGGGGCGACGTCGTCGGTGAGCGAGCCCTCGTCCCCGTCCTGTGGCGCCGGCGAGGACAGGACCTCGTCCGCATCAGACCCCCCCGAGGTCCGTCGGCGACGCCCCTTCCGACCGGATCGGCACCCGTGGCCCTCCGCTCCCCGACGAGCCTGTGTCGTGAATCGGGGATCGTGACGCCGGGGGTCCGGGCCCTCTGCGGGAGGTAGGCGACCCGCGGTCATGCCCCCCGGAGCGCCGCGGGACTGCGGTCGACTGCGGTCGTCCAGTTCCGTGATGCTTCGCTGGGCCGACTCCGGGCTAGCCTGGATCCCCGCAGCGGAAGTCCGACTTGATCACGTTGCCCACGAACTCCCCCTGGGGGTTCACCGTGAACCGCATCATCTGGCGGTACGTGAAGCCCGTGCCGCCCTGGCCGACGAACCCCATGACCTCCGTGTAGTAGAAGCTGAACGGCAACCCGCCGCTGTGCTCGGTCTGTCCGGTACCGTAGCTCCCGATGTACCGGTACATCCGGCCCGTGGTGAGCCCCACTCCCCGCGCGTTCTGGGCGTGACCCCGGGTCTTGACGATCGTCGTGCCCCGGGGGGTGGCGATCATGTGGTGGACCGTGTGCCACCGCCCCGTGACCTGGACCTCCTCCTCGGGCCCGCCGATGCAGCCCACGAGGTCCTGCCGGAAGAGGTCGCCGGTGGAGACGAAGTGGGTGACGTTCGCCGGAGCGGCGGCGACCGGAGGGGGTCCCGCGGGCTCCGTCGGGGCTCCCTCGCATCCGGCGATGGAGAGCACACCGACCCATGCGAGGGCTGGAACGAGCGTGATGCCGCGAGCGTTCATGACTGCCTCCTTCCGCCGAACGGCGGTGCGGCCGAAGCCGGACCGAGTGCTCCCGTGGCCTGCTGCAGCCGCTCTGCGAGTATCCTGTTGTCAGGATACTGCCCGGTAAGCCCTCCTGCCATCCCGTGTTCGCGGGAACTCCGCCTGCCGTCGGAGCCCTCGAGCCCGGAGCGGTGGGTCGGCATCGCCTTCTGGCCCAACCCCCTCCCGTGGGTGCATCTTGCGCCCATGTCCAACCCCCCTCGCCCCGGCGGGCTTCTGCTTCAGCTCGTCAACGTCGTCGTGCTGGTGGCCGTGCTCTGGATGAACGGCCTGGCCGGCTCCGGCGCCCTCAGCGGCGAATCCATCGGGCTCATCGCCAACCGCTACCGCTCCACCTTCCTCCCGGCGAACTGGGTGTTCGGGATCTGGAGCCTCATCTACCTCTCTCTGACCCTCTTCACCGCCTACCAGGCGCTCCCGGCGCAGCGGGGCAACGAAGCGATCCGCCGCATCGGGTGGGGGTGGGCGGTGAACGGGGCCCTGAACATCGCCTGGGTGACCCTCTTCTCCTTCGCGCTCTTCGGACCGGCGCTGGCGGTGATGCTGGCCCTCCTGGTCAACCTGGTCTGGATCGTGGAGCGGACGGGGTGGCCCGAGGGGCGCCTGGGATGGGTGGACCGGGTCCTGGTCGCCTACCCCTTCGGCCTCTACCTGGCCTGGATCTCCGTCGCGGTCATCGCCAACACCTTCCAGTACCTGACGTACCTCGAGTGGGGCGGCTTCGGGATCTCCCCGGAGGTCTGGTCCGCCATCATGATGGTGGTGGGCACTGGGCTGGCGGCCTTCATGGTCGTGCACCGTGGGAACTGGCTCTTCCCCCTGGTCTTCGCCTGGGCCTTCTGGGGGATCGCGGACCGGTTCGCCGACATCCCCGTCATCGCGAACACGGCGTACGCCATGATCGGGGTCGGGCTCGGCTTCCTGGTGGGCGGGATGCTCTGGCGCCGACGGCGGAGGGGGGGGGCGACCGGCTGAGGCACCCGCAGGCTCAGGAAGCTCGGCCGGAACCGACCCTCCGACCCGCTTCCGGATCCAGGGGAGACTCGCCGGCCGTGACCCTGGGTCTCCGGTGACGGCCCGGCCGGGAAGCGAAGATCCAGGCCGGGGTCAGGTGGCGTAGGGAGATCTCTGACGTCGGTTTCCGGCGATGCCCCACTGCCGGTGTCCCTCCATATCGGCACCATGGGCCTCGAGTACGGTCCTCGGACCCCGACACTCCCGCGGCGAGATCGACACCTCCGCCGGGCCCGAGATCGACCACCCCGGGTGGCTGGACCCGACGGGCCTTCGGTGCGGCCGTCGATCTCGCCGAACCCTCCCCGGTGGGCTGTGACGCCGAGCCGAAGCGACCGGGCCCTTCCGCCCCCCTTTCAACACTGGAAGGAGGCGAACCCATGCGCTCGCGGCTCGGAGTCTTATCGGCCCTCGTGGCCCTGGCGGTCCTGTCGGTATGGTCCTGCGGAGACATCCCCGACGATCCGGTTGCACCCGCCGAGGACTCATCCCTGGCGCCGGATCTCGACGGCATCTTCGCCCGGAGCCAGGTCGCGAGCCAGAGGATCCGTGTCATCCTGCGACATCCCGACATGGCGAGCCAGCGGGCGGTCGCCGCGGCGGCCCGGGCCCAGGGTGTCCCGGTGCTCCACCAGTACCGTCGCCTCCCGTTCACGGCGATGAAGGTCAGCGAGTCCGCCCTGCAGGGGCTGCTGCGCTCCGGAAGAGTGCTCTCCTGGGCCGAGGACACCCCCCAGCCCCCGGCCCTCAACTCGGCCCTCCCCGTCATCAACGGCGACGACGTCCATGCGTTGGGCTACGACGGCAGCGGCCAGACGGTGGCCATCCTGGACACGGGCATCGACCCGGACCACGAGTACCTCGGTGGGCGCGTCGTGGAGGAGCGGTGCTTCTCGACGCCGGACCCCGACATGTACGACGACACCTCCCTGTGCCCGAACGGGCAGACCACCGACGACGCCGCCAACATCGACATCCCGATCTGCCTGGACGACGAGGGCGAGAACCTCTGCAACCACGGGACCCACGTCGCCGGGATCGCGGCCGGGTACGGGGGCGGGCTGTCCAGCCCCGACGCCCCCGAAGCGGGCGTGGCACCGGGGGCCGACATCATCGCCATCCAGATCTTCACCCGCTTCGACGGGGCCGGCGAGTGCGGAGCCTTCGGGAGGCCGCCCTGCGTGCTGACCTATCCCTCGGACCAGCTCGCCGGGCTGGAGGAGGTGTTGATCCTCAGCTCGACCTACCCCATCGCCGCCGCGAACATGAGCCTCGGCGGGGGCTTCTGGCAGGAACACTGCGACGACGACGAGGACTACGAAGCGAGGGCCTTCGCTGTCAACGCGTTGGTCGACGCCAATGTCGCGACGGTGATCGCCGCCGGGAACAACGGTGTCTACGCGGTCAGCGGCCCCGCATGCATCTCGAACGCCGTGGCGGTGGGGGCCACGACGGACGCCGACGAGGTGGCGGACTTCAGCAACTACCACCCCCTCCTCGACCTCTTCGCCCCGGGCGACCTGGTCGTGTCGTCGGTCGGGGACAACGGCTACGACGAGTACGATGGAACGTCCATGGCCACCCCCATGGTGACCGGGGCCTTCGCGGTGCTCCGCACGATCCTCCCGACGGCCAGTGTCCCGCAGCTCGTTCGGCTGCTCCAGGACACCGGGGTCGACATCACCTACTCCGTACATGATCACGTCACCCCCAGGATCGACCTTCTGGCCGCGGTGGAGTCCGCACTATTGGGCCTCCCACCGGAGCTCACGGTGAACCGTGAGACAGAGACGGTCGACGAAGGCGGGACCGCCCACAACAGTGGCACCTTCGATGACGTCGACGGGGGTGCCGTGACCATGACCGCCTCAGTCGGCACCGTGATCCAGGACGACGCGGCCGGGACCTGGGCGTGGAGCTTCGCGACCACCGATGGCCCCTCCGAGAGCCAGACGGTGATCGTGACCGCCACCGACGAGACCGGGAAGACGGAGGACATCGCCTTCGACCTGGTCGTGAACAACGTGGCTCCCACGGTCGCCATCGCCGGCGACCAGATCACCTCGGTGCTGGAGGGGAGCACCCTGCTCGTGAAGGCATCCTTTCACGATCCCGGGATCCACGACGGGGCGTTCCATGTCCTGGTCACCTGCTCCGACATCAGTGGGCGGGTGACCCATCGGGTACCGGGAGAGGTCACGATCACGGACCCGGGAGCCCTCACGGCCGACGTGACTGCATCCTGCGACTACGGCGATACCAGCGAGTCCGGCGATCCCAGGACCGGCACCTTCGACGTGTCCGTGTGGGTCAGGGACACCGACGGTGGAGAGGGATCGGACGACTTCGACCTCCAGGTCGAGAACGTGGCGCCCACGCCGGCTCTCGATCTCGCCGGCGCAGACCTCGTGAACGGCGTGCCCACCTTCATCGCCCAGGCCGCGGACGTGCTGAGCTTCGCCGCCGGGGTCACGGACCCGGGGAGCGACGATCTCTCGCTGCTCTGGGATTGGGATGATGACACCACGGACTCGGAGTCGAGCCTGCTCGGGACCGACCCGGATCCCTTCCCGAGCCCCGACATGAGCCCCCGGGACGAGACCTTCTCGGCCATCCACTCATGGGCGAGCGCATGCGCCTATGGAGTGTCCCTCACGGCGACGGACGACGATGCTGGAGCCGGAGTCGACGGCGTGGCCGTAGTGATCACCGGAGTTTCACGCGGCGCCCGCACCGCAGGTTTCTGGCAGACCCAGCTCCGGGGCAAACGCTCCGGTGAGTTCGACGAGGCCGCACTGGGATGCTACCTGGATATCGTCGGCCAGATGTCCGCCGTCTTCGACGAGGAGGTCGATGCCTCGACTCCGGAGGAGGCGGGACGGGTTCTCCATCCCACCGGCAGGACCGGGATGTCCGAGCTGCTGGACGTGCAGCTCCTGACGGCGTGGCTCAACTTCGCCAACGGGGCCTTCTTCTGGGACGAGGCCGTGGACACCGACGGCGACGGTGTGCCGGACACGCCGTTCTCCACCGCCGTCACGGGAGCCGAGGCGGTTCGCCTCGACCCGGCCTCGACCCGCTACGAGCTCGAGAAGCAGAAGGGCCTTCTCGAGTCCATCAACCAGATGGCCGCCGGCTGACCCGTAGCCGCCGCGCCCGAACGACCCGTCCGGGTCCCCAGGTGGGGGCCCGGACCTCGGCGTCCGGAAATCCGGACATCGCCCCGAAGCTCGAGCGTCGGCCATGCCGCGGTGCGTCCATCCGGCATCGGAGCCCCTCCCCCTGTTCACTATGAATCTATATCGGTATAAATTCGTAGTGATTCGTGAACGGGCCGATTCACGGCCCCGATGCAGTGGAGATCCGATGCTCGAACGGGATACGACGATCGACGGACGGGAGGTGGAGCTGGAGGAGCTGGCGCCGCTGAAGCCGGCGTGGTTCCACATCCTCCTCTCCCTCTCCGAGGAGCCGATGCACGGTTTCCGGATCCGTGAGTCGGTGGAGGCGCGGACCGCCGGGAAGGTGCGGCTCTGGCCGGCGACCCTCTACGGGGCGATGCGTGAGATGACCGAGCTGGGGCTGATCGAGCCTCTGGTGGGTGAGGACGATCCGGACGACGATGCCCGTCGCCGGTACCACGGCCTCACGGGACGCGGCCGCGAACTGCTGCGATGCGAGGCGGACCGCCTCCAGTCCCTGGTCGATGCGGTTCGCGCGACGCAGGGCTGACAGCCACCGACCCGGTTCCGATGGACGCCTTGATCCTCACCTGCTATCGCGTTCTCTCCCTGGGACTCCCAGGCGACCTGCGGCGTGCCTGCCTTCCGGACATGCTCGCCGACCTGGATGCGGTCCTCCGCCACGAGCGGGAGCGACGGGGGGAGTGGGGGGTCGCGTTGGCGGGGGTGCGGGCGCTGGGAGACCTGAAGGTTGCGGTACTGCGCGAGCGATGGGTCGCCGCGCGGGGATATCAATGGGAGCGCGCCGCGCGTCTGCGTGGCCGCATGGGAATGGGAGAGAGGATGATGATGGGATTCAGGGAACTTCGTCTGGCGCTCCGGGCGCTGCTCCAGCGACCGGGCTTCGCGGGGATCGCCACGGTCACGCTGGGACTCGGGATCGGAGCGACGGTCGCGATCTTCACGGTGGTGAACGCGGTGGTGCTGCAGCCCCTCCCCTTCGAGGGATCGGACCGGATCGTGGAGATCCGGCACTCGGCTCCGGCGATCGATCTGCCGGACCTGACCAACTCCCCGGGGACGCTGACCTTCTACGGGGAGCACGCGTCGGTGTTCTCCGCGATCACGGGCCAGCTGGGCGCCAGGGCGAACGTCACGCTCGGAGAGGGCACCGTCCAGGAACAGGTCGCGATCGTCTCCCCGGAGTGGTTCGACGTCTTCCAGCTGCAGCCCGCGATCGGCCGCGCCTTCACGGAGGCGGACGTCCCGGACGACCGGCCGCCGGGGGGCGTGATCCTGACCCAGTCCGGCGTGGACCGTTTCTTCGCGGGGAACCGCAACGTGATCGGTGAGACGCTCACGGTCGACGGCAACGTCGTCGACGTGGTGGGGGTGATGCCGGAGGACTTCGTCTGGCCGGGTGCCGCCGACACCCGGTTCCTCGCACCCCTTTTCGTGGATCCCGAGGGCGGCTTCGGCACCTTCGGAACGAACGGATTCGCGAGGCTAGCGGAGGGCCAGACGCTGGAAAGCGCCCAGGCGCAGCTCGAGGCGCTCCAGCTCCGGGTCTCGGAGTACGACCCCGAGGTCACGCCCGAAGTGCTCGAATCCTTCGGATGGGGGGTGCGGGTACGCACGCTCAAGGAGTCCATCGTGGGAGACGTGGGCTCGACACTCTTCATCGTCCTCGGGACGGTGGGCCTGGTTCTCCTGATCGCCTGTGCGAACGTCGCGAACCTCTTCCTGGTGCGAGCGGAAACGCGTCAGAAGGAACTCGGAATCCGGGCAGCGCTCGGGGCGGGGCGGAACCGGATCGCCGGGACCTTCCTCTCGGAGAGTCTCGTGCTCGGTGGGATGGGGGGGATCCTGGGGATGGCCATCGCGTCGCTGGGCGTGGATGCCATCCTGCACTGGGCCCCCGAGGAGCTGCCCCGCCTGAACGAGATCGCCATCACCCCCACGGTCCTCGCCTTCGCGGGCGCCGTGTCCGTGCTTTCGGGGCTCCTCCTCGGCGCCATCCCTATGATCCGGTACGCGGGTCGGGGATTCTCCGCGATGCTCCGGGACGGGAACCGGACCTCGACCGATGGCCGGGGACGCCATCGTGCGCGGAATGTGCTCGTGATGAGTCAGCTGGCGATCGCCCTGGTCCTTCTGGTGGGATCGGGGCTGCTCTTCCGGTCCTTTTCCGCACTGCAGCGGATCGACCTCGGGTTCGACCCCGCCGACAAGCTGGTGGTCGGCCTGAGCGTCGGGCAGAACATGCCGAACGACGAGGCGGCGGCGACCTACCAGGAGGTGATCGACCGCGTGGAGGGCCTCCCGGGTGTCGTGTCGGCGGGCTTCACCCTCGCCGCACCGCTTTCCACCGGAAATGCGACGGGAGGGAGTGTGGAGGTCGAGGGGGAGGAACGCCCCGACAATGCGCCGCCGCGAGTCGTCCTTCGGCAGAGCGCCACCGCGGGGTACCTCGCGGCGATGGGCTACCGGCTCGTCGAAGGCCGGGAGATGGCGCCCTACGAGTGGCAGTCCGAGGTCCCGGTCGTCTGGGTGAACGAGTACGCGCGGGACATGCTTCTCGACGGCGAGGCCCTCGGAAAGCGCATCACCTGGGGAGGACAGGGGGACGACGTCCGGTACGCCGAGATCGTCGGAGTCTACGAGAACTGGAAGGCCCATGACGTCACCGAGGATCCTGCCGGCTGGTCGTTCTCCCCGATGCTCCTGGAGGGCATGCCCGAGCCGCCACTCCAATCGGGTCAGGTGGTGGTGCGGACGGCGAGCGGGATCGACCCGACGTCCATCCTCCCCTCGGTCCGGCAGATCGTCTCGGAGGTGAACTCGACCGTGCCGGTCACCCGCGTCCAGACCATGGAAGAGGTCGTCGCGGCATCCATGGCCGACCGCTCCATCACCCTCGTGCTCCTCGGGATCGCCACGCTGGTCGCGGTCTTTCTGGGGACCATCGGGCTCTTCGGCGTGATCTCCTACGTCGTCGGACAGCGGCGTCGCGAAATCGGCGTCCGGATGGCCCTCGGTGCAGAATCCGGCGCCGTCTCCTCGATGGTGATCCGCCAGAGCGCCGGCGTCGTGGGTGGAGGCGTCGTCGTCGGGCTGATCGGGGCCCTCGGCCTCTCCCGGGTCCTGGACTCCCTCCTCTACTCGGAAGTGTCGGCGACGGACCCCGTCACCTTCGTCACCGCGCCGGTGCTGCTCCTGGCCGTGAGTCTGTTCGCGACCTGGCTCCCGGCCCGGAAGGCATCCCAGATCGATCCGATCGAGGCGCTGCGCATGGAGTAGGCGGCGGCCCGGGGCAACTGGCTCTTGTCTTCTCCTGGGCCTTCCCGGGCATCGCCGACCGCTTCGCCGACGTCCCGGTGATCGCGAACACGGCCCTTGTGATCATCGGGATCGGGCTGGGCGTCCTGGTGTGGGGGATGGCGTGGCGGGGCCGGCGGCAGGCATCGCCGACCACGTGAGCTCGCCCTGGCGCCGAACGTCCAGACGACCCCGGGGCCGGGCTCAGCCCGGCCCCCGTCCGAACAGGTGCGCCACTCCACCATGCCCGCTGCTCCCGTTCTCGGACATACGTAGGCCCACGCAGGTCCGGCTCGACGATCGGACTTCCGTAGCTCTACCGACGGTGGAAAGGAGGTCTCCCCACGCGGCGCGGAACATCTCGCCCGATGTCGGCGTGACCGCAGTCTCGGCAGGTTGAGCTGCATCCGGCGTGGAGGACACGCAGGACGTCCTGAACGGGAGAAAGAATGCACCACCGTGGACACGGGACCAGCGGACGTGGGATGCCGGGCATCCCCACGGATTTCACCCGGGCGCCCTTCCTCGTGATCTGGGAGACGACCCAGGCGTGCGACCTGGCCTGCAAGCACTGCAGGGCCGAGGCACAGCCTGAACGGCACCCGGAGGAGCTCACTACCGAGGAGGCACGGACCCTCCTCCGGTCCGTCCGGGAATTCGGACCGATCATCTTCGTGTTCTCCGGTGGTGATGCACTCAAGCGCCCGGACATCGTCGAGCTCACCCGCTACGGGTCCGAGCTGGGGCTGCGGATGGCGATCACGCCGGCGGCGACGCCTCTCTGCACCACGGACCGGATCGAGGAACTCCAGGACGCCGGCATGGCCCGGCTGGCGATCAGCCTCGACGGATCGGACGCCGCCGTCCACGACGAGTTCCGCCAGGTGGACGGATCGTTCGCGGAGGGGATCCGGATCCTCGAGACCGCCCGGGACCTCGGCCTCTCGACGCAGGTGAACACGGTGATCGCTCGGCACAACGTCGACGATCTCGACCCCATGGCGACCCTCCTGACCGAGCTGGGGATCGTCTTCTGGGAGGTCTTCTTCCTCGTCCCCATGGGACGCGCCCGTCCCGAGGACGTGGCCGGCCCCGAGGAGTTCGAGGCGGTCTTCAACACGCTCTACGACCTCTCCAGGACCGCGCCGTTCGACATCAAGGCGACGGCGGCGCCCCACTACTCCCGGCTCGTGCTCCA
>DATHRY010000172.1:0-23148 GCA_035464715.1 Longimicrobiales bacterium
ACCCCCCGACCCGTGGGATCCCGGCGGAAGAGAGCTGCACCTAGCGGCTACCGCCCCCGGGACGACCCGAACGGCCTGCTGCTCCCCCCTCCTCCCATGCCCGCCCCGCGTCCCCCCCGGGGCGTCCGGGATCTCCGCCTCGATGACGATGTGCCGTCGGCTCGATGGAGGAGCGGGGGAACGGGCGACTTCAGCCTCGAGCCCGCGACGAGCGCGCGGAGCTTAGAGGGCATCACACTCCTTCGGTCATCCCGGCCGAAGCAGCGGACTCGGAGTCCTCCACGTGCACCAGGGCGCCCACGCTCGAGAGGACCGACACGACGTAGGGCACGAGGACGGTCATGCCCATCTTGAGGTAGCTGACCCTGGTCAGCTCGCCTGCGAGGATCGCATCGCCGTGATTGATCGCGATGAGGACAGCCCCGACCACGACGGCGAATTTCAGCCCGCGGCGGATCACGGTCCCCTCACATGCGAAACGGCACCAGGAGAGCAGGGTTGACGATCGACTCAAGGCGTGAGACTCCCGAGGTGGTCTGGCATCGCCGCAAAACTGCGCGTACCTGTACCGTTCGTCACGTTGCGTTGGAACGGTGCTTCACGAAAGAGCTGCGCCTGTTGAACCTTCGATCGTCCTGCGTGGTTCCCAACCCGCCGCCTGGGTCGCCTCCGGGCACAGGATCATGACCGGAATCCTCGACGCACTCCCCTCGCGGGGACCGATTTCGCGCGCAGTGGTGGACGGGCTGCCCGTGCCCGTGATGCTGACCGACGCCGGAGACGACGGAATCGTTCACGTGAATCCCGAATTCACGGCAACCTATGGGCACGCGCCGGCCGCCGTGGAAGGCACCAGCGCACGACGGCTCCACTTCGTCGAAGAGGACCGCGACCTGACCATCGAGCGGCACGCGCAGGGGGAGATCGAATCCGTCGAGGTCCGTCTGCGTTCGGCAGACGGCGAGTGTCTCTGGGCACGAGCCGACCTGTCGCGCTTCGAGTTGGACGGGGTGACCGACGTCCTCTTCACGACGTTCTACGACATCGGTGCGCTGAAGGCGGCCGAGGCGTCCGCGAGGAAAGGCGAGGCCCTCGTCGCGGAGATGGCTCGATTCCCGGAGATGAACCCCGGACCGGTACTCCGATTGGACCTCGACGGTATCGTCCGCCGCAGCAACCGCGCCTCGCGCAGGCTCATGGGCGACGACGTGGAAGGCCGGTGCTTCTGGGACATCTGCCCGGACTTCCCGGTGGAATCCCGCCGGCGGGTCCTCGAGGCCGAGGGTCCCGTGCGTGAGGACGTCCGCGCAGGGGAGCTGTGGCTGCGACTCTCGGTCACGCACGCCGCCGGAACCGATCAGATCTTCGTCTTCGGGACGGACGTCACCGCCGAGAAGGCTGCCGAACAGGAGCTGGCCGACCGTGCGCGCTTCCCGGCGATGAATCCCGGAGCCGTCGCTCGGGTCTCCGCAGAGGGTATCGTCATCCGAGCCAACCCGGCGGCGAGCCACGTGTTCGAGAAGGAGAGCATCGCCGGATTGTCGTGGCTCGAGCTGTGCCCCGGCATCGACGAGGTGGTCTGGCATCGGGTGCGGTCCGGGACCGGCGTGGTCCAGCACGAGTCGGAGATCGGGGACCGCGTCTTCTCCTTCACCCTCCGGCACGAGCCCACGGCGGATCAGGTCTTCGTCTACGGATCGGACGTCACGGAGCTCAAGGCGGCGGAGCGCGCATTGGCTGAGCTCGCGCGCTTCCCGGACATGAACCCGGGTCCGGTCTGTCGACTCGATCGACGGGGGCGAGTCCTGCTCGCGAACCCCGCAGCCAAGGCCGTCTTCGGCGGCGATGGACTGAACGGCGCGAACTGGCTCGAACTCGTTCCCGGGGCGGCAGGTGCCTTCTGGGAGCGACTGGTGGGCACCAACGAGCCGATGGCCCTCGAGGCCAGGGTGGAGGGTCGCCAGTTCGTGCTCACGCACGCGCCGGGTCCGGAAGGCCTGTTCGTCTTCGTGTATGGCTCCGATGTCACGCGCGAGAGGGAGGCCGAACGAGCCCTTCGGCAGAGCGAGAAGATGGCGACGCTGGGCACCCTCGCGGCCGGCGTCGCCCACGAGCTGAACAACCCGGCCGCGGCCGTTCAGCGCGCCGCCGAACAGGTGGAGCAGTCGTTCGCATCCGTGCAAGCGGCACGCGCCGCGCTGGCAGACGTCCTCACGCCCGGCGAGGCGAACCGAATCGTGGCGGAGCTCGACGGCCAGGCCCGACGCGCCGCAGTGCGCGGCTGCGATCTCGACGGCCTCGCACGCAGCGACGCCGAAGCCGAGATCGAGGAGTGGCTTCTGGAGCGAGGGCTCGAGGAGGCTTGGCAGATCGCTCCGATCCTCGTCGAAGGCGGCTTCGACCTCCAAGGGATGGAGGCGCTGCGGGACAGGGTCGGCACCGAGGCGGTCGGTCCGGTCGCGGCCTGGCATGCGCATGCCCAGCAGGTCTACCGCCTGTTGGACGAGATCCGCCACGGAGCGTCGCGCCTGTCCGAGATCATCGGGGCTATGAAGGCCTACTCCCACCTCGGCCAGGCTCCGGTGCAGGACGTCGACGTGAACGAGGGGATCCGGAGCACCCTCGTGATCCTGCGCAGCAAGCTGAAGGGGGGCATCGTGGTGCATCAGGACCTCGACTCCGACCTTCCGAGGATCCAAGCGCATGGTGGCGAGCTCAACCAGGTCTGGACCAACCTCATCGACAACGCGGTGGACGCGATGGGGGGCGAGGGCGAGATCCGCCTGCGGTCGCGGCTCGTCGGCACGCGAGTCGTGGTCGAGGTCGAAGACAGCGGACCGGGGATTCCGGTCGACGCCCAGTCGCGGGTCTTCGATGCGTTCTTCACGACGAAGCCGCCCGGTCAGGGCACGGGCCTCGGCCTGAACACCAGCTACAACATCATCGTGGACAAGCACGGGGGTGAGATCCGCCTCGACTCGGAGCCCGGACGCACCTGCTTCACGGTCGAACTCCCCCTTCGCAGGGCGGCCGAGGCGCCGACCGATGGGTCGCACCCCACCCGGCAGGACACCTGACTAAGGCGGCGCGGCAAACCGCTCCGTCCGCCCGGGCGGACGTGCCCTCGCCGCCGGCCGCCCCGCCTACTCCTCCCGCCCCCCTCCGATGCCCGCCCCCACGTCCACAGGGGGCTGATCCATCCAGTAGTAGTGGGGGAGCGGCCGCTGCCGGGGCCAGGTCTCGTCCAGTGTGTCGCCGTCATACAGGCGCCCGTTCTTCATGACGGCGTGGATCGCCGAGGCGTTCCTCAGGTCCGTGAGCGGGTCTGCGTCCAGGATCACCAGGTCCGCCAGCTTCCCGGCCGCCAGGGTGCCCAGGTCGTTCCCGAAGCCGATGGCCTCGGCCCCGTAGATCGTCGCGGCCCGCAGGGCGTCGTGCTCGGACATGCCTCCGGACTGCATGCTGCGGAGCTCCCAGTGGAAGCCGAGCCCGTGGAGCTGACCGTGCCCGCCGACCCCGATGCGCCCGCCGGCCTGGATCAGGTCGTTCAGGAACACCGCGTGCTTCTGGAAGACGTGCTGCTCCTCCCGGAACCATCCCCCGGTGCCGCCGACCCGCCGGGCGGCCTTCGACTCGAGGTCCTCGTACGGGTTGAACCGGAGCATCTTGGGATCGTCGAGGGGGCTCTCCCGGGTGTAGTACCAGTTCTCGGCCCAGGGCCCCCCGTACGACACCAGCAAGGTGGGCGTGTAGGTCGTCTGGGTCGCGTCGAAGAGCCGCACCACGTCGTCGAACAGCGGGGCGACCGTGAGGGAGTGCTCGATCCCCGAATACCCGTCGGTGGCGTGGGTCAGCTCCAGCTTGAAGTCGAGTCCGCCCTCGGTGGTGGGCCGCAGCTCCAGCTCCCGGGCGGCCATGATGAGCCACTGCCGCTGCTGGCGGTTCCCGGACATGTACATCTTGAAGGTGGTGAGCCCGTAGTAGTCGGAGTAGCGGCTCAGGACCTTCTTGGCATGGTCCAGGTCCTGGATGTTCTCGCCCGCGAAGACGCCGGGCCCCGTGTGGTAGATGCGGGGCCCCAGCATCCGGCCCGCCTCGACCAGGTCGTGGTAGGTCAGGATGTCGGTCTGGGCCGTCTGCACGTCCTGGGTCGTCGTCACCCCCCACGCCAGGTTCGGCAGGTACTGCCAGACCTGCTCCGAGTGCACGTTCGTGAGGAGCCACTGGGTGTGGTAGTGCACGTCGACGAAGCCCGGGACGATCGTCTTGCCGGTCACGTCGATGATCTCTGCGTCGCCCGGGACGTCGATGCTCCCCCGGGCTCCGATGGCGGCAATGCGGTTGCCCCGGATCAGGACGTCGGCGTCGTCGATGATCTCGTAGCCGTCCATGGTGATGGCCCGGCCGCCCCGGAGCACCGCCACCCCGTCGGGGATGTCCCGGGCGTAGCGCACCTCGATGCGATGCTCCTCGGGACGGTAGCGGGCCTCGTCGTCGTCCTCGGTGTCCTCCTCTTCCTCCTCTTCCTCCTCTTCGGCCTCGTCGGGATCCTCCTCCGGCTCGTCCCCGGCGGCGGCCTCCACCGAGTCCGCGAAGGCCCGGGCGGCGGCGAGGTCGTAGACCGAGTGGGCGTTGCCCAGGCTCCAGTGGACCTGGCCCGCGTCCGCCGACCAGGCGGGGAACTCCCCCCCGATCTCCGTCAGCTTCGTGGCCGGGAAGGCCGCGTTGTCAGGGTTGGCGACGCTGATCACGGGGGTGTCGCCTCCGACCACCGGGACCGTGACCACGTAGAGCTGCATGCCGATCTGCGCCAGCGCCTGGTCACCGGTGGGGGCCATGAAGATCGCCGAGGCGTTGGGCGGGTTGGTCGAGCCGGGAGCGCCGGCCCCCGTGACCCGCACGTGGGCCTTCTCGTCGGTGCCGTCCCAGCGGAACGACACGAGCCCGCGCTCCCCGTTGCTGGCCCAGATCCGGTCCGGATTCCCGGTGAAGTGCAGGCCCCGCCGCCCGTCCGCCGGGCCGATGACCGTGGCGTCTCCCTGCGAGCCGGCATCGAACCACACCAGCTCCACTCCGAGGCCCCCACCGAAGCCGCCCCGGACCTCCTGGACGTCCCGGGCGGCGGCCCGGCTCCCGACGATCCGCGCGCCGTCGGGAGACCAGGCGAGATCGGCGTAGAGGGCGGCGCGCCGGGAGAGCTGAACGGGCTGCCCGCCCCCGTCGGCCCGGGTCTTCCAGACGTGACCGCCGTCGGCGTCGTCCCACGTCGCGTAGGCGATCCATTCCCCGTCCGGGGACCACCGGGGCGAGAACTGGCCGACCTCGCCCGTCTCGGCCAGCGGCCTCGGGTCGCCGTCGGGGTAGTCCATGACGTACAGGTCGTCGAGCACCGTGAAGGCGAGCCTCGCCCCGTCCGGCGAGGGGACGGCGTCGCGGATCTGACGAGCGACGAAGGTCGGGGAGTCCTCCACCTCGTAGTCGAAGCGGATGTCCGGACCGAGATCCAGTCCGACCTCGGCTTCGAAGGGGATCTCCTCCTGCCCCGACCCGTCCACGGCCACCCGCCAGATCCGGCCGTCGAAGGACGTGACGACGTGCCTCGAATCCGGCGTGAAGCTGAATCCCGGCAGGGCGTCCATGGAGGCCACCGACTCGATGTCGTCCCGCTGCACCGGATACGCCAGCCACCGCTCGACGCCGGTGTCCAGCTCCCGCACCCGCAGGCCCGTCTGGCCGGCGTGGCGCGTCCCGTACACCAGCCAACGGCCGTCCGGGGAGAGCGTGGGTCGGATCGCCGAGCCGTACCGGGAGGTCATGACCGTCGACTCCCCGGTGTCCCGGTCGTAGACGGCCAGCTGATAGTTCGGGAAGGAGGCGTTGTACTGGTGCCGCCCGGTCCGCCGCGCGAACCAGACCTGGTCGGCATCCGCGCCGAAGGCGGCTCCGGCCATGTGGGCGTTCTCCGGCTCCGGGACCATCTCCACCCCCGAGCCCCCCTCGGCGTGGATCAGCCAGAGCTTGAGGTTGCCCCGCCCCTTGGACACGACGATGTACTCGCCGTCCGGGGTCCACTCCGGCGACAGCATGTCGTCGTTCCCGCCCCTGGTGACCTGCGTGCTGTCGGTCCCGTCGGCGGAGACCGTCCAGACCTGTTCCTGTCCGGTCCGGTCGGAGATGAAGACGATGCGGTCGCCGGCCGGGTTGTACCGGGGCTGGGCGTCCCAGGCCATCCCGGAGGTGATCCGGGTCGCGCGGCCTCCCCCGATGGGGAGGGTGTAGAGGTCCCCGAGCAGATCGAAGACGAGCGACGACCCGTCGGGGCTGACGTCCACGGACATCCAGCTTCCCTCGGTGGCCGTGTAGTCCAGCCGGCGACCCGGTTCCAGGGGGAGCCCTTCCGTGGCCTTCGTGGCGGTATCCGTTGCGGGCGCGTCCTGGGCGAGGACGGGCCGGGAGAGGGCCAGGACGCTGCAGGCGAAGACGAGAGAAGCCAGGCGGAGGGGCAGAGCGGGCGACGACATGCGGACTCCCGGAGCGGATCGGTTCGAGGAAGACCGCACGGTAGGTGGCCCGGGGGTGGTGAGCAACGGCCGGCCCGGACCCGCAGCCGCCGTCCGTCGGGAGCCGCGTCCCTCGCCCGCTCTTGGCCACCGCCGCACCGACGGATAAGGTGGACGACGTCGGCACGGCATTCGGCCCAAGAACCGGAGACGTCTCGTGAAGGTCGTCCACCCCGCCCGTCCAGCCGGCCGCACCGCCCTGTTCCTGACCGTGGCAGCGGCCGTTTCCGCCCCCCTCGCGGCCCAGGCCGGTCCCCTCCCCGACCCCGGCCAGCGGGTGGTCCTCGTCACGGGCTCCACGAGCGGCCTCGGTCGCGAGGTGGCTCGTTCCCTGGCTGCCGAAGGGGATCACGTGATCCTCCACGGACGGAACGAGGAACGGGGCCGGGAGCTCCTCGACGAAATCAACGGCGCGGGCGCCGGCTCCGCCCGGTTCTATCGGGCGGACTTCGCCTCGTTGGATCAGGTCCGGGAGCTCGCGTCCGCCATTCAGCGGGACTACGACCGCCTGGACGTCCTCGTGAACAACGCGGGCGTGGTCGTTCCCGAGCTTCGCATGACCGAGGACGGCAACGAGCTCACCTTCCAGGTCAACTACCTCGCCCACTACCTCCTCACCGAGGAGATCCTCCCGTTGATCCGGGCCAGTGCTCCGGCCCGCATCGTCAACGTCTCGTCCCTGGCTTCCTCCCCCATCGAGTGGGACGATCCCCAGGCCCTGAACCAGCCCTACGACCCGAGCGCCGCCTACGGACGGAGCAAGCACGCCCAGGTCATGCACACCATCGACCTCGCCGCCGAGCTCGAGGGATCCGGGATCCTCGTCAACGCCCTGCACCCCGAGACCTTCATGGACACCAACATGATCCGGTCGCTGGGTCTAGAGCCCCGGTCGTCGGTGCTCACGGGGCGGGACAACGTCCTCCAGCTCATCAACGACGATGTGGGGAGCGGCGAGTACTACGTGGACGGGAAGCCTGCGCAGGCCCCCAGCCCCCAGGCCTACGAGGCCGACGCCCGGGCTCGCCTCGAAGCGCTCTCCGACGAACTGGTCCGCGCCCACAGACACTGAGCCCGCACGTCCTTCCGACGCCCCCTGACGACGAAGCGCCCGGGGGAGCAATCCCCCGGGCGCCGTCGATGGCGGTGGAGCCGCCGTGCGTCAGCAGGTGGTCTCGCCCGTCTCCACGTTGGTGGAGCAGTCGTAGAAGCGGACCTGGAGGAGCCGGAGTCCGTTGTTGTCGTACTCCCAGTACTCGTTCTCCAGGGCGTCGTCGAAGATCGGCACCCGGACCTGCACCGTCTCGATCACCTGCCCCTCGTCGTCCAGGATCTCGACCTCGAAGACGATGGTGGTGAGCTCGGCCGTCACGTTCGTGAAGGTGGACTTGCCCTTGTCCCGGAAGGTGACCTCCGAGCCGACCTGCTCGATCGAGCAGTAGGCGTCGCCGTCGGTCCGGTTCAGGATGTTCTTGTCGCCGCCACCCAGCAGGCCGCCGAAGGTGCTGTCGAGGAGGTCCGCGCAGGTCGTGATGGTGGACCAGCCGCCGGGCTTGCCCAGCGGGCGGACGTAGATGGAGTAGGCCGACTCCACGTCGGCGTCACCCGGGTCACCGACGATGTAGGCGTCCAGGCCGGGGGCGGGCAGCTGAAAGGCGCCCTCGCCATCCGTGGCGTTGGCGTCGAGCACGGCGTAGTCGCCCTCGTACAGGTAGATCTTCGTCTTGCCCTCGAGGGGCACGAAGATGCGATGGCCGTTGTTGCCGTCCATGTCGGCGGACTTGTCACCGGTGCCGATGATGTTGAGCTGGTAGTCGTGGGCGCCCTGGGGTCCGCCGTGCCCGGCGGCCTCGGCCACCGCCGGAACGTCGGGTCCGGTGGGGGAGTCCCCCTCCTCGACGCAGGCCGTGAGGCCGACCAGGAGAGCGAGGGATAACGGTCCTGCGTGCCGCAGTGAGCGCATGGTCGGAGCTCCTGTGGTTGAAGGATTGTCGCCCCGACTCTGACCCGGGGCCGCGACGGGGCGCAAGGACCGAGACGAGACCGTGACGCCCTGCGTGTCCAACTTTCGTGTAAACATCTGGGGAATAATGACGGGTCGGTCCATCGCTCGTCTAGCAAATACGGGCATCTCGCCGGCACGGGCGGGCCGGCCGCAGTCCCGGGTTCGAGCGTTATCCGGCCCTCCGCCCGAACCGGGCCCGTCGCCGCGGCACCGATGTTGCATGAAGGGTGTCGACAGGCCGTCCCCGGACGCGAGGGCGCGGAGTACGCGGAGGGGGGTCGACCATCCCCCATGGATCCGCACCCCGGAACGACGGCGACGACCGTCGAGATTGATTATCTTTAAGCCCTTTTCCCCACCCGACCGGAGCCGGACCCAGGTCGCATGATGCCTCGAGCCCGACAAATCCGCGCCCTCGTCACGCTTCTGACCGCCGCCGTGGCGGCCGGGGCCTGTGACAGCGCCTCGCCCGACCCGCCGGTCATCAACAACAGTCCGCCCACTGCGGAGGCCGGGGGGCCCTATGCTGGCGTGGTGGGGCAGCCGACGATCCTGGACGGGAGCGGCTCCAGGGACGGAGAGGGAGCCATCGCGCGGTACGACTGGACCATCGAAGACGGCGTCCCGACCCGGCTCACTGGAGTCCAGCCCGAGTACATCTGCGTCGCCGAGGGCACGTTCAACCTCACCCTCACGGTGAGGGACAGCAACGACGCCCCCGACTCCGACGCCGGGGAGATCACCTGTGTCGTGCAGAACCTCGTCCCCACCGCGGTCACTGGAGGCCCCTACACCTTCCGGGTGGGCGTCGCCGGCACGCTGGACGGGAGCGGGTCCAGCGACCCGGACGGGGAGATCCTGGATTGGAGCTGGGCCATCGGCGACGCCGGCTCCACCGTCCTGGACGGCGAGACCGTGGACTACACCTGCGCGACCCAGGGCACCTTCGACGTCACCCTGACCGTCACGGACGACGCCGGCAACATGGGCTCCGCGGACACGACCGTGGAGTGTGTCCAGAACGTGCCGCCGACGGCCGTAACCGGTGGACCCTACTCGGTTCGGATCGGGGACCGGGCCTTCCTGGACGGGCGGGGCTCCAGCGACCTCGACGGCTCTGTCGTGAGCTATCGGTGGACCGTCGCCGACGGCGGCCCCACGGTGCTGAACGGGTCCACGGTCTTCTACGACTGCACGGTGCCGGCATCGTACGACCTGACCCTCATGGTCACGGACAACGAAGGGGCCACGGGCACCGAGACCACCACGCTGGCCTGCGTGGCGAACGTGCCTCCGGTGGCGGATCCCGGCGGACCGTACTCCGCCGAAGTGGGGCAGAGCGTGACCCTGGACGGCTCGGACTCCGACGATCCCGACGGACGGATCGTCAGCTGGACCTGGTCGGTGGCGGACCCCCCGCCGCCCACGGTCCTCAACGGCGAGACCGTGAGCTACGCCTGCACGGTGGGGGGCACCTTCTCCGCGACCCTCACCGTGGCCGACAACGAGGGAGGCACCCACACGGCGTCCACCACGGTGGAGTGCATCCCGAACCAACCCCCCGTGGCGAGGTCCGGCGGGCCCTATTCGGGTCGGGTGGGTCGGGACGTGCCCCTGGACGGCGGGGCGTCCACCGACGCCGACGGGTCGATCGTCGCCTACGAGTGGTCCGTGGACGACGGCGGGTCCCCGACGATCCTGACCGGGTCCGCGGCGACGTACTCGTGCGCCGTCGCCGGCACCTACGACCTGACCCTGACCGTCACCGACGACGACGGCGCGACGGGGTCGGCCACGACGAGCCTCGCCTGCGTGGCGAACGTGCCGCCGGTGGCCGATCCCGGCGGTCCCTATCAGGCCACGGTGGGCACGCCCGTGACCCTGGACGGCAGCGGGTCGGAGGATCCGGACGGCACCATCGCCAGCTACACCTGGATCGTGGCCGACGACGGATCCCCGACGATCCTCACGGACGCCATGCCGTCCTACTCCTGCGACGGCACCGGCACCTTCGCCGTGACCCTCACCGTCGCGGACAACGACGGGGCCACCGACAACGCGGGCACGCAGATCGTGTGCACCGCCGCGAACGTCGCGCCCACCGCAGACGCCGGGGGTCCCTACAACGGAGCCGTGGACGGGGACGCGGTCGACTTCGACGGGACCGGGTCCTCCGATACCGACGGCACGATCGTCGACTACGAGTGGTCCGTGGTCGATGGGGGAGCTCCGTCGATCCTCTCGGGTTCGCAGCCCAGCTACGACTGCGAGACGGCCGGGACCTTCCAGGTGACCCTGACGGTCACCGACGATGACGGCGCGACCGACGAGGACCAGACCAGCGTGACCTGCGCCGCGGCCAATCAGGCGCCGACCGCCGACGCCGGGGGGCCGTACAGCGGGCCGGTCACCACGTCGGTGGCCTTCAACGGCACCGGCTCCTCCGATCCCGAAGGCGGCCTGCTCACCTACGCCTGGTCGGTGGCGGACGGCGGCGAGCCCACCGTGCTCACGGGCGCTACGCCGAGCTACCTCTGCGGCTCCGATGCCACCACCTACCCAGTCACGCTGACGGTCACGGACAACGGCGGACTCACGGCCGAGGATGGCACCACCGTGGAGTGCACCGCGCCGGCCAACTCGGCACCGACGGTCGCCTTCACGCTGGCGACCTACAACGGCACCACCGGTGCGGACGTCACCGTCACGGCCAACGCGTCGGACACCGACGGCAGCATCGCCGCCATCGACTTCGACCTGGACGACAACGGCAGCTACGAGACCGCCGGGAGCACCGGGTCATCCACGGCGCAGGCGTCGTTCCAGTGCGTCGACGTGGGCACCTTCGACATCGGCGTCCGGGCCACCGACGACGACGGCGCCTTCGGATTCGGCTCCGCCGAGGTCGTCTGCGCCGCGCCCGCGAACACGCCGCCCACGGTCGCCTTTGCGAACGAGCCGTACGGGGGGACGACGGACGGGGGCGTGACGATCACGGCAAACGCTTCGGATCCCGATGCCGGCGACGCCATCTCCGCCATCGACTTCGATTTCGACGGCGACGGCATCTACGAGGTGACGGGTACCGTCGTGGACGGCTCCGCCCAGGTCACCTTCACCTGCCCCGCCGACGCGGGCACCTACGCCATCGGCGTCCGGGCCACCGACACGAACGCGGGGGAGGGCTTCGATACGGGCCAGGTCGAGTGCACGGCCCCCGACCCCACCAACGTCCGGGTGGACTTCCTGGGCGCCGACGGAGGCTCCCCGCCCCAGACGGCACCCGAGTTCTCGGACCTCTCCTACCGGGTCCGGGTCGAGAACACCTCCGCAGTCCTCGCCGAGAACGTCGCCCTGACGGTGACCATCGACCCGGACGCCACCGGGGTCTCCGCTTCGGACCTCGAGGCGGACGGCAACGTGTGGTCCGGGACCCGACCCAGCATCGCCCCCGGCGAGGTCTGGGACGTGCTGTTCAGCCTGACGGTGGAGGACCGGCGGGACTCCCCCCACCTGTCCCTGGCGGAGGTGTCGGCGCCACTGGATCCCGACGGCAAGGACAGTGACAACCAGGCGCGGCTGCGGATCCGGATCGTGGACGACCAGGACGCCTGACTGCCCGACGAGGCCCGGGGAAGGTCGGGGTCGACGACCGCGTATCCTCCCCGGACGGACGACCTGCCGACGAGGGACCCGATGAGCGACGAGCGACGATACGACGAGGAAGAGGTCGCGGAGATCTTCCGCCGGGCCACCCGGGAGACCCGGCGGCCGGAGCTGGGCCCCGGCACCGGGGACGAGGGCGGTGCCTCGTCCCCGGGCCTCACCCTGGCCGAGCTCCAGGACATCGGAGAGGAGGTGGGGATCGGTCGGGACGTCGTGGCCCGGAGCGCGGCGGCCCTGGACCTGGGCCCCGGCCGGGTCCAGGTGACCCGACGCGCCCTGGGTGTGCCGCTGGCCGTCTCCCGCACGACCCCCCTGCCCCGTAGCCTCACGGACGAGGAGTGGTCCCGACTGGTCCTCGATCTGCGGGAGACCTTCGACGCCCGGGGAAAGATCCGGGAGGAAGCGGGATTCCGGGAATGGGTGAACGGGAACCTCCACGCGATGCTGGAACCCACACCCGAGGGCGAGCGCCTGCGCATCCGGACCCGCCGAAGCGGTGGCGAGGTGCCGATCCTCGGCGGCGCCGGGATGATCGTCTTCGCCGTCCTCATCGCCGTGGTCACGTTCGCCACCGGGACGCCCCTCGCCGAGGTGCTCCGGGAGACCGGGATCCTCACCATCCTGGGAGGGCTGGGAGTGGGGGTCGGCACCGTGGGACTCAAGCGGTGGTCCGACGAGCGGCGGGCCCAGATCGACGCCGTCTCGGAGCGGGTGGCCCTTATGGCGGGTCAGCCCCTGGAGGGCGACGAGGCCTGACGCCGCCGCGGGGCTTCTCGCGACGCCCCGAGACGATCCCGGGCGCTACTCCGCCCGCAGCGCCCGGGTGGGGCTCACCCCGGCGGCCCGCCGGGCCGGAATCCAGGCCGCCGCCGCCCCCACCGCGGCCAACACGCCCACCACCGCCACCAGCGTGAGGGGATCCTGGGGCTCGACGCCGTAGAGCAGCCCCTGGAGAAGGCGGTTCGACGCGAGGCTCGCCACGACGCCGACCGCACCCCCCACCGCCATGAGCCCTAGCGAGTCCAGGAGAACCTGGCCGGCCACACCCCGGCGGTTCGCGCCGAGCGCCATGCGCACGCCGATCTCCGCCTGCCGCCGGGACACGGTGTAGGAGATCACGGCGTAGAGGCCCACCGCCCCCAGCACCACCGCAATCGCCCCGGCCAGCGCCAGGAGCCAGAGGGCGAACGTCTGGCGGAGCTGGGCCCCGGCCACCACGGCCTCCAGCGGTCGAGGCTCCCGCACAGAGACCAGGGGCTCGGCGGCCGTCAGCGTCTCACGGACCTGCCGCGCCAGAGCCTCGACGCCGACGTCGGGAGCCCGGACCACCAGGGTGAAGTTCCGGGCCGGGCCCCAGGGCGTCACGCCGTCCACACCCCGCAGCGGGAAGTAGGCCATCCCGGGCGCCGGCTCCGTGAGCCCCTGGTCGTGCACATCGCCGACGATTCCGCTCACCCGCAGGAAGGGGCCCTGGCTGGAACCCGTCTTGAGCCCCTGACCCATCACCGACGCTTCGGGCCACAGGGAACGGGCCAGCGTCCCGCTCAGCACCAGGGCCCCCGTCCCCAGATCCAGGTCGGCGGCGGTGTAGCTCCGGCCTTCTTCCACGGGGATCCCCATGGCCTCGAAGTAGCCGTCGCTGACGAAGCGGACCACGGGGCACGTCGGGTCGCCGGCTTCCGGGAAGACGGCCCAGCACCCCGGCGCTCCGCTCATGGGGGCCTGATTGATCCCCCCGGCCGCCTGCACCCCCGGGAGGTCCCGGACCTGATCGAGGATCCGTCGATGGTACGCGTAGGTGGTCTCCACGTCGCGGTACGCCCACCCCGGGAGGGAGTAGTCGAAGGCCACCACCCCTTCCGGCACGAATCCGGCGTCCGCCCTGGAGAGCGCCCCGGCGGTGCGCAGCATCAGCCCGGCCCCGCCCAGCAGAACCACCGACAGGGCCACCTGGACCGCCACGAGACCTCTCCGGAGCCGGGACGTGCCCGTCGCGGTTCCCCGGGCGCCCGCCGGTCCCTGCTGTGCGGCGCCGGGGCGGGGCAGGAAGCCCAGGACCAGGCCGACCGTCACGCCCAGTCCCACGGTGAAGAGGGCGATCCGTAGATCCAGGGTGACCTCGTCCATCCGGGGAAGGCCCTCGGGCGTGAGACGCCGAAGAAAGGGCAGACCCACCGCGTTGACGGCGAGCCCCACCGCCACGGCCGCGGCCGCCACCACCAGGGTCTCCGCCACCAGGTGCGCCCGCAGGGCCCGGCGGGAGGCCCCCAGCGCCCGCCGGATGGAGAGCTCGTGGCTCCGGATCTCCCCCCGGACCAGGAAGAGGTTCGCCACGTTGGCGGCTGCCAGGACCAGGACCAGACCCACCGCGGCCAGGAGGAGCCAGAGGGTGCCCTCGACGGATCCGAGCACCATGGTGCGGACGGAACGGACCTGGGCGGTGAACCCGGTCTGCTCCATGAAGCCGGGCTCGTAGGCGTCGGGGAAGGTCTCCGGGAACTCGACCTCGGCGAAGCGCCGGAACTCCGCCTCCGCGGAGGCCGCGGTGGCGCCCGGAGCCAGGCGGCCCAGCGTGGACACGTAGTGGGAGTTCACCGGGCGGGCGGACCGGTCGAGGTACCAGGGGATCCAGAGGTCCACTTCGTCGACGCCGGGGAGGCGCAGCCCCGGCTGGGCGACCCCCACCACCGTCCAGGACTCGTTGTCCACCTCCACGGTCCGACCCACGACGTCCGGGTCCCCCCCGTAGGCGTCGGTCCAGAGCCCGTGGGAGAGGAGGAGCACCCGCGCCGCACCCGGCTCGTCCTCGTCGGGTCCGAAGCCGCGGCCCACCGCCGGGTCGGCGCCGATGATGTCCAGGGTCTCGGCCGTGAGGAAGGCCGCCCGGCTCCGCCGGACGCCGTCGGCCTCGTGGAGGAGGACCGGACCGGTGGCGTACCCGCCCATGGTCTCCAGCTCCCGGGTGCGGTCGGTGGCGTGGAAGAAGCCGGCCACGGACATGCCCCAGGCATCCTGGTCCGGAAGGCCGGGGAGGGGGTGCCGGACCTCGACGATCCGGTCCACGTCGGGGTACGGGAGCGGCCGCAGGAGGACGTGGTCCACCACGGCGAAGATCCCCGTGGTGGCACCGATCCCCACACCCAGGGTCAGCACCGCCAGGAGGGCGAAGCCCGGGGAGCGCCGGAGACCCCGGGCCGCATCTCGAATCGTGCGCATCGTCGTCGTCATCATCCCCTCTCCTCCCCGTCGCGTCCGAGCTCGTTCGATCTCCCGTACCGTCCGTGCGTCCTTCAGGAGCGTGCCGGCCAGCACCCACGCCCCGGGCGTAGGAGGCACCGGTCCCGGACCGCTCCCCGGCGCCCCACCCCCCGTCCCGGCCTCTGCGGCCCAGGCCTCCAGCTCTGCCCGCCATTCCCTGCGCCAGTCCGCCCGCCGATGGGCGGGCACGGCCAGGCCCGCCAACCCCAGCAGTACTCCCCTTCCCCGGTCGCTCACGTCAGCCTTGCCGGCTCTCGGCACCGAAGAGCCGCGCCTGGTCCCGGATCCTGACCCGGGCCTCCTCGAGCGCCGCCGCACCGTCGGGGGTGAGCGCGTAGTAGCGCCGGGGCGGTCGACCGTGGGCGTGGGCCTCGGTCTCGTCCTCCCAGGTGGAGCGGACCATTCCCCCGGCCTCGAGCCGCCGGAAGAGGGGGTAGACCGTGCCGCTCGGAAGCTCTGTGGCTCCCATGACCTGGAAGCCGTAGCGATGACCCTGGTCCAGGGCCTGGAGGACCAGGGCGGCGGAGTAGCTGAGTGTGGGCATGGTCTGCGGTCCGTCGGGGGGCGAAGCGAGCGGGGACGAATCCCCGCCTGTGTTCGGATCTACATAGCAATGTAGAATGCTACATAGGGGTTGAAAAGGGGTTGCGGATCCAACCGGGGGCCCGCGGATCAGCCGCGGTTCAGGCGCCAGACCGCCCCGTTGAGAACGGCCGCGAACGAGACCCACGCCACGTACGGCACGAGGAGCCACCCCGCCACGGGGTCGAGCCGGCCCATGACGAGGGTCATGGCCACGACCGACAGCCACAGGAACGCGATCTCCACCAGGGCGAGGCCAGGGGAGCGCAGCCCGAAGAAGCAGACCGACCACAGGACGTTCAGCACCAGCTGCACCCCGAACAGGATCATGGCCAGCCGGACCATCGGGTCTCCCGCGCCCAGGCCCCACACGCGGTAGAGGGCGACGCCCATGGCCAGGAAAAGGAGGGTCCAGACCGGGGCGAAGACGGCGTCGGGGGGATTCCAGGACGGCTTCCGGAGGGTCGGGTACCAGTCCTGGAGGCTCCTGGCGGTGACCGTCCCGCCGAGCCACCCTACGGCCAGGGGAACCAGGAGCGAGACCACGAGGCGCCCCCAGCTCACCTCAGCGCCTCCTCGAGCGCGGTGGCGGCGTCCGTCTTCTCGTCCCGGTACTTCACGATCACGGGCACGTAGAGCCCGATGCCGTACTTCTCGGCCACGGCCCCCTTCCCCGGGCGGGTGCCCGGCACCACGACGGCTCCCGGGGGGATGGCCAGAGGCCGTTCCGGCGTGGCCCGGTAGGTCTCGTTCTCCACCAGGTCGTAGACCGTGGTCGAGGCCGTGAGCTGCACACCCGGCGCCAGGACGGCTCCCTCGCCCACCAGCGTCCCCTCGAAGACCCCAGTGTTGCCGCCCACCAGGACGTCGTCCTCGATGACCACGGGTCGGAGCCCGATGGGCTCCAGGACCCCCCCCAGCTGGGCGCCGGCGGAGAGGTGTACCCGGGCCCCCACCTGGGCGCAGGACCCCACCAGGGCGTGGGAGTCCACCAGGGCGTCCTCGCCCACCCACGCCCCCACGTTCACGTACGCGGGGGGCATGATGACCACCCCTCTGCCCAGGTAGGCTCCGGCCCGGACCGACGAGCCGCCGGGGACGATCCGCACGCCTTCCCGGGGGCCGTAGCCGTCCCGGAGCGGCAACGTGTCCCGGTCCGCGAAGTGGAAGGAGCTCCCACCGAAATCCGGATTCTTGTGGAACGCGTAGGGCCGGAACTCCCGGGTCTCGCCGGCCTTGAAGGCCAGGAGGATCCCCTGCTTGACCCAAGGCACCGCTTCCCAGCCGTCGTCGGTGCGCCGGGCGGCCCGGACGGCCCCGGCTTCGAGGGCCGCCAGCAGCGCGTCCACCGCCAGTCGCACCTCGCCCCGATCGGTCCCCTGCAGCGGGAAGGTCGCCTGGGCCAGGCGGGAGACCGTGGCCTCGAGCTCCGCCAGGACCTCGGGGGTGAACCGTGCGGCCCGGGGGTCCTGCTCCGTGCCGGTCTCCGTCATGTCCGCTCCTCGTTGATGGCACCCAGCTCGGCCAGCGCGGCCTTGAGCGCCGCGCGCGTCCCGGGCCGGACCGGGGCCAGAGGCGGCCGCAGACGGTCGCCCATCCGGCCGAGGATCGCCATGGCCGCCTTCACCGGCCCGGGGTTCGACTCCAGGAAGTTCGCCCGCATCAGAGGCAGCAGCCGGTAGTGGAGCTCCCGGGCTTCCTCCAGCTGCCCCGCCAGGGCCCGGTGGATGATGGCCGACATACGGGCCGGTGTCTCGTTGGCCACCACCGAGATGAGGCCGTGGGCGCCCATGGCCGTGGCGGCCAGCCCCAGGTGGTCGTCGCCGCACAGGACGGCGAAGCCCCGGGGCGCCTCCCGGACCAGGGTCATGACGGGATCCACGCTCCCGGACGACTCCTTCACGCCCACCACCTCCGGCACCTCGTCGGCGATGCGGAGGATCACCTCGGGCGCCACGTTGGCCCCGGTGCGGCCCGGCACGTTGTACAGGATGATGGGGAGGCCCGCTTCGGCCACACTGCCGTAGTGGAGGACGAGCCCGTCCGGGCCTGGCTTGTTGTAGTAGGGCGTCACCACCAGCACGCCGTCGGCACCCGCTTCGGCGGCTCCTCGGGCCAGCTCCACCGCCACCCGGGTGTTGTTCGAGCCCGCCCCGGCAAGCACCGGAGCCCGGCCGTCCGCCGTCTCCACGCAGCACCGGATGACGGCCTTCTGCTCGGCGGGGCTCAGGGTGGCGCTCTCTCCCGTGGTGCCGCAGGGCACCAGGAAGTCGACGCCGCCGTCCAGCATGTAGGTCACGTGGAGGGCGAGGGCGTCGAAGTCCACCTCACCGTCGTCGGTCATGGGGGTGACCAGCGCCGGGCCCACCCCCTGGAATCGGGCCTCGTGGCTCATCCTTCACCTCTCTGGTCGGTGGCGGTCAGTCGATCGTCCAGCATGTCGTCCAGGGTGAACACGCCACGGCGTCCCCGGATCCATCCGGCGGCGGCCAGGGCGCCCCGGGCGAACCCGCGGCGGCTCCGGGCCTGATGCCGGAGGACGATCTGGTCGTCGGGGCCGTCCAGGACGATCTCGTGGGTGCCGGGGACCCAGCCCACCCGCTCCGCGGTGATGCGGAGGGCCTCGGGGTCCACGGAGCCGTCCCGCCCCTCCCCGGACGCCAGCACCCACCGCTTCCACCGGCCCGTCTCCTCGAGCATCGTCTCGGCGAGGAGCCGCGCGGTCCCCGAGGGTGCGTCCAGCTTGCGGGTGTGATGGACCTCGTGGAGGGCCACGTCGTAGTCCGGGAGGCCGTCCAGGTCCCGGGCCGCGATCCGGAGCCAGCGGCGGAAGACGGCGACCCCGATGGAGAAGTTCGGGGCGTGGATCAGTCCCGTCCCCGCCTCCTCCACCGCCCGGCGAACCTCCTCAAGCCGGTCCGACCAGCCGGTGGTCCCGCTCACGGTGTCGATCCCCGCCCGGGCCAACGCCGGGAGGACCGTGGGCGCGGCCTGCGGCAGGGTGAACTCCACCGCCACCTCGGCGTCTCCCAGGGTCGCGCGGGTGATCTCGTCCGCCCGGCCGAGCGTCGTGACCACCTCGTGGCCCTCCTCCCGGGCCATGGCCGCCACCTCGCTCCCCATCCGGCCCGGCCCCACCACCGCGATCCTCATCCCGGAGCCGCCGATCGCGAGGAGGACCCGACCAGCTCCTCGTGCAGCCGACGGACCAGGGCCTCGGCGTCGTCCCCGTCCACCACCAGGCTCAGGCTCACGTCCGAGGCCTGCGACACCAGGTGGATCGGCGTGAAGCCCACGGCGCCGAAGACCCGGGCGTCGAAGCCCGGCTCCCGGAGCAGGCCGTTCCCCACGACCGTGACCGTGGCCAGGCCGGTGCGGACGTCCACCTCGGCCACCTCCACCAGCTCCCGGGCCACGTCGTGGATCTCCTCCGACTCGTCGACCGTGAAGGCGGTGGAGGTGTGGGAGGTCGCCACCAGGTCCACGGCGAGGCGGTGGCGGGCCAGGACCTCGAAGACCCGTGCCAGGAAGCCGTAGGGGAGCGCGCTGCGCCGGGCCCGCACCTTGATGAGGCTGACCTGGTGCTTCGCCGCCACCGCCGCGATCCCGGCCCCTCCCCACCGCTCGGGGAGGATGAGGGTGCCGTCCCGCTCCGGCGCGAAGGTGGACCGGATCCGCACCGGAACGCCCCGGGCGACGGCCTGCTTCGCGGCGCCGGAGTGGAGGACCCGCGCCCCGAAGTACGCGAGCTCGATGGCCTCTTCGAAGCCCACGACGTCCAGGACCCTGGGGTGCTCCACGAGGCGGGGGTCGGCGGAGAGCACACCCTCGACATCGGTCCAGATGTGGACGGCCACCGAGTCCAGGGCGGCGCCCAGCAGTGTGGCGGTCAGGTCCGAGCCCCCCCGCCCGAGGGTGGTCGTGCGGCCGTCGGCCGTTGCGCCCACGAACCCCTGGACCACCCCCACCTCACCCCCGGACAGCACCGGGAGCAGGCGGGTCGAGACCTGGTCCCGGATGGCCGCCTCGGCGGGGTTCGCGAAGCCGAAGGCCGCGTCGGTGCGGATCACCGTGCGGGCGTCCACGTGCCGGGCCGGAACCCCCCGCTCCCTGAGCGCCGCCACCAGGGCCAGCGCCGCCAGGTCCTCCCCCAGGGCCAGCACCCCGTCGGCGCCCTGGGCGACGGCGGCGGCGGCGTCCAGACTGTCCAGGGCCTCCTCGGCGGCGGCCACCCGGCGATCGAGCTCCGCAGTGAGATCCGGACCGGCCCCCAGCTTCCTGAGCAGCTCGCGGTGGTCCTGGACGATCGCGGTCAGGGCCGATCGGCGCGCCCCGGGCTCGTTGGCCAGGACCTCGAGCAGGCGGTCCGTGGTCGAGCCCGTGGCCGACACCACCACCGCAGGCGGCAGGGGCATCCGCTCGACCAGGCCAGCGACGTGCCGGACCCGGTCCGCGTCCGCCAGGCTGGAGCCGCCGAACTTGTAGACCACCGGGCCCGAGCGGGGGCGCGGTGCACCCGCCGATCCACCCTGGGTCACGCCGCGCCCTCCCGGATCGGCTCCACCCCGGGGATGCGCCCCTGGGCCGCACAGAGCTCCGCGTTGGCCACCGCCGCACCGGCAGCGCCCCGCTCCAGGTTGTGGGCGAGGACCATGAACCGGACGTGGTGGACGGCGCAGGCTCGCAGGCGGCCCACCGTCACGGTCATTCCCCCGCCACGCTCCCGATCCAGGCGGGGCTGGGGCCGGAACGGGTCGTCGGTCAGGTGGAGGGGCGAGGCGGGCAGGGAGGGGAGTCCGGGCCCGGGCGCGAAAGACGACAGCGCCTGCGCCACCTCGCCCAGGGTCGGCTCCCCCGAGAGGGCGACGGCGAGGTCCACGAGGTGTCCGTGCAGGACGGGAACGCGGGTCGTGGTCGCGCTGACCGGGAAGTCCGCCGCGGACACGGTCCCGCCCCGGACGGTGCCCAGGAGCTTCTGGGCCTCCCGCTCCACCTTCTCCTCCTCACCGGCGATCGAGGGGAACAGGTTGTCCCCGAGGTCGAGCACCGAGGGCCCGCCCCGGCCAGCGCCGGACACGGCCTGGAAGGTGGTGGCCACGACGCCGCTGACGCCGAACGCCCGATGGAGGGGAGCCAGCGCCAGTGCCATGGGCGCCACCGCACAGTTCGGGTTGGTGACGATGCCGCCGTCGCCACCCGGGACCAGTGCAAGATGGTCCGGATTCACCTCGGGAATGACCAGGGGAACGGTGGGGTCCGCCCGGAAGGCCGAAGCGTTGCTCACCACGCGGTGGCCGGCAGCCACGAGGCGGGGCTCCACCTGGCGGGCCGCCCCCGACGGCAGAGCGGAGAGGACCAGGGGGGACCGGAAGCCGGCATCCATGGGCTGTAGTCGCAGTCCCGCGACCTCCGGGCCCAGCGCCTCGACCACTTCGCCGGGGAGCAGCTCACCGAGGCGCCGTCCCACCGAGCGCTCCGAGGCGGCCACCTCACCCACATGGAACCACGGGTGTCGCGCCAGTCGCATGAGGATGCGCTGCCCCACCAGGCCCGTGGCTCCCAGAACCGCGACGGGGATGGACGTCGGGGTGGGCATGGTCGAGGTCTCCTGCGGGTGGCTGTCGAGTGGAGGGGCGGGCCGGCACCCTCAATACTTTACACCGCTCCCGGAGATCCGCGCCCCCCCCGAGGCTGCGTCCGGCGCGCGGATGTCGATGACCGACGTGCGGATCCGCGTCCGACGGTGCGGGCGCATGACACGCTTTTCGGCTGATTTGCGCATTCCAGGATGAGGACACGAGATCCATCCTGATCAGATATTCCGATGATTCGATATACAGGAAGCGGTGGCCCCCTGGCCGCCGGCCGGCGACGCATGATCACCGCCGCACCCGACCCCCGCCGACCGGACTGGACGAGTCCGGCGCCCTACCCCCGTCTGGGCATGGTTTTGATGCTCGCCCTGCTGCTGCTCACCTGCGATTCGAGCGCCGAGGGAGACACGTCGGACGCCGTGCCCGCCGCGGAGATGGCGGGAAACGTCCGTTTATGAATTTTCCTTGTGTTCGAACCACCGATGAATAGCTTTTCTGCAGTGGTGCCTTCTCACTTTCTGACACGAGGAAACGATGATGCGAGTGAAGTATGCGGTGTCGGGTCTCATGGCCGGGTTTGCGCTCTTCGCGTTCACTGCGCCGACCCTTCAGGCGCAGACCACTTTGGGCGTACGAGGCGGGGTGTCGGGTGCGAGCATCGACGTGGACAACGTCGGCGACCTGGTCGACGACGGAAACCGGACCGGGTTCACCGGCGGCGTCTTCCTCGACTGGGGGGGCAGCAGCCTCTTCGGGTTCCAGGTCGGGGCCCAGTACACCCAGAAGGGGGCCGAGCTCGACTTCGGGGACACGGTCGAGGACCTGGATCTCAGCTACCTGGAGATTCCCGCGGTGCTCAAGGTCGGAATCCCCCTCGGCTTCATCAAGCCGAGCGTCTTCGGCGGGGTGGGTCTCGGCTTCAACACCGGGTGTGACCTCGAGGGCGAGGACTGCGGCGACGACGTGAAGAGCACGGAGTGGGCCGGCATCTTCGGTGCCGATGCGGCGTTCTACTTCTCAAGTTTCTCGCTGTGGGCGGACCTCCGCTACCACTACGGGCTCAACGACATCACCGACGTCGCCGATGGCGCCGATTTCGGCGAGCTGAAGAACCGGGCGTGGGCGTTCCAGGCCGGACTCGGCTTCCCGCTGGGCGGCTGATCGATCCCGAGGCGGCGCCCTGAGCGGCGCCGATCCGGAACTACGCCACGGGGTGTCTCGCCGAGAGGCGGGGCACCCCGTTTCGCGTCGTTCCCCCGTCTTCCACCTCTCATGGGCCCCGGCCTTGTGGGAACTCCTGCAACGCAGCAGTTCGGGTCGCCGGACCCGGGAGATGGGTATACGCATGGCTCTGGGAGCGGAGCCGGAGCGGGTCTTCCGGCTCGTGGTCCGGTACGGGGCCGGTCTGGCCGTCGTCGGCGGCGTCCTGGGCCTGCTCGGGGCGGTCGCCCTGGCCCGGGTCCTGGAGGCGTTCGTCTTCGAC
>DATHRY010000173.1:0-2904 GCA_035464715.1 Longimicrobiales bacterium
CGGACTCCTTCTGCTGGCCGGGTGGACCGTGACGGCCTGGTCCCTCGGCCGGCCCGGCGCCGCGCCCCGCGAGGCCGAGCGGCCCGGGGAGCGGAAGGATCCGCCACCGCCGGGACGCTGACGCTGGACGGCGGCGCGGGACCCGACCCGGCCCTCCTGGCGGAAGCCCGCCGGCGCCTCTCCGCCGCCCGTCGGGTGCTGGTCCTCACCGGGGCGGGCATGTCGGCGGAGTCCGGCGTCCCCACCTTCCGTGGTGAGGACGGTCTCTGGAAGGGTGCGCGTCCCGAGGAGCTGGCCACGCCCGAAGCCTTCGCCCGGGACCCGGACCGGGTGTGGGAGTGGTACGCCTGGCGGAGGTCCCTGGTGAGCCGATGTCCCCCCCACGCGGGCCACCGGGCCCTGGCGGCCTGGGTCCGTCGTCGGGCCGGCTCGGCTCTCCTGGTCACGCAGAACGTGGATGGGCTCCACCAGGCCGCCGCCCGCGCCGCGGACGACGACCCGGAGGGTGTGATCGCGCTCCACGGCGACCTGTTCCGGGTTCGGTGCACCGGGTGCGGATGGGAGACGGAAGACCGCTCCGAGTTGGGCGCAGGTGGCAAGGCGCCCCGCTGCAGCAGGTGTGGGGCGCTGCTGCGGCCAGGTGTCGTGTGGTTCGGCGAGGCCCTGCCGGAGGCGGCGCTCCGCCGGGCCTGGAGCTGGGCACTGGCGTCGGACGTCGCGCTGACCGTCGGAACCAGCGCGGTCGTGCATCCCGCCGCGGCCCTCCCCCGCCTCGTCCTCGGGGGGGAACGGGAGCATGGGCAACCGGGGGCGCAGGGGTGTATCATTGAGGTGAACCTTGAATCGACCCCGCTCACCGCCCAGGCGGCCTTTTCGCTGACGGGCGCGGCCCGGTCGATCTTGCCTGCCCTTCTGGATCCGGGGAACTCCGGACCGGAAGGGCAGGTCTGACATCGAGTTCGGCCCCACCGAGGGCCGGGAATCCAACCCTTCGTTGAGGTAGTCATGCGGAAGCTCCGCTTGTCCGTCATCGCAGGTGTCCTCGCCGTCGCCGCCGCATGCGGAGACTCGGGCGAGGACCCCATCGTCACCTCGATCAGCGTGACGCCCGCGTCGGGGGAGATCGGCGTGCTGGGTGCGACGCTTCAGTTCACCGCGGTGGTCCGGGACCAGGACGGGGACGTCATGTCCGGGCAGAGCGTGGTCTGGACCAGCGACGACCCCACCGTCGCGAGCATCGATGCGCTGTCCGGTCTCGCCACCGCCCTCGACGAAGGCGACGTGACGATCACGGCCGCCGTCGGGACGGTCTCCGGCACGGCCGATCTCGCCGTGACGTCGGCCCCCTGCACCGAGGAGCTGGCGATGGACCCAGGGGACATCCGGGTGCTGGCCGTGAACTGCGACGTCTTCATCCCCTCGGGCTCCGACGGTGATCGGTATAGGGTCGCCATCCTCAACAAGGACACCAACGGCAGCGAAGATGCGCTCGCGGCCCGAGTCTCCACGGCCACCCTCAACGTCACCGCACTGGGCGTGGTGACGGCCCCGGCCTTCGCGCCGGCAGCCCGCGCCACCACGGAGAGCACCGCGCTGGCCGACCCGATCGGGATGTCGATCACGGCCCGGAAGTACCTCCGGTGGGGCCACATGCTCCAGGAGCAGACGCGGCGCGCACATCTTCGGCTGAGGGAGAGCGAGGCGGTGCTGGTCCAGGCCCTCGGAACCGAAGCGCTCCTCCCCAGCGCCGCCCGGGCCGAGACCGGGGCGTTCCCCCAGGCTGCGGACCTGCCGGCACGAATCGTCCTTCGGAACAACGATGGCACCAGCTGCGAGGACCCGGAGGCGCGGACGCCCGCCTTCCTCCTGGCCCAGGACGCGAACCTGGCCGTCTACCAGGATTCGGCACTCAACGTGGCCGCCGGCACGAAGGTCACGCCGGCCGAGGCGCAGATGATCCTGGATTACTACACGGACTACGGGAAGGGCGTCATCGACGACTACTTCCACGGGGTCCCCGACGTGGACTCCAACGGGAAGGTCATCGTCTACATCTCCTTCGACGACAACCTCGAGGACGGAGCGACCGCAGCCTACGTCTGGGGCGGGGACCTGTTCGAGGCGGCGGGCTGTGCGGCATCCAACGAGGCGGAGCTGATGTACTTCAACGCCGCCCTGGCCCGGGAGGTGGACGACGGCTTCGCCCAGGCGCTGGAGACCTCGGTGCACGAGGTGAAGCACGTCTCGTCGTTCTGGCAGGGCATCCGGCGGAACGACGTGCTGGCGCCGATCAGCAACCCCTTCCAGCCGTCCTGGATCGAGGAGGGGACCGCCGAGATCGCGGCGAACGTGGCCACCCGGGTCTCCTGGAACGCCATCGGCGGACCCGCCGTGAACGCCATGGTGACCGAGGACGACATCCGCAACACGGCGTTCGACTCCAACAACGACATCTACCCCGAGGCCTTGGGGATCGTGATCCGGCTGAGCCGGGTCCAGGGATACCTTTCCAGCCAGCCCAACGGCGTCGTGGCCACCCCGAACGGGGCGGAAGACGGTCACTCGGTCTACGGGTCGGGCTGGACCTTCTTCCGATGGCTCGGGGACGCCTACGGCCAGGCGGGCATCGCGCCCCTGGCGGACGCCGACTTCTTCACGAGCCAGAACGACTCCACGACGCAGCCCGGGCTCGCCGGGCTGGCCGCCATCACGGGGGTCGGGTTCGGACAGCTCCTGGAGGAGTTCGCCGCCGCGCAGATGCTGCATCGAACGGGTGTCCCCGAGGGACCCCGGGCCTTCACGAGCTACGACTTCATCAGCTCGATCGAGATGTTCTGCTTCGCTGCGGACAACCCGCCCTGTGACGGCTCCTCCGCCGGTCCGCCCGGGACCTTCCCCTGGCCC
>DATHRY010000174.1:0-5693 GCA_035464715.1 Longimicrobiales bacterium
CCGCCGGAGGCCTCGCATCTTCCAGGTCCGGCGGTCGTTCCGGCGCGTCGGACCCTCCACAGCCCGCGGTCGACAAGACGAACCCGGACCACAGGAGGCGCCGCATCGCTGCGATCATCCGGAGCTCCGGGCTGAGGTCCCTGCGGCCCGGCGGGCCTCGGGTACCCCGGACAGGGGCGTGGCCCGACGGGCCCCGACGAAGTGCCGCGGGCCCATCCTGCCGGGAGACCGCCCGGACGCGCCAGCCTCAGTCGCCGGCCTCGGCGGTCTCGAAGTACCGGTACGGGCTCTTCTGTAACACTCGCCGCAGGAGAGAAGCACGGACAACGCCGTGAAGAGCACGAACCGACGCATGAGGGGCCTCTGTGTTACCGGACCGGATGGAAGACCGCACCCGCTCGACGCGGGAAATCCGTCCGGATCGGCTCAACGCGGGTGCCGGCTCACGCCCCGCCTGGATCACGCGGCCCCCCGGATCGCGCGACCCCCGGGATCACGCGGCCCGCTGGATGCGGCACGCCCCCGGTGTGGAGCACGCGCGAGGGTGGTTCCCTCAGCCGTACTTCGCCTGAAAGGTGCCGTCGTCCATCACGGCGAGCCTGAAGGCCTCACACAGCCCCAGCAGGGTGGGGATCAGGGTCCAGCAGAAGAGAAGGTACAACAGGCCGGACCCCGGACGGTTGAGGTAGAAGCGGTGGACGCCGACCCCGCCCAGGAGGGCGGCCAGCATGATCGCCGTACCCTTCGACCGGGTCGGCGCAAGAGCCCCCGGGGCCGCCGCCGCCACCGGCGTGTAACGGGCGGTGGCACAGTCTGCGCACACCCCTCGGGCCGCGAAGACCCCACGGAGCGGCGTATTGCACTCCTCGCAGTTCCGCTCGATCCACTCCTTGCAGTGGCGGCACTTCTTGACGCCCTGCTTGAGCTCCTCGCCACAGATCGGGCAGGGGAAGAGGTCTTCTTCGCCGGGGGGGGTCTCGATCACGGCCATGGGGTCCGGCTCATCCAGGGGGCGCATGGGGATACATCGACTGTAGGTCGGCGATCAACCGGCGCAAGGCCCCGTCCCCGCCGGTCCGACCCCGGAGCCTAGGCGCACACATTCTCCTTGTCCCGGAGCCGTACGGCCCCAGCGCGTCGCCTCCCGCGCCCGGGAGGGGGAGGACGGGGGCGAGAGCGATGTCGTCAGCGTCGTGATCCACACCGAGACACACCTCGGGTTCGGCAGCCATGCCAGAGACACGATCCTGGAGTTCCACCGGGAGGACGAGGGCTTCACCGAAGTGACCCGGTTCGGGACCGACGCCGTCACCTTGGGCCGGACCGAGCTCCTGGAGCGGATCCTCGAGAACGTCCTGTGGGGGAGTCCGCCCACGGCGACGGAGGTGGCCGACATCCAGCGGCAGATCGCCGATCTGATTCGTCTCTTCCCGGCGAGCTGACCTTCAGCTTCGAGGCGGTATCGGACGCCGCCCCGAGGTGACGGGCCTTCCCTCCGCCTCCGTCAGCCGTCGTCGCTGGAGTTCATGAGGGTGAGGAGCATCTTGAAGGGCGCCCCGCCCACCAGGGCGTGGGGTATCGTGGCCGGCAGGAGCAGGGCCTCGCCTGTCTCCACGGCGTGCGTCACCCCGTCCAGGACCACATCGACCCGGCCCTCGAGGACGAACACGATGGCGTCGCTCGAGTTTGTGTGCTCCTGCAGTCCCTGACCCTCTGCGAAGGCGAAGAGGGACTGGCTGCCGCCTTGGTTGCGGAAGATGACGCGACTGACGATGGAACCCGGCTGGGGCTCGACGAGGGCGGAGAGCGCGACGGGTGACATGATGGGGGATTCCATGTGCCCTCCCTGGCACCGGAAGCAATCTTCGCTGGGGCGCGGATGCGCACGCGGTGGGTGGCGGCAGGGTGGTGACCTGCCGCCGGGCCGGGCCGAGGCGCTCCGACATGGTGCGCAACTCCAGGCGGGCAGGCCAGTGCAGCGGCCCTCGGCCGACGTCGACGGCCTCGTCCCGCGCCCGTCAGGCCCCGGTGCGGAGCCTGTACACCTGCGCGTGCGAGACGTCGAGCTCGTCGAGCCAACGCCCGCCCAGAAGGCCGGTGCGAACGTCCATGAGGGCGAAGCCCCGGGGCAGGACGATCCGGGCCAGCGGGCGCAGGTCCTCCACTCCCAGGACCATCCACTCCTCGACGCCGTCCTCGACGGACCGGCGCACCCACAGGCGGTTCTCGTCGTCGGGCCACACCCGGTCGAAGGCCGGCACGTACTCCGGAAGGGTCGACTCGAGGAGGTCGAGCTGTTGCCGCAGCGCCGGTGAGGGCTCGTCGAAGCGGGCTGTGATCACCTCCCGGGCGCGCTGGACCCGGGCGTCGGTCACGGGTCGGTCCAGGGCCGCATAGCGGTGGATCGCCCGCAACTCGCCGTCCTCGGACCACTCCCGGAGGGCCAGGCGATCGTTGGGACCGCCGATGACCCTCGCCCCACCCCCGGACTCCACCACCCCGAAGAAGAACCCGCGGGCGAATGGGGGCTGGAAGACGTTGACCGCGCTGATCTGTCCGTTGGCCATCTGGATGTCCAGAAAACGCTCGTGCCCGTCGGACATCAGGAGCTCCGAGGCCGACCCCTCCCTGCCAACCACGACCACCGTCGCCGGGGGTCGGCTCATCCCCGTCTCCGGAAGCCCGGTCAGTCGCTGGTTCGCTTCTCCGAACACCCGCGACCCGACGAGCACCGGCCGGGACAGGAGCACGTCCGCCGGCACGGTCCAGCTCCGGGCGAAGACGCCGCCCGCGAAGATCGACAGCCGCCGCTGGCGCTGGTCCCAGACCCAGACCGAGTCGCCCGCCACCCGGAGCAGCGCGAGCGAGGTCGAGAACTCGCCGGGCCCCTCTCCCAGTCCGCCCAGGGTGCCGACGTGGGTGCCCGACGCCGAGAAGGACCGGACCTCGCCCGCCAGATCGTCGGTCACCGTCACCCCGCCGTCGGAGCCAAGGACCAGGGACGAGATGCGGCCGAAGACGTCCGGTGTGCTCCCCTCCAGCGCCCCGAGCCGCAATACCGGCTCCGGGTCGTACGCCCAGGTGTCGAGGTCGTCTTCGGAGTGTCCCCAGGCGTGCACCGCGACGCCGAGAGAGTCGGAGACCGTCACGCCGGGCCCGGGGGAACCCCCCGGTTCACCGCAGCCGGCCAGGAGAGCCAGGACTGCAAGGGTGCTCGGGAAGATGGAACGGGAAGGCACGGGGGCTCCGACGGGACGGGAAGGAAGGCGACGGGCCTCATCGGGGGCGGGCCCGGAGAGACATGGTACGAAGATCTTCGTAATACGGTAGCATCGTGTCCGCGGCGGCGCGACCCCACTGCGTCATTCCGGGGTCGGAACACCCTCCGGGGCGACCGGCGCAAGGAGCCGGACGGGGGCGGCGTACCCTGTGAGAGCCCATCCCCTCGGCTGCCCGTCGGGACGGGACGAGCCCGGACCTCCACACCGTCTCTACCTGGCTTCGCGGTCTCCGTCGGCGTCCTCGCCCGACTCGATCAGGCGGATGGAGTGATCCTCCCGGTGCCGTTCCAGGATCCTGGCCATGGTCTCCACGGCGGCCTGATACTGATGCACGAAGACCGGGCTGGGGCGCCGGGGATTCATGAGACCGACCTCGTCCTGGTCCCACAAGGCCAGGTCGGAGTCCCGGGGAATGGCGACTTTCCGCACCCCGTCCATGGGCGGCAGGGGCCAGCTGCGACTGTACTCCAGGCCGGGCCCGGCGTGACGAACGAGCACCTTGTCGCCTTTGACGGCCCGCACCCGTCCCGTGGCGCCCATGGGCACCAGGCGATTCCGCTCCTCTCGGTAGCTCCCCTCGGATCCGTCGTGCTTGGCGACCACCACGACCCTGCGGCTGACGTCCTCTTCGGTGATCAGGTCGTCGGCACCCGGCTCGGCGTCGAAGTGTCGGGCGTGGGCGTGGAAGTCCTCGACGATCTGATCGATGGGCACGTATTCGCTCAGGTCCGACGTGTGGGGCAGGTAGGCCTCCAGAAGGGAGTTCAGCTCGTGGACCTGGCGGGTGGCGTCCCGGGCCGAAGTCAGCCGATGCAGTCGGCGCCACTGCAGGTCGACCCGGAGGGCGAGATACTGGCTGGCGGCGAAGGCGTAGTCCTCGGCTCCCTGGAAACGCATGAGATACCGGTGCAGCAGCTCGGCCTGGAGTTCGGGATCGAGGGCGACCTGGGCCTCGGCGAACAGCCGCTTGGCCGCGGCCTCCGGGTTCAGCTTCGCCTCCACGATGCCGTACAGGGCGCGGAGCTCGTCCTCGGTCAGGTACCCGCTGATGCGGTAGCCGTCGAGGAGCTGGAAGTACTCGAAGCGTCCCGTGTCCGGACGGGCCATGAGCGCCAGGAGCTCCCGGCGATGGGCGTCGATGGCGTGCCGACGGTGCATCTCGGCTCGCTCGTCCGTCACGTACCCGGCATCGCGGTACGCCTCCAGCAGCTCCAGCGATGCCGTCGGGCCGATGGCGCCCTCGGCCAGCGCCCGGGCCAGATACGCCTCGTGCTCCCGTCCCTCCAGCCGACGACGGAGGGCCTCGCCGAGCCGGTCGGCCGCCTCGTGGGTCAGCCGGCTCCGGGCGGACACGAACCGGGCGAACCCCTGATCCAGGTCGCTCTCGATGAGGGCTTCGATCTCCGCGACCTCCGGGTCCCGGTGCCTTCTGAAGAAGCTGAACATGAGCCGCGCGCTGACGGATGGAAGGGAAGCACATGGTGCGGACCGCCGGGCCCGACGGGCAACCGACAGTGGATCCGCAGTGCCCGGCGCCCCCTGGGTGGGTCAGTCGTGACGGCGGGGCCTACGCCGCGGTACCCGGGCCTTCTTCCAGGTGGGCGGGGGATGCCGAGTTCAGGACCGTCGAGTTCTCCGAATGGTGGTCCGAGCGCGGGAGCCGCTTCGATCCGGGCTTCGTCGCCGAGTTCGAAACCCGGCAGGGGATCGCCCGGGCCGAATGAGCCGAAGGGTGGGCTCGACGGGCCTCAGGACCCCTCCGGGTCGCGCCCATCCGCGTCCGGCCGGTGCGGCAGAACCGCCGACCCGCGGTCGAAGTCGTAGTGGCGTACCACCGCCTCGATCTGTTCCGCGATCCGGTCGCCTCCCGACGAGCTCGGCTCGATGGGATTGGCGTAGTCCGAGGCCCGCGTGCACACGCGGCGAAGGTCGATGACGGGCAATCCTCGGGACGTCGCCTCCCCGATGATCACATCGTTGAACGATCGAAGCGCCGTCCGGAGCATCGGCGCCTCGTCCGGCCCGAACCACCCGTCGTAGATGGTGAGCACCACCGCGGGACGCCCCGCGGAGAGCAGGGCCTCGAGCGCCGCCCGATACGAACGTCGGAAGTCGGCGATGACGTGGTCGAACACCGCGAACGCCTCCCCGACCCGGCCGACGGGGCGGCCGAGCACGTCCGAGACCTCGATGGCGTCGTTGCCTCCGACGCTCAACACCACGTGGGTGACCGTCGGGTCGATGTGGGCGACCTGACCGTCGATGTCGTCCATCATGCTCCCGTCCACGGCCAGGAGCGTCACGCGGCCGTCCGGGCCGAGGCGTTCCTCGAGCCGAGCGGTCACGTCGGGCAGACCGTCCGTGTACGGCGCGTTGTCGAGGATGGAGTCGCCGAGAAGTGCGATGTGCATG
>DATHRY010000175.1:0-7366 GCA_035464715.1 Longimicrobiales bacterium
CCGTCTTCGTCGGTGGTGAGCTGACGCTGGATCAGCTGGACATGCAGTACGACCCGTACTCGAAGGTCTACCAGGCACCCTTCCAGCTGAAGGCGGCGGGCGGTGTCCTGATCATCGACGACTTCGGTCGTCAGCGGATGAGGCCCGAGGAGCTCCTGAACCGGTGGATCGTTCCGCTGGAGAAGGGCTTCGACAACCTGACGCTCCACTCCGGGATCAAGTTCCCGGTGCCCTTCGACTGCATCCTGATCTTCGCCACCAACCTCAATCCGCGAGACCTGGTGGACGAGGCGTTCCTGCGTCGGATCCAGTACAAGGTCGAGGTCCGGAGCCCCACTCGAGAGGCCTTCGAGGGGATCTTCCGGATGAACTGCGAGGAGTTCGGCGTGCCCTTCCGGCCCGAGGTCATCGATCTCCTCTTCGACGAGTACTACCACGCCCGGAGCTTCCTTCCCCGGGGCTGCCATCCCAGGGACCTGATCAAGCAGGTCCAGGCCATGGCGGCCTTCAAGGGCGTGGAGCCGGCGCTCGACCCCGCGGCGATCCACACGGCGGCCCACTCGTACTTCCTGGTGACCGAGGAGGAGTTCTCCTCCGGGATCCCCTCCCTCGAGTCCGGGCACGGAGATTGATCATGGACGAGGTACGGAACGGACCGGACGACGGAGGCATGCGGGACGAGATGGAGCATCGTCTCATGGCCCGGGTCGCCGGGCTGGAGCGGGAGATCGCAGGCCTGCGGGGAGGCAACCGCCTCCTCGGGATCGCGCTGATCGCGGCCCTGGGCCTCAGCGCCCTGTCGATCCTGCGGCCCGACTTCCTCGCGATGTCCGGGACGAGCGACGTGGTACAGGCCCGGGACTTCGTCCTGGTGGGCGCCGACGGACAGGTCCGGGGGCGCTGGTCGGTGGCCGACAACGGGCCCAACGCGACGCTGGCGATGCAGGATCAGTCGGGCACGCCCCGCCTGACCCTTACCGTAGGCGGAGACGGACCGGGCATGTCCTTCGCCGACGCGGCGGGGCAGAACCGCGTGGCCCTGGGTGTCCTGGCCGACGAGACCTCGAGCCTCGTCTTCGCGGACCGCAGCGGGGAGACCCGCGCCGTGCTCGGCATGTCCAGCGGGGGAGCCGCTGCGACCCTCGTCCTGGCCGATGCCGCGGGGCTCAGCCGGATCGGACTGGGCGTGGACGCCACGGGACTCAGCAGCGTCCTCCTGCCGGAGACGGACGGGGACGGTGGCGAGGGGAGCGGCTCGGACGACGGCCCCGACGAGTCCTGACCAGCAGGCAGACCCTCTTCAACGGATTCTGACATGTCCAGCGAGTCGACGATTCAGCGGTACAAGACGTTCGATCCCAAGCTCCTGGGCGACCCGGAGGCCATGGCGGCCGCCGAAGCCGAGGGGGACGAGGACGGGCGTGTCGATCGCGGCGTCCGGTACCTGACCTGGGGGATCCTCTCCGTCTGCCTGGCCCTGTGGGCCGTCATCGGCTTCATCTTCTGGGTGCCCCTGCTGCTGCGCTCGATGATCCACTTCAGCCTGGCCCTCAGCCAGAGCATGCTGCAGGGGACGCGCCCGGTGGAAGCCGGGCGGGTGCTCCGGGAGACCGTCGACTTCTACCGCCGCGGGTTCACCGTGGCCATCGCGGCTGTGTTCCGGCGCCCGTCGATGACGGAGAAGCAGGTGAAGACCAAGGGCCTCACGCCCCGCCGGTGGCTGTTCGAGATCACCTGGACGGCCCTCTTCTGGTACCTGGCCCTGCTGGGCCTCGGGGTCGTGGAGACCAGCCCGGTGGACGCCTGGAACGCCCTCGTGGCCCTTCCCTGGGGCGAGTGGTGGCAGAGCCTCACGGACACGGTCAACGGGTGGGTCGCCGGTGGGGATGCGCCCATCGGTGCGGGCGTTCCCCCAGCGGGCGACGCCGCCGCCCCTGCCTCCGCGCCCTCGGGCTGAGCCCCGGGCCGGACCCGGCCGTCTTCCCAGGCGGTTCCGACAGACCCGTTGCCGAGAACCACCCTGGAATCGCAGGTTACCAGCCTATCGACGCCTCCTTCCACTGCGTTCCATGGGCCAGACCATCATCTTCCGACCCGCCCTCGTCGTCGCCGCCGCGTGCGGACTGATGGTTTCGGGCTGCGGGGGCTCGGCCGGCACGGAGGGGAGCGCCTCCGTGCTCACCGGCGAACCCGGGCCGGTGCTCGTGGATGCGGCGGCCGCCGAGCCGGCCGATCGGCCGGTGGCGACCCTGACGGACTCCGTCCTCCCCGGTGAGGCGTCGGCGCAGGAAGGGGCGCTGGCGTCCGGGGGGGATCCGGCCCTCCGGGCGTCGCGCCTCCGGGATCGGTGCCGCGCTGCGCTGGAGGATGCCGTCGCCCGCCGGGGCGACGGGGCCGTTACGGGATGGCGGGGGGACGGGGCGTTCGAGGACGAGGCCGACGGAGCGTACCGGATCCTCCGAGGCGAGATGCTCGTCCGTCCCCGAGGCGGCCCGGAGGTCGTCCGACACTACGTCTGCACCTTCCTGCCCGAGGACCAGGACCGGCTCGACCGGGCGGAGTACGGCCCCGAGCCACGACCCGAGGTGACCGAGCTCCTCCCGGAGCTCCTGGGCCAGCAGTGCAGAGCCGCAGTCGAGGTGCTGCTGGACCGACGGGAGGGCGCGCGGCTGGAATCCTGGCGGGCCCCGGATGAGGTGGTGACCGCGGACTCCGGACGGACGGAGGTGCGGGGGGAGATGATCGTCCTTACCGCCCGGGGCAGGAAGACCACCTACGACTACCGGTGCTCGTTCCGCCACGAGAACGGGTACAGGCTGGTCGACGCCCGCTACGGCCCCGGCTGACTCCGGAGGGGGCCGGACGCGGACTCCAGGGGCCGGCGGGGCACCGAAGGGCGGTTCGCCACCCTCGCGCCGTACCCGCCGAGGGCACATTCTTGAGAGGTGCGGTGACGAGCCGAACAGCCCTCCTCAACGGTCCCCTCCCTTGAACCAGACCCTCATGTCGACCCCGGACGCCGGGCATTTCTTCTTCTGCATCGGCTCCCAGAAGACGGGGACTACTCTGCTGGCCCAGCTCATCGACCGTCACCCGGACATGTGCTGCACGGTGGAGAGCTACCCGTTCGCCTACGAGTCGGACGTGGGAATGATGAACCCCGACTCGGAGCGCGGCGACAAGCACGGGTACTCGCGGGAGCTGCGGGAGGAACTGTTCGACACCTGGCACCACTCGCCCCTCAACGTGATCCGCAGGGTGGTGCGACGCCTCACCGGCCTCAACTGGACCTACCCGGGCACCTTCCGGAGGACCATGTCCCGGGCCTTCCAGGACTTCGCGGACCGGAACGACGCCCGGGTAGTGGGGGACAAATGGCCGTTCTACATCCCCCACATCAAGCTGCTGCGCCGGGCCTTCCCGGAGGCGAGCCTGATCTACACGGTGCGGGATCCCCGGGGCCTCTGGAACTCCGCAGAGATGTTCAAGGAGCGGAGTCGGGGTGACGAGATCCTCGGCGAGATGCTCCGGAACGACGAGTTCCTGTTCCGGCACGTCCCCCGGGAGTCGGTGCTGACCGTGCGGTTCGAGGACATGGTCGCCGACACCGCCGAGACCACCCGCCGCATCTGCGACCACCTCGGTGCGGAGTGGGACTCCGGCTTCCTGGAGTACGACCCCACAGCGGACCCCTATCCCCGCCGGTGGGACTGGATCCCACGGAGCATGTCCAGCATCGACCCCTCCGTCGCCACCAAGTGGCGAGACCGCCTCGAACCGGCGAAGGTGCGGGAGATCGAAGCCCGGGCCGCCACCTTCATGGACCGGTACGGCTACGTCCCGGAGGGATGAGGAGCGCCTCCAGCAGGGCCAGGGCCAGGGGCTCCGAGGTGCGGTGCCCCGGCCGCCGCAGCTTCGCTGCACGAGCGGCGAGCCGGGCGTGGTCCTTCGTCCACCCGCCCGAGACGAACAGCTCCTCGAGCCCCGGCGGCAGGTAGCTCTCCCGGAGGACCGCGCGGGTGTTGAACAGCCGTTCTGCCGCCCGGTCCACCGACTCCAGCCAGCGAGAGAGGGCGGCCTCGGGTTGGTGCGCCGTGGCGGCGTCCGCCGCCAGGTCGTCCACCACCGTCACCGTCGCCAGCCAGGTCCGGAAGTCCTTGGCGGTGAACCGGTCCTCCCCCACCTCCCGGATGTACTCGTTCACGTCTTCAGGGGAGACCGGGGTCCGCCGGCCTCCCTCGCCGGGAAACGTGAAGACCTCCCACCCCGGTGCCTCGACGCTCTCGCGCAGTACCCGGGCCAGTCGACGGTCCTCCACGACCAGGGCCACTTCGTTCCCCCCTTTGCCCGTGAACTCAAAGTTGAGGGACGAACCCCGGATGCGAACGTGCCGCCGCCGAAGCGTGGTGAGGCCGAAGCTCCCGTTCCGCTCTGCGTAGACAGGGGTCCCGATCCGCACACCCGTCCGGTCCAGCAACCGCACGGCCGCGGCCAGGATCCGGGTCCGGGTGGCCTCCGTGGCCGCCAGGTCGCGACCGACCCGTGCACGGATCCGTGGTAGCGCGTGCCCGAGTTGAACGACGGTCTCGAACTTCGACGCGTCCCGGACCTCCTCCCACAGAGGATGATATCGGTACTGCTTCCGGTCCTCCTCGTCCCGGCCCGTGGCCTGCAGGTGCCCCAGGGGGTCCGGACAGATCCACACATCGGTCCAGGCGGGAGGAATGGCGAGAGCGGCGATCCGGTCCCTCGCGTCCTCGTCGCTCAGCGTCCCGCCATCCGGGAGTACGTAGGTGAAGCCCCGGCCGCAGCGGCGGCGGCGGATGCCGGGGGACTCGTCGGTCACGTAGGAGAGTCCCGCGCTGCAGGCCTTCTCCGGTGCGTCGGGTGGGGGGGTGGCGGGCATGGGGTGGGTGCGGTCCGGTGGGACGGGACCGGGCGCACGAAGATCGCCCTCGGGTCCTCCAGTCTGTCCTTGCAACAATCGTGCTTGGCTCGGCCAGGATCGCAATCTTTCGCCTACGCCTAACCCTGGTCCGGACTGCTGCTCTCTTACCATCACGCTCGACCCGGAAGGAGCCCGTGAGGTCGGACAGGATCCAGCGGATGCTGGCCGAACAGAAATGACTGATGTCGTTCGGCCTGAGGGCAGTTGTACTATTGAAGTGAGCCTTGCTCTCCAATGGTCCCCGAGGCGCCCATCAGACGCCGGATGCCGGATGGCGCTCAGCATCGACCGACGTTTTCATCGTGAATCAAGAGGACCGGATGGATGCTCAGCCGGCTCGACAGGACGCAGGGCACCTGCGGCGCTCCATCGGGGTCCGAGCGGCGGCAGCCGTCGTGGTCGCCAACATCATCGGCGCCGGCATCTTCACGACCACCGGCTTCCAGGCTGCCGACCTCGGCGATCCGATGCCGATCTACCTGCTCTGGATTCTTGGCGGCGTATTGGCCCTGTGCGGAGCCCTATGCTACGGTGAGCTCGGCGCGGCGATTCCGAAGGCCGGTGCGGAGTACCAGTACTTGCACGAGGCATTCGGTGGACGCGTAGCCCTCATGAGCGTGATCGTGTCGCTCACGGCCGGCTTCTCGGCCCCGATCGCCGCCGCTGCCAAGGGGCTGTCACATTATCTGTCATACTACATCCCCCCGTTGGGTGCAGAAACACACGTCTTGCCCGGCATCACGCCTGGGGACGCCTTCGCGCTGGGAGTGGTGTGGATGCTCGTTCTGATTCACACCCTCAGGACGGAGGTCGGAATCGGTTTCACCGCGATCTGGACCGTCGCAAAGGTGGTCGGAATCGTCGTGCTGGTGACCGGGGCCGCGGCCCTGGGTGGAGGAGACGTGGGCAACCTGACTCGCTCCATGCCCCTGTCGGCTGACGGCAGCGGGACCGCTGCGGCGATGGCCACGTCGCTCGTCTTCGTCATGTTCTGCTATTCAGGTTGGAATAGTGCGGCCTACCTGTCCGAGGAGATCCGCGACCCGGGCCGGAACCTCCCCCGGGCCCTCCTGTGGGGGACAGGTTGTGCGGCCGTCCTCTACCTGGCCCTCAATTTGTTCTACTTCTATGGTGCGGGGGTCGAAGGGCTCGCTGGGCGAGTGGAGGTGGCGCAGGTTGCGGCATCCGGGCTGTTCGGCCCTCGATCGGTGGGGTTCGTCACTGTGCTGGCCGCGGTCTCACTACTGGCTGCGTGCTCGGCCATGACCGCGGTGGGTCCGCGTGTCTACTACGCATGTGGGAGGGACTTCCCGGGACTCCGCGGTCTCTCTCGGCTTCATCCTAAGACCCGGACGCCTGCCATCGCTCTCCTGACGCAAGGGTTGATCACCAGCTTGTTCATCGTGGCCGGCGCAGTCGATCAGATCCAGCACTACGCAGGTTTCACGCTCGCCGGATTCAGCACGCTGGCGGTGATCAGCGTGATCGTTCTGCGTCGTACACAGCCGGATCTGCAGCGGCCGTTCAAAGTACCGCTGTATCCGGCAACACCGATCCTCTTCATCGTCGTGTCGATCTGGATGATGCTCTGGTCGTTCGAGGGCAGACCAACGGAATCCACTCTAGGACTGCTCACCGTCGTGTTGGGAGGAGCCGCATACCCGTTCCTCATCCGACCTCGGCGAACTGAAATCGAAGGGTAGACACCATGCAGACTGCCAAGCGCGCGTTGGTCATCCTCTCGGTGGCCTGGCTCCTGAGCTCTCTGGCTTTCGGGGCTTGGCTCTTCTTCGGTTGGGAGCGCGACTTCAGCCAGGCATCTCCGGCCATCGCCGGTGCTTCGGAGCCCGTGGACGAGGAGCATGCACGTCTGATCTATCGCTACTTCCCCGAGAAGCTGAGCCAGCACTGGGAGGAGATGCTGATCCGCGACTACTTCAACGACAGGCGAGGGGGGACATTCGTGGACGTGGGGGCGAACCACTACAGGACTCGAAGCACGACCCACTACCTGGACGTCGCGCTCGGGTGGCGAGGGATCGCCGTCGACCCGATCACGGAGCTGGCCGCCGACTACGAAGAGCACCGCCCCGGCACGATCTACGTGGCGGCCTATGCGGGAGAGCGCTCCGATGAGGATGTGGAGTTCTTCGTGGTGTCACGAAACACACGCCTGTCTACGGGCGTGGAGGATCTGGCCAGACGCCTGGAAGAGGATGGGGAAGTAGAGTCGCGGGTCGTGAAGACTGCGAGCCTGACCGATATCCTCGATGCGCACGGGTTCCAGTCGTTGGATCTGCTGAAGATGGACATCGAGCTCGCGGAACCTGCAGCACTCCGAGGGTTCGACATCGACCGCTTCCGGCCGAAGCTCATCTTGATCGAGTATCACGAAGAGGTGCGGGACGAGATCGATGC
>DATHRY010000176.1:0-14571 GCA_035464715.1 Longimicrobiales bacterium
GCCCAGCTCGCCTACATGGTCGAGACGACGTCCATGCGGCGGAACCTGCGCATCCTCATCCGCTACCTCGTCGGGCTGGCGGTGCTGATCGTGGTCTACAGCGTCCTGTTCCACGTGATCATGGAGCTCGAAGGGCAGGACCATTCGTGGATGACGGGCTTCTACTGGACGCTGACGGTCATGTCCACGCTGGGCTTCGGGGACATCACCTTCAACGGCGACCTGGGCAGGGGTTTCTCGATCCTGGTGCTGATCTCGGGGGTGATGTTCCTCCTCATCGTCCTCCCCTTCACCTTCATCCAGTTCTTCTACGCGCCCTGGCTCGAGGCGCAGACGCGCCGGCGGGTGCCCCGGGGCGTGGACGACGGGGTGGAGGGCCACATCCTCCTGGCGTCCCACGATCCGGTGGCCACCTCGCTGATTCCCCGGCTGGAGGTGCTGGGATATCCCTACTTCGTCCTCGAGCCCGATCTGGGGCGGGCGCTGGAGCTCGAGGAGGAGGGGCTGCGGGTCGTTCTGGGCAGCCCCGAGGACATCGAGACGTACCGCCGCACCGGGGTGGAACGGGCGGCCATGGTGGTGGCGAACGTCGAGGACACGGTGAACACCAACATCTCGTTCACCGTCCGGGAGCTGGACGCCGACGTCCCCGTCGTGAGCTTCGCCCGGGACCCCGACTCGGTGGACGTCCTGGAGCTCGCCGGCTCCACCCGGGTCCTCCAGCTCCCCGAGATGCTGGGCCGCTCCCTGGCTCGGCGCATCCTGGCCGGCGACCACCGGGCGAGCGTCATCGGCGAGTTCGGCGAGCTCCTGGTGGCCGAGGCCCCGGTGGCCGGCACGCCCCTGGTGGGGAAGTCCCTGGGGGAGGGGTGGCTCCGGGAGATGACGGGGCTCACTGCGGTGGGGGCGTGGGACCGCGGCCGCTTCGAGGTCCCGGGGCCGAACACGGTGCTGGGGCCGTCCACCGTGCTGGTCCTCGCCGGGACCCAGGCCCAGCTCACCGAGTTCACGGAGCTGACGGCGATCTACCGTCCCGCGGACGCCCCCGTCCCGATCCTGGGCGGCGGCCGGGTGGGTCGGGCGGCCGCCGTCGCGCTGGACGAGCGGGGCGTGGAGTGTCGGATCGTGGAGCGGAACGCCGATCAGGTGCGGTTCCCCGACCGGACCATCGTGGGTAACGCGGCGGACCTCCATACCCTCGAGGCGGCGGGCATCCGGGAAGCACCGACGGTCATCGTCACCACCGCCGACGACGCCACGAACATCTACCTGACCATCTACTGCCGCAGGCTCCGCCCCGACGCCCAGATCGTGAGCCGGGCCACCCTGGAGCGGAACGTGTCCACCCTGCACCGGGCCGGTGCCGACTTCGTCCTCTCCTACGCCTCCATGGGGGCGAACGCGATCCTGAACATCCTCGAGGGGGACGACGTGGTCATGATCGCCGAGGGCCTCGACCTGTTCCGGGTTTCGGTTCCCGAGCGATTGAGGGGCGTCTCCCTCGTGGCCAGCGGGATCCGGGAGGAGACGGGCTGCCACGTGGTGGCCTTCCAGCACGACGACCGGGTCGAGACCAACCCACCCCCCGAGGCGAGGCTCCCCGACGGTCCCGGCGGGGAGATCATCCTGGTGGGGACCACGGAGGACGAGCAGCGCTTCATGAAGCGGCACAACACGGCCCGGACGCCGCACTGAGGCGGTCCCGTACCCATCCGCTCCCCCATCCTCTACCTTCCATCAGGAGCCGGGTACGGCTCCACCCCGCGCCCTCCCCGGGGACGTCGCCGTCCGCAGCATCCGGCGTCGTGCTGACCCAACGCATTCCGGGGAGTCTCTCCATGTCGCGTCTCCGTCGTATCCCCGCATTCCTGCTGGCCCTGCTCGTTGCGCTCCCTCTGGGCGCACAGCGTCCCGCCGTGGTGGCACCGCCGACGAACCAGGCCATCTTCGCGCCCCTGGAGCTGCCGGCGCCCGACCTTCTCCGACGACCCGGGGGCGATCCCGGGCCGGCCTATTGGCAGCAGCGGGCCGACTACCGGATCGATGTCGAGCTGATCCCCGCCGAGCACAGGGTCCGAGGCCGGGAGACGATCCACTACGTCAACAACTCCCCCGACGCCCTCCCCTTCGTCTGGGTGCAGCTCGAGCAGAACCTCTTCGCCCCCGGCAGCCGGGGCGCCCTGGTCAACTCCGGGAGCCGCTGGCGCGGCTTCTTCCCCGAGGGCGGGCTGCAGCTCGAGGGGGTGGCGGTGGTGCAGGACGGGGATCGATACACGCCGCAGGTCACCGTGGACGGGACCCGCATGCGGGTCGACCTGGCCCGGCCCCTGGCCCCTTCGGGGGACGGCCTCGATCTCGACATCTCCTGGACCTTCGTGGTCCCGGAGTACGGTGCCGATCGCATGGGCCGGTATCCCGCGGAGCGGGGCACCGTGTACGAGCTCGCCCAGTGGTACCCCCGCATGTACGTCTACGACGACGTGGCGGGGTGGAACCCCCTCCCGTATCTGGGGCAGGGCGAGTTCTACCTGGAGTACGGGGACTTCGAGGTGGCGATCACGGCCCCCCGGGACCAGGTGGTCGTGGCGGGCGGGGAGCTGCTGAATCCCGACGAGGTCCTGACGCCCGACCAGCTCGAGCGCTATCGGCGGGCCCGGACCAGCGACACCACGGTGGTGATCCTCGGTCGGGACGAGGTCGGCACCGCCGCGAGCCGCCCCGCCGGTGACGGGCCGCTGACCTGGCGGTACCGGCTGGAGAACGCCCGGGACTTCTCCTGGGCCGCGTCCAGCGCCTTCATCTGGGACGCCGCCGGGTGGAACGGGGTGCTGTTGCAGTCCGCGTATCCCCACGAAGGGCTCGGAGACGACGGGGCGTCGGGATGGGAGCGGAGCACCGAGTACCTCCTCCACACCATCCCCTACTACTCGGAGACGTGGTTCACCTACCCCTACCCCTCGGCCGTGAACGTGGCCGGCGTGGTGGGCGGGATGGAGTACCCCGGGATCGTCTTCTGCGGGGTGGGGGCCCGGGACCAGGGCCTCTTCGGGGTCACGGACCACGAGTTCGGCCACTCCTGGTTCCCCATGATCGTGGGGAGCGACGAGCGGCGGTACGCCTGGATGGACGAGGGCTTCAACACCTTCATCAACCACTACTCCAACCTCGACTTCTACGGCGAGGCCGCGGCCCGGACCCGGCGCACCTCGGGCGCTTTCATCGCAGGCCAGATGCAGTCGCCCATCGCGGATCAGCCGATCATGACGGCCCCCGACGTACTGCGGCGGGAGGGGCTCGGCTTCATGGCGTACCGGAAGCCCGGCTACGGGCTGATCCTCCTCCGGGAGGTGGTCCTGGGAGAGGAGCGCTTCGACGCCGCGTTCCGGAGCTACATCGACGAGTGGGCCTACCGGCACCCCCAGCCCTCCGACTTCATGCGCCACGTCGAGGAGGTGGCCGGCGAGGATCTCGCCTGGTTCTGGCGGGGGTGGTTCTGGTCGACGGACGTCCTGGACCAGTCCGTGACGGCCGTGGAGGACACGGAGACCGGCACCGACATCCGGTTGCGGAACGAGGCCGGCCTGGTGATGCCGGTGCTGCTCCACGTCGAGTTCGAGGACGGCACGACCCTGGACCGGACGCTCCCGGTGGAGATCTGGATGCGGGGCGACGACTACACCCTCTCCCTGGACCGGAAGGCGGTGGCCCGGGTGTTCCTCGATCCCGACTTCGTGCTCCCGGACGTCGATCGGGAGAACAACGAGTGGAGGCGGGTGGTTAGCTGAGGGGGACGCGCTTCCGCGTCCGGACCGTTCCGCTGCTGGTGGTGACGTCGGTGCACGTCGGCGTGTTGGACGACGCGACCGTGGTGCGGGTGGTTCAGCTGCTGGAGGACAGAGGTCCGGTCGAGGTCTTTCAGATGCGATCGGTCGCGGGAGGGGGATGGCGATCAGGGGTCCCCGCCTGCACCCTCTCCCGACCCGCCGCTTCGCCCGACCTCGGGCACCGCCCCCTCTTCGGCCTCGTTCCACGCCTGCTCCAACAGCGGGTACAGTCGCTCGGCCTCGGCGTCCCGGCCCAGCTCCTCGTACAGCTGCGCGGTGCGGAACGTCATGAACGGGTTCGCCCGGAACGCGCGGGCGTACGGAAGGGCCTCCTCGTAGCGGGCCAGCTCGGTGAGCGCTTCCATGGCCGCGAAGGCCAGGAACGCGCTCAGGCGGGTGCCTTCGCCGCCACGATGGGTCGCCCGGTGGGCCGCTTCGAGGTCCGCCGCCGCCGCCGCCCCTTCCCGCTGCCAGCGTGCCAGCGCCTCCAGGCCCTGGAGCACGGGGGCGATCTCTGTCTGGAACGCCTCGGGCGTCCACCCTTCGGGACGCTCCCAGTTCCGGAGGGCCTCGAGCCGCACGTCCAGGCGCCGGGCATCCCCGTCCCATGCCGCCACGGCGGCGTCGTACAGCGTTTCCCGGAAGCCGAGCCCGGGGGAGAGGCCCTCGGGCACGGTCACCTCCAGAGCGTGGGTCCGGGCCTCGAGGACCGTGACGGTCCCATCCACGGGGTCGAACCGTGGAAGGAGCGCCTGCAGTTCCCCGCGCTTCCCTCGGGAGTTGAGTGACGAGGCTCGCAGGATGAGGGCCGGCCGCTCGCCGAAGGCCGAGGTCCGGCCCGCGTCCACCCGACGGAGCATCTCCTCGGTCAACCGATCCCGGAGCAGCTCGGTGCCGATGCCGGCGTCGTCCAGGTTGATGACCAGGTCGTAGAGCTCCTGGTCGGTGGTCTCGGCGAGGGCCGGCCCGAGGCCGTCCACGTTCTCGGTGAAGCGCACGAGGAACCGCATGCGATCCAGGTCGACGACACCCTGGCCGTACCGTTCGAAGCCGGCGAGGAGGGCCCGGGCCTTGTCCATGTCGTGGAAGGACAGCGCCGATTCGATGGCGTGGATGTAGGCGGGCACGTGTGCCGAATCCAGGGCGATGGAGCGCTCGAAGGCGGCCCCCATGTCCTCGACGGGAACGAGGCCGAGCTCGCCGATGTGGTTGTAGGCCTCGCCCAGCCAGTACCAGACCTCGGGATCGTCGGGATACCGCTCGGACAGCGCTTGCAGGTCGTCGATGGCCCGGGCCTCTCCCACGCTGAGCGCCCGGTCGGAGGTGCTGATCAGGACGGAGTCCCGGTGGGGGAGGCGGTGCGCCAGCTCCCGGGCCCGGCTGCGGTGAACGTCGGCCACCTCCGGCTCCCCGCCGCCCCATCCCAGGGACGCGCTCAGCCGATAGTGGGCCATGGCGAAGAGGGAGTCCTCCGCCACCGCGGTCTGGAAGGCCCGGGTCGCGCCTGCGAACTCCGCCCGTCGGTACAGCGCCTCACCCTCCAGGTAGGCACGCAGGGCGGGCACCGAGCCGGTGGTGAGGCTCTCCAGCGAGCGGATGCGGACGGCGTCCTGGCCCTGCTCCTCCTCCAGGAGCCGTCGCACCACGTCCACCGACAAGCGGTCGATGAGGGAGAGCATGTCCCCCTCGGGGCCCTCGACACCGGCCTCGTCCACCAGGGTGCCCCGCTCCACGTCGTAGAGCTCGGCCCGGAGACGGACCTCGGAGCCGATGGCCACCGCGCTCCCCACCAGGGCCAGCCTCGCGCCCGTGGCCCGTGCGGCGTCCAACACCTGGACCAGGTCCGCGGACTCGTCCAGCGACCGCTCCCGCCAGCGGGCCAGGACGGTGCGGGTGTGGATCGTGCGGAGCCCCCCCACGCCGTCCAGGTTGGTGGAGAACAGGTCCATCATCCCCTCCCGCCACACCTCGGCGTCGGAGCCGGAGACCGCAAAGGGCATGACGGCGATCCCCGGGGCCACCGAGGCCTCGGCGGATCTCACGAAGAAGCTCTCGCCCCGATCCTTCAGGACGACGTAGAGCCCGGCGAAGCCGAACAGCAGGAGGAAGGCCGCGGCGCCGCCCACCAGCGCCCGGGCCCACGTGAGATGGGGCAGGCGCCCGCGGGCGAGGGACCGCATCAGGTCGCCCGCGTCGAGCTCCCAGGCTTCGGGCACCTCCTCCGCCGAGGCCCGCTCGGCGAGCCCGGGGCGGGATTGGACCCAGGCGGTGGCCACCACCACGAGGAGCCCGATGGCCAGGAGCACCAGGGTCGCCACGAAGACCGATCGGGGAAGGTCCAGGTTCTCCCGGAGCGTGCCCACCACCTCGAGGACGACCCAGGACGAGGCCGCGTACACGCCCACGGCCTGGACGATGCGGCTCTGCTTCAGGCGGTCGAAGGTGGAGGGCACGGGGGCCGGGAGAGAGAGGGCCGTGGAATCCGGCGCCCAAGGTAAGGGGGACGGCGGGACGGGGGCCATGAGATCGTGGGCCGCTCGCCTGAAACCCACGACAGGGCGGGTTCCGTAAGGCCCCCCGGGACACCGGCCGTCTTCGCGGCGCGATGCCGCCTCGGAGGATCGGCGAATTGACCCGGGGGCGCCCACCTCTATTATGCTCACATCATGACTATTCCCCTGCCGGACACCGTAGCGTGACCCGCCATGGCGGCCTCGCGGGCCGACTCGCGGGCCTCGGGCTCGCCGCCGTCCTGACGACGCTCGCGGGCTGCAACGCCGAGGCGGGGGTGGCCCGGGATCTCCGGACGGCGTGCCGGGCCGGCGAGGCGACGGCCTGCACCGAGCTGGGCTACCGGGCCCGCCAGGGCGACCACATGCTCCGGGACTGGCGCATGGCCGCGGAGCTGTTCGGCGAGGCCTGCGAGCGCGGCGACCCGGAAGGCTGCGAGCGGCTGGGCTGGCTCCACCTCCACGACCGATCCGAAGACCGCGGGGTCCCTCACGACTCGGCCGTGGCCACGGCGCTCCTCACCCGAGCCTGCGACGAAGAGGTCTGGGCGGGGTGCATCCGCCTGGCCCGGCTCCACCTGGAGCCCGACAGCGTGGTGTCGGACACCATCGTGCCCACGGGCCCCCTGCACGACCCGGCCCGGGCCGCCGAGCTCCTGGGGCGGGCCTGCGGAGGCGGGGACATGGAGGGCTGCACCCGGTTGGGGACGCTGGTCGCCGAGGGAAGCGGGGTCGATGCGGACACGGCCCGGGCCGTCGCCCTCCACCGGGAGGCCTGCGACGGGGGCTCCGCTCTGGGGTGCACGAACCTGGGTCGGGCCCTGGCCACGGGCATGGGCCTCCCGCCGGACCCCGCCGCGGCGGCCCCCCTGTACGAGGGCGCCTGCGAGGAGGAGGAGATGCTGGGCTGCTTCCGCCTGGCGGACCTGTACGACCGGGGCGACGGCGTCCCGCAGGACCACGAGCGGGCCGAGGATCTCTTCGACCGCTCCTGCCGGGGCGAGCTGTTCCTGGACGAGGGCTCCCCGGCGGTCGCGGAGGCGTGCTTCCGGCTGGCCGAGATGCACACGGACGGCACCGCCGAGAACCCGAACATTTTCCGGGCCCGCTCCAACTACCGACGCGCCTGCGCCCTGGGCTACGCCGACGCCTGCGGGCGCGGCGGCTGACCGCCATCCTCCATCCCGGACGAGTCCCGTGGACCCACTGGTTGAAGCCCGAAGCCTGACGAAGCACTACGGGAGCGTCGTCGCGCTGGACGGGGTGAGCTTCGGGATCCGGGACGGCATCACCGGGATCCTGGGAGAGAACGGGGCCGGGAAGAGCACGGCCATCAAGATCTTCCTGGGACTCCTGGACCCCACCGCCGGCTCGGCGGCGGTCCTGGGGCAGGACCCCCAGGCCGACCTGGGCGTGCGTTCCAGGCTGGGCTACATGCCCGAGCACGACTGCCTCCCCGGGACGGTGAGCGCGGCGGAGTTCCTGACCCACATGGCCGAGGTGAGCGGGCTGCCGCCGACCCGGGCCCGGACCCGGGCCGCGGACACCCTTCGCCACGTGGGGCTGTTCGAGGAGCGGTACCGCTCCATGGGTGGCTACTCCACCGGGATGAAGCAGCGGGTGAAGCTGGCGCAGGCCCTGGTCCACGATCCCCGGATGGTGTTCCTGGACGAGCCGACGGCGGGGCTCGACCCGGCCGGCCGGGAGGAGATGCTGGACCTGGTCCGGAAGACCCACCGGGAGTTCGGGATCAGCATCCTCTTCTCGTCCCACCTCATGGCGGACGTCGAGCGGACCTGCGACCGGATCGTGGTGCTGCAGGGCGGGCAGCTGGTGCAGTCGGGGGAGGTGAGCGAGTTCACCAGCGAGACCGAGTCCGTCTTCCTGGAGGTGGACGCCAACCTCGAGCCGTTGATGGAGGAGCTGCGACGCAGGGGGATCGAGGCGCGACCGGACCATCACGGACTCCGGATCCAGGGAACGGACGTGTCGGTCTACGACGACGTGCGGGACGCGGTGGTCGCCGTCGAGGCGCCGCTGCGCCGCCTGGCCCCCAACCGCCGAGCGCTGACGGAGCTCTTCACCCGGCCCGGCGACGACGCTCCGGGGGAGGGCGGACGATGAGCGCCACCCACACCGGCTCCCCGCCCCCGGGAGGTGCCGAGGGCACGGTCTTCGACATCGGCTACCAGCGCTACGACGGTCCCCGGGAAGGCCGCGGCCGCTCCCGGCTGGCGATCTTCAAGGACGGGGTCCGGACGGCCCTGGGCCTCGGACGGGGGACCTGGGCCAAGATCCTGCCCTGGTCGTTCATCGTGCTCCTGGTGGGGATCGCCTTCATCATGGCCCTCATCGCCGGGGCCGCGCTGCGGCTCGCGGGTCCCGAGGCCCTGGAGCAGCTCCCGTCCCACTCGGACTTCTACGGGATCGCCTCGATCTTCTTCTTCGTCTTCGCGGCGGTGGTGGCCCCGGAGCTTCTGTGTCCGGATCGACGGGAGAGGGTGATCCACCTCTACCTGGTCCGCCCCATCACCTCCGGCGACTACGTGGTGGCCCGGTGGCTGGCCTTCCTGGCGGTGTCCCTGGCGGTGGCCTGGCTTCCACAGTTCGTGCTCCTGGTGGGGCTCGTGATGGGGAATCCGGATCCGGCAGGCTACCTGGCCGCGAACTGGTTGGACGTTCCCCGGATCCTGCTGTCGGGGGCCGCCATCGCCGCCTACACCACGACGCTCGCCCTGATGGTGGCGTCGTTCACCACGCGCCGGGCCTACGCCGCCGTCTTCCTGGTGGGGCTCTTCGTCGTGACGACGCCCTTCACCGCGGGGCTGTCCACCGAGATCGAGGGAGCCCTGGGCCGATGGATCTCCATGTTCAACCTCACCAACATCCCGGTGCACGTGAACGACATCGTGTTCGGCGAGGTGAGCGAGATCACCAGCGTCGCGCCGGCCGGGGAGTTCCCGGCCTGGGGCCTGGTGGCGTGGTATCTCCTGTGGGTGGTGGGGCCGGGCGCGGTGCTCCTGGCCCGCTACCGGAGGCTCTCGCCGTGACGGATCACGTGGAGGGGGGCGCGGTGGCCGCGGCCCGGGAGGTCGACCGCCCCGGTGGGAGGGCCGCTCGGGGCACGCCCGTGATCCGGGTGGACCACGTGTCCCGGTGGTTCGGCAGCGTGGTGGCGGTGAGCGACGTCACCTTCGACATCCGCCCGGGCATCACGGGCCTCCTGGGCCCCAACGGAGCGGGCAAGACCACGCTGCTCCGGATGATGAGCGGGCTCGCGGAGGTTTCGGACGGGAAAGTGACGCTCTTCGGCGAGCCGGTGCGGGACAACCCGCCCCTTTATGGCCGCATCGGGGTCATGTCCGAGCACGAGACCGTGTACGGCTTCCTGAAGGGCCGGGAGTTCGTGCGCATGATGGGGAGGCTCCGGGGCGTGCGGGACCTGGACGCCGCCACCGAGCGGGCCATCGACCTGGTGGACCTCCAGAAGGCCGCGGACCTGCCCATGGGGACGTACTCCCGGGGGATGCGGCAGCGGATGCGGCTGGCGGGCACCCTGGTCCACGACCCCGAGGTGCTGATCCTGGACGAGCCCCTGAACGGTGCGGACCCCAGGCAGCGGGTCCACTTCCAGGAGCTCCTGGAACGGCTGGCCGACGAGGGACGGACCATCGTCCTCTCGTCGCACATCCTCGAGGAGGTGGAGCAGGTCGCCGAGACCGTCCTCCTCATCGTGAACGGCAAGCTCGCCGCGTCGGGCGGCTTCCGAGCCATCCGGGCCGCCCTGGACCGGCGGCCGTACCACGTGCGGGTGGTGGCGGATCGCCCCCGGGAGTTGGCGGCGGCGGTGGTCCGCCTCGCCTCCGTGGAGGCGGTCAGCGTCGACCCGGACGGCGCGGTGATCGTGCTGAGCAACCACGTGCGCGACCTCCAGGTCGAGCTCCCCCGACTGGCCCAGGCGGCCTCCATCGGGCTGAGGCGCGTGGAGCCCCTGGACGATTCCCTCGAGAGCGTCTTCGGATACCTGGTGGAGTGACGATGCCCTGCGACCCGCACCGCCCCGCCCCCTCGCCGGAGGTCCTTTGAGCGCCGTCTTCCGTCTCACCCTGCGGCAGCTCACCGGCCGCTGGCGCCTGGCGATCATGACCGTCCTGGCCGTGCTGCCCGTGCTCTTCACCCGGATCATGACCGGCGCATCCAGCGCCCCGTGGGTCGGGGAGTTCGAGGACGTCGTCCTGGGAGGGATGCTGGCCGGGGCCATCGCGCCCCTCATCATGGTGGCCATCGCCACGGTCGCCTTCGGCAACGAGGTGGAGGACCGGACGCTGGCGAACCTCACGCTGACGCCCCTCTCCCGGTGGCAGATCGTGCTCCCGAAGCTCGCGGCCACGGTCGCCGTGTCCGCTCCGTTCATCGTGGGGTGCGCCTTCTTCACCAGCCTTCTGGCCTACAACCGGGACTGGACGGCGGTCTTCGCGGTGACGGCGTCCACGTGCGCGGGGATCCTCATGTACGCCGCCGTCTTCCTGTGGCTGGGGCTCACCGTGAAGTACGCGATCGGCGCGGGGCTCCTCTACATCGTCCTGTGGGAGGGGTTCTTCTCGGGCTACGTGTCGGGCATCCGCTTCCTGAGCATCCGGCACTACGCCATCGCCCTCATGAACGGGCTCGACCCCCGGCGCTTCGTCGGCGACCCCCACGTGGGGCTCGTCGGGGCGCTCACCGTCTCGGTGGGGGTGGTGGCCCTGTTCGGGTGGCTCACGACCCGTCGGCTCCGGCGCATGGACGTGCCCTGACGCCGCAGGACGACCCGCCGTCTACCGCACGCCGTCTACGGCACTACCGCACGGCTCGAACCGTCCAGGTGGAGCCGGGGCCCCGGTAGTGGGTGCGGCGGTTGGTCTTCGGGATCACCTCGAAGAACTGGATGCTCTCGTCGGCGCCGAAGCGCTCCATCGAGCGGGCGATGCTGTCGGCCTCGGAAGAGCTGCCGATCCGGTCCAGGAGCTCCTTCCTCAGAGCCTGTTCGGAGAGTGCCGCGCACCGGGCGCGGGCGATGGTGAACGACTCTGCCTCGGGACCCATGGGTCCTCCCGTCTCGTTCGGGTCGTACCGCCCACGCGGAGTGCGGGACGGGCACAACGGTCTCAATCGTCCGCTTCCGGATCCTCGTCTGCGGTGGCTTCCCGGTCGCCGTCAGACCGGCGGCGGACCACTTTGAGCGCCCAGTCCAGCTCGCTTTCCGCCTCCTCCCCGGGCATCCTCCCGTCGCTCACCGCCACGAGCAGATCCTCGATGCGACGGCGAAGACCGCGGTGCTCCACATGGCGGAAGGCGGCGTTCAGAAGATGGATGAGTCGGGCGATCTCGGCGCCGTCGAGCCGCCGGGCGAGCTCCACGGGCTCGACCTCGAGTTCGCGCGCCGCCGTCTCCACGGCTGCGACCGCGAGACGGGAGAGGAGCTCGGAGCTCCCCGGTGCGGCTCGATGATCCTTCATCCTTCCTCGCAGGTACGGGGTCCGTCCGAACCCAGCAGGAGCGTCCGAGATACGAACGACGGGGGGACCGCAGCCCACGGCCGCGGTCCCCCCGGGTCGTACGCCGGACCGCGTGGCGACACGGACCGGCCGATGTTCCTTCTGGCTACGCGAAAGCTAGCGGAAGCGGAGGTCCCGGGCGACGGGGGGCCCGGCCGCCGACCCGCACCGGGCCGGTCCGGCGGCTCCCGGCAGGGGGCGACGCCCGGACACCTTGACATTCGACAACAAGCGCTGCGATCCTCCTGTTGTTGTCGAATGTCTAACCATGGGGGCGAGGTGGGAAAGGAGCGGGCCGACCTTCTGCAGGGCACCCTGGATCTCCTGGTGCTGCGCGTGCTCCGGAGCGAGGAACTCCACGGCTGGGGGATCTCCAAACGCATCCGTCAGCTTTCGGACGACGTGCTGGAGGTGAACCAGGGATCGCTCTATCCCGCCCTCTACCGGCTCCGGGACCGGGGTCTGATCGAGGGATCCTGGGGAGTCTCCCCGGAGGGCCGTCGGGCCCGCTTCTACCGGCTCACCGCCAAGGGGCGCCAGGCCGTAGCCGCCGAGCACGAGAGCTGGCAGCTCTTCACGGCGGCCGTGAACCGGGTCATCGAAGCGACCTGACGGGAAGACGACACCGAGGATGCAGGCGGGACGGGACGACGGGACAAGAGGGGGGGGCGAGCCATGGGATGGATGACGAGCTGGATGCGGCGACTGCGGTATCTCCTCTTCCGCAGCGCGGAGGAGCGGGAGTTGGACGAGGAGATGCGCCACCACATCGAGTTGGAGGCCCGGGACCTGGTGGAGCGGGGGATGGATCCCGCCGAGGCGCGGCGGCAGGCCCGGATGGCGTTCGGGGGCGTGGACCGCTACCGGGAGGAGGTCCGGGGCGCCCGGGGCGTCCTCTGGGTGGATCAGCTGCGGCAGGACCTCGCGTTCGCCTTCCGCACCCTGCGGCGCTCCCCGGGCTTCGCGGCGGGAGCCCTGATCGTCCTGGCTCTGGGGATCGGGGCCACCACCACCGCGTTCGGCGTGGTGGACGCCGTCCTCCTCCGGCCCCTCCCCTATCCGGCCCCCGATCAGCTGGTCCGGGTCTGGCCCGCCGCTCCCGAGACCGGCGTCGAGCGACGCACCTTCTCCATTCCCGACTACCGCGACTGGCGGGACCGGAGCGCCACGCTCTCGGGGCTCGCCCTCTACTCGACGCTGCCCAGCCCTCCGGTCATGACCGGCCGGGGGCCGGCCGAGGAGATCCCCGCCGCGTACGTCACGGGTGACTTCTTCGGTGTGCTGGGCGTGGAGGCCGCGGTGGGCCGGGTACCCCGGCCCGAGGAGGACGTGGAGGGCCGCAACCGGGTCATCGTCTTCAGCCACGGGTACTGGCAACGCCGGTTCGGCGGGGACCCGTCCCTGGTCGGGCAGATCCTGACCATCGAGGGAGCACCCTTCGAGCTGGTCGGCGTGATGCCGCCGGACTTCGCCTATCCGTCGGCCGACGTCGATGCCTGGGTCCTGATCTCGACGGTGCCCCAGGGCTCCATCCCCACCGAGGAGCGCTTCGTACGGTTCATGTGGGCGGTGGGGCGCATGGCCCCGGGGGTCTCCCTGGCTCAGGCGGACCAGGAGCTCGACGCGGTGGCCGCGGGGCTGGCCGCGGAGCTGCCCGACACGAATCAGCAGCTCACGGCGGCTACGGTGGAGCGTCTGCACGACGTCATGGTGGGCGATGCCCGCGCGAGCCTCTGGCTCGTCCTGGGGGCCGTGGGCCTCATCCTCCTCATCGCCTGCGCGAACGTGGCCGGCCTGCTGCTGGCCCGTGCCGGGAGTCGGCGAGGTGAGCTGGCGGTGCGGATGAGCCTCGGGGCGGAGCGGGGGCGGGTCGTCCGGCAGCTCCTGGCGGAAGCCGGGGTCCTGGGCCTGCTGGGCGGCGCCCTGGGGTTGGTCCTGGCCTGGGCCGGCACCCGCGCGGTGCTGTCGCTGGGAGCCGACCTGATCCCCCGGAGCACCGAGATCGGTCTGGACGGGGGAGCCTTCGCGTTCGCCCTGGTCCTGACCCTGGCCGCCACGGTCCTGTTCGGGGTGCTGCCCGCCCTCCGCGCCACGGACGGCGGTGGCCGTGCGGCGCTGGCGTCCGGCGGCCGGGGAGCCACGGGTGGGGGAGCCGTGGGTCTGCGCCGGGTGCTGGTGGGAGCCGAGGTCGCCGTATCGGTGGTGCTCCTCGTGGGGGCGGCGCTGCTGGTCCGCAGCTTCAACGCCCTCCAGTCGGTGGACCCGGGCTTCGAGGCCGAGGGGCTCGCCACCATGACCCTCACCATCGCCCAGGAGAACTATCCCTCCCGCACCGACTACATGCAGTTCTACCGGGACATCATGGAGCGGCTCGAGGCGGTGCCGGGCGTGGCTAGCGTGGGCTCGGTCCGGAGGCTTCCCCTGCGGGGCGGGGGCGAGACGGCAGGATTCTCGATTCCCGGGGTGTTCGAGCCGTCCGACGACGAGGCGCCGGACGTGGAGCTGGTGCACGTCGGAGGGGACGCCTTCACCGCCCTGGGCGTGCCGGTCCTGGAGGGTCGGGACTTCACCCGGCTGGACGACGGCGACGCCCCGCTTCGCCTGGTGGCCAGCGAGTCCTTCGCCCGCACCTACTCCCCCGACGATCCCCTGGTGGGTCGCACCATCCTGATCTACGGCGATGCCGAGGCCGAGGTCATC
>DATHRY010000177.1:0-4977 GCA_035464715.1 Longimicrobiales bacterium
CGGCGGCGACATCGACACGCTGCGCCTCGAGACCATTCCGGCTACGGTGGGGTTCTTCCGTCACATGGGCTTCGAGGTGGTGCTGGAGGAGCCCGACGGCTACGGTCCCGGCCTGCCCAGGGTCGAGCTGCGACGATCCATCCACTCCCGGGAGACGCCATGAGCCAGACCGTCGACGACCTGCGCAGGATCCTCCTCCGGGACCTCGACACCCTCCGGGCCGAGGTGGAGGCGTACGGCGACGACGGGGACATCTGGGCGGCCCCGAGCGGGATCCGGAACACGGGCGGGACCCTGGCCCTCCACCTGGCGGGGAACCTGCACCACTACGTCGGAGCGGTTCTCGGCGGGACCGACTACGTCCGGGACCGTCCCGGGGAGTTCGGGGACCGGGACGTGCCCAGGACCGAGATCCTGGCCCGGGTGTCGGCGGCCCGGGACGTGGTGGATCGTGTGTTGGCCGAGCTGCCCGAGGAACGGCTGGACGAGCCCTTCCCGGTGGAGATCGCCGGGGTCACCCCACCGACCGGGCGCTTCCTGATGCACCTGGCCGTCCACTTCGGCTACCACCTGGGACAGCTGGACTATCACCGGCGATTCGTGACCGGGAACAGCGACGGGGTGGGGGCGCAGGGGGTGCCGATCCTGATGGACTGACCGGGCCCGCCCGCCCCTCAGTCCTCGTCCGGGGTCGCGCCCGCGTCGTGGTCCGCCCGGGTGTAGTCGCCGGAGGCCTGCTTCCCCTCCACCAGGTAGATCACGTCCTCGGCGATGTTGGTCGCCAGGTCCGCGATCCGCTCGATGTTCTGGGAGATCAGGAGGATCTCCAGCCCCCCTCCGATGTTCCGGGGGTCCTCGAGCATGTGGGACACCATGATCCGGAAGAGGGACTTCCGGAGGTTGTCCACCCTGTCGTCGGTGAGGCGGACCCTCATGGCCGCCGCGGGATCCCGGGCGACGAAGGCCGCCAGGGCGTCGGCGAGCATCTCGCGCGTCACCACGGCCATGTCCCGGAGCTCACGGACCTGGGGTGGGGGCGCGTTCTTGCGCATGCGCCGGACCGCCCGGGCGATGTTCACCGCATGGTCTCCGACCCGCTCCACGTCGTTGGCGACCTTGGCCGCGGCGAGCACGAATCGAAGGTCCGTCGCCATGGGCTGATGGAGGGCCAGGAGCTCCGCCACCCGGTCGTCGACCTCCGTCTCCAGGTCGTCGATCTCCTCGTCGGCCTCCCGGAGGGCCGGGGCCACGGACGGGTCGTGGTCCTCCACCGCCTTGAACGCCCGGGCGACGGAGAGCTCCGCCTTCCCGGCCATGGAGAGGAGGATCTCCTGGAGGGTGTCCAGCTCCTCGTGGAAGTGGCGCTTCGCCGGTGCTTCGCTGTTCATCCGAACCTCCCCGTGACGTATGCCTCGGTCCGTTCTTCGGCCGGGTTGGTGAACAGACGGTCGGTGGGGCCGTACTCCACAAGCTCCCCCATGTAGAGGAAAGCCGTGTAGTCCGAGATCCGTGCCGCCTGCTGCATGTTATGCGTCACGATGACGATGGTGTAGTCCTGCTTGAGCTCGTAGATGAGCTCTTCGATGCGTTGGGTGGCGATGGGGTCCAGGGCCGAGGCCGGCTCGTCCATCAGGACGATCTCGGGTTTGACCGCCAGGGTCCGGGCGATGCATAGCCGCTGCTGCTGACCCCCGGACAGATCGTAGGCCGAGTCCCCGAGCCGGTCGTGGACCTCGTCCCAGAGCGCCGCCTGTCGGAGGGATCGCTCGACCAGCTCGTCCAGGTCCCCCTTGAAGCCGTTGATGCGGGCGCCGAAGGCCGTGTTGTCGAAGATGGACTTCGGGAACGGGTTGGGCTTCTGGAAGACCATGCCGATGCGCCGGCGCACCTCCACCGGGTCCACGTCCTCGTCGTAGAGGTTCTTCCCGTGGAAGCTCACCTGGCCCTCGACCCGGGCCGCCGGGACGAGGTCGTTCATGCGGTTGAAGCAGCGGAGCAGGGTGCTCTTGCCGCAGCCGGACGGACCGATCAATGCGACGACCTTGTTGGCCGGGACCACCAGGTCGATCTCCTTGACCGCCTGCTTGTCTCCGTAGAAGACCGAGACCTCGTGGGCCTCCAGTGCAGGGGCTCGGCCGCCGGTGTCGATGTCGTGCGTGGTGGGCATTGGATCCAGGTCAGCGCCGTGTGCGGTAGCGGTTCCGAAGCACGATGGCGACGGCGTTCATGGTGAGGAGGAGGACCAGGAGCACGATGATCCCGGCTGCCGCCAGTGCGTGGAACTCCTCCTGAGGGCGGGAGATCCAGTTGTAGATCTGGAGGGGCAGGACCGTGAACTCGTCCAGGACGCCGGTGGGGGTGAACGCGATGAATCCGACGGCCCCCACCATGATCAGCGGCGCGGTCTCGCCCACCGCCCTGGAGAGAGCCAGGATGGTGCCGGTCATGATCCCCGGCATGGCCATGGGCAGCACCTGGTGCCGGACCACCTGCCACCGGGTCGCCCCCAGCCCATAGGCCGCCTCCCGGATGGACGACGGCACGGCCCGGATCGCCTCCTGGGACGCCATGACGATGACCGGGAGGATGAGGATCGAGAGGGTGAGCGCCCCGGAGATGACGCTCCGCTGGAGCGCGAAGGCCCGGACGAAGACGGTGAGGCCGAGGATCCCGTACACGATGGAAGGGACGCCGGCCAGGTTGGCGATGTTCAGCTGGATCAGCCGGGTGACCCAGTTGCGACGCGCGTACTCCTCCAGGTAGATGGCCGCCGCCACCGAGAGGGGGAAGCTGATCAGGGCCGTGAGGGCGAGGATCCAGACGGACCCCGCCAGAGCGGCCTTGATGCCTGCCCGCTCCGGGAAGCGCGAAGCGAAGGAGCCCAGGAAGCGACCGTCCAGCACCCCGACCCCGTCGGTGAGGACGTCGGCCAGGAGGACGACGAGGGCCACGACCCCCACCAGCGTCGCCGCCCCACACAGCACGGCGAAGATCCGGCTCCGACGGTGCCGGCGGCGGTCGACGTCCCGGGCGGACAGTCCCGTGGCGTCCCCGCTCACTGGTACTCCTCCCGGAACCGGGACAGCACCCACTGGCTCAGGACGTTCATGGCCAGCGTGATGACGAAGAGGGTGAGGCCTACGGCGAACAGCGTCTGATACTCGACGGAGCCCTGGGGCGTGTCGCCCTTCGAGACCGAGACGATGTAGGCCGTCATGGTCTGGATCGACTCCAGGGGATTCAGGGTGAGGTTGGCCAGATTCCCGGCGGCGATCGTCACGGCCATGGTCTCGCCGATGGCCCGGGAGACCGCCAGGATGAACGAGGCGATCACGCCGGACAGGGCGGCGGGGACGACCACCCGCGTGGAGACCTCGAGCTTGGTGGCTCCCAGCCCGTATGCACCTTCCCGCAGGGCCGTGGGGACCGCTCGCAGCGCGTCCTCGGAGAGGGAGGCCACCGTGGGGATGATCATGATCCCCACCACGATGGCGGCGGAGGCCGCGTTGAAGACGTCGGTGCCCGGAAAGAACACCCGGATCAGCGGGGTCACGAACGTCAGGGCGAAGTAGCCGTAGACCACCGTGGGGATCCCCGCCAGGATCTCGAGGATCGGCTTCAGGACCCCCCGCAGGCGGACTGAGGCGTACTCGCTGAGGAAGATCCCCGTCAGGAGCCCGAGAGGGAGGGCGATGAGCGCGGCCCCTGCCGCCACCAGGAAGGACCCGGTGGCGAGCGGGAGGATGCCGAAATGCTGATCCTGGAAGAGGGGCTCCCAACGGGTGTCCGTGAGGAACTCCACCACCGAGACCTGCCCGAAGAACCTCAGGGACTCGGTGAGCAGGACCACCACGATCCCCACGGTCACCAGCGTCGAGATCGCCGCGCAGATGAAGAGGAGCAACCCGATGATCCTCTCCTTCACGTTCCGCGTCCTGTCGAAGGACAGGCTCGCGACGTCCCGGCCGGCAGCCGTTCCCTCGAGCCGCCGTTGCTGCATGGTCGTGGGGCTCAGAGGTCGGTCAGTCGGCTCCGCCGACCGCCTCCTGGATGGCCCGGAGACCTTCCGCGTACTGGTCGGCGCGGAGCGCGTGGTACCCCGTGGCGGGGACCAGCGCCGGTGCGTTCTCCAGCATGTACGTCACGTAGGCCTGGACGGCGGGCCGCTCCAGCGCGCTGTGCCTCACGTACACGAAGAGGGGACGGGAGAGGGGGCTGTAGGTGCCGTTCTCGATCGTCTCGTCGCTGGGGAGCACGCATCCGTTCCCCCCGTCGACGCCCAGGATCTTGAGCCGATCGCGGTTCTCGACGTAGTAGGCGTAGCCGAAATAGCCGAGGGCGTACGTGTCGCCGGCGATCCCCTGTACCAGGATGTTGTCGTCTTCCGACGCCTGGAAATCGGCCCGGCTCGCGCCGCTCTCGCCGTTCACCGTCTCGGTGAAGTAGTCGAAGGTGCCCGACTGGGTGCCGGGTCCGTAGAGGCGGATGGGCTCGTCGGGCCACTCGGGCCGGACGTCGGACCAGGTTTCCACGCTGGAGTCCGGACCCCAGATCCGGGCCAGCTCCTCCACGCTGAGGCACTGGACGAACTCGGCTCCGGGATTGGTCACCACCGACAGCCCGTCCCACGCCACCGCGATCTCGGTGTACTCCACCCCGTTGTCCCCGCAGGCCTCGATCTCGCTCTCACGGAAGGGCCGGGACGCGTTGGAGATGTCCGTTTCGCCGTGGCAGAAGCGCTGGAATCCGCCGCCGGTCCCGGAGTAGCCCACGGAGACCCGTACGCCGCGGTTCTCGATCTGGAACTCCTCGGCCACCGCTTCGGCCACCGGGAAGACCGTGCTCGAGCCGTCGATGACGACCTGGCCCGTGAGATCGGAGCCCTCGGCGCTCCGGCCGCCGTCGCCCCCGCAGGCGGCGAGCAGGAGGAGGAGGGTGCCGAGCATGCCCTGCCCGATCCATCTGTGATCCATAGGT
>DATHRY010000178.1:0-17998 GCA_035464715.1 Longimicrobiales bacterium
GGGGACAAGCCGCATGATCGACATCTTCAAGGCCGCGATCCAGCGCGGGGCCAGCGACATCCACATCAAGTCCGGGGATCTGGTCCGGGCCCGGATCAACGGGCGCCTGATCCCCCTCAGCCAGCAGAAGCTCTCCACCGATCAGGTGAAGCAGCTGGCCCTCAAGCTGATCCCCCACGAAGAGGACCGGGAGCGGATCGACCACCTCCTGGACTACGACTGCTCCTGGGGGCTCCCGGGGCTGGGCCGGTTCCGGGTGAACATCCTGCGGCAGCGCGGCAGCTTCATGGTGGTGATGCGGGTCATCCCCATCGACGTCCCCACCATCGAGGACCTCAAGCTGCCCCCGATCCTCTCGGAGATCGCCAACCACGAGCGGGGACTGATCCTGGTGACGGGCGTGACCGGGTCCGGGAAGAGCTCGACGCAGGCGGCGATGATCAACTGGATCAACCACCAGAAGGCCCTCCACGTGGTGACGCTGGAGAACCCCATCGAGTTCCTGCACCGGGACTCCAAGTCCTCCATCACCCAGCGGGACATCGGCACGGACACCGACTCCTTCATGATCGGGCTGCGGGCGGCGCTGCGTCAGGACCCCGATGTGATCCTGGTGGGGGAGATGCGGGACAAGGAGACCATCGACACGGCCCTCAAGGCGGCGGAGACGGGGCACCTGGTGATCTCCACGGTCCACACCAAGAACGCCGTCCAGACGATCTCCCGGCTCATCGCCGTCTTCGAGCCTTCGGAGCAGGAGATGATCCGCATCCGGCTCTCGGAGTCGCTCCAGGCGGTCATCTCGCAGCGGCTGATCCCCACCGCCGACGGCAAGGGACGCATTGCGGCGTGCGAGATCATGCGGGTCACCGGCACCATCCGGGACTGCGTGAAGGACCCCGGCCGACTGGACGAGATCTACGATCTCATCGAGGAGGGACGGGAGCAGTACGGCACCCAGACCTTCGACCAGCACTTGATGGACCTGGTCCGGTCCGACAAAGTGACGTTCGAGGTGGCGAAGGCCGCGGCCAACAATCCCACGGACTTCGACCTCAAGATGAACACCTTCGGAGCCTCGAGCACCGGCTCCAGCATGATGCCCACGGACGTCAATCACTACTTCGGCAACTGACATGGATCTTTCCGGCGTCTTCATTCCCACCGCGACCCCCTTCGACGACGCCGGTGAGGTGGACCTCCAGGCCTTTCGGGCCAACATGTCCACGTGGCTGTCCTACCCGATCCGGGGGCTGGTGGTGGGTGGATCCACCGGCGAGGCCGTCCTCCTGGACGAGGACGAGCGGTCCCGGTTGCTGGCGGCGGCCCGTGAGGGGCTGGGCGACCGTCTCCTGATCGCCGGCACCGGGGCAGAGTCCCGCCGGGCCACCCTGCGCCTCACCCGGGCCGCAGCGACCAGGGGGGCCGACGCGGTCCTGGTGCAGCCCCCGGCCTTCTATCTCGGGGCCATGTCGCCAGAGGCCACGGCGGAGCACTACCGGGCGGTGGCCGACGAGTCGCCCGTGCCGGTGATCGTCTACCAGGTGCCCCTCAAGATGTGCACCCTGGACATGCCCAACGACATGATCGCCGGGCTCTCGTCCCACCCGAACATCATCGGGATCAAGGATTCCCGGGGGAAGCTGGACCTGGTCCGGGACCTGATCGACCGGTGCGAGCCCGGCTTCCAGGTGATGGTGGGGAACGGGGCCCTCCTCCTGCAGACGCTGGAGGCCGGGGCCGTGGGCGGGATCCTGGGGGTCGCGAATCTCATGCCGGGCCCCTGCACCGGGATCGCCAGCGCCCATTCCGCGGGGGACGTGGAGGCCGCCCGATCGGCGCAGGAGCGCGTGGCGCCGGTCCACATCGGGGTGGTGGGGGCCATGGGCGTCCCGGGGGTGAAGGCGGCACTGGACCTCCTGGGCTACCGGGGCGGCGCGCCACGGCCGCCTCTCCGGCCCCTGCCGTCGCCGCTGATCGACGAGCTGAAGGCCGTGCTCGGGGGAGCGAATCTCCCGATCCGTTGACGCTCCACCCACCCTCGGATAGCTTTTCCCAAAGGATGCACGTCAGAAGGCCCGTCCCCGCGACGGGCCTTTTTCTTTTGGTCCTGGGTCCCGGCTCGCGTCCGTCCGCGGGGCCCCCAGATCGGAGCGGGTCATCGTGGCATCTGAAGCCTCGGGTCGGTGCACGGTCGTCGTCGGTTGCCAGTGGGGCGACGAGGGGAAGGGGAAGATCGTCGACGTCCTGGCCGAGGGCGTGGACGTCGTCGCCCGGTACCAGGGCGGCGCCAACGCGGGCCATACGGTCCACGTGGGGGACGAGGAGTTCATCCTGCACCAGATCCCGTCGGGGATCCTCCACGAGGGCCGTCGCTGCCTTCTGGGCAACGGGGTGGTCCTGGATCCGATCCAGTTCTTCGAGGAGTACGATGCACTGGCCGCGCGGGGGATCGACGTCGCCGGACGCATCGGGGTCAGCGAGCGGGCCCATCTGCTGCTGCCCTACCACCGGGTCCTGGACCGGGTGAGGGAGGACCGGGCCACCGAGAAGATCGGCACCACGGGCCGGGGCATCGGTCCGGCGTACGAGGAGAAGGCCGGCCGCCGGGGCATCCGGGTCGCCGACGTGGCCAACGAGGACCGGTTCCGCCGCCTCCTGGACGAGGGCGTGCAGCGGGCCAGCGACCGTCTGGCGGCCCTGGGGCAGGAGGACGACGGGACGCTGGGAGAGGCGATGGAGAGGGCCTTCGGGCTCCGGGAGCGCCTCCTGAAGCTGGCTACCGAGACCGGGCTGGAGATCGTGACCGCCCTGGATCGGGGCCGGAACGTCCTGCTCGAGGGCGCCCAGGGGACGGCGCTGGATCTCGACCACGGGACGTATCCCTTCGTGACCTCGTCCAACACCACCGCCGCCGGGGCCGCCACCGGGGTGGGAATCGGCCCGACCCGGATCCACGAGGTCATCGGGGTCGTGAAGGCCTACACTACGCGGGTCGGGAACGGGCCCCTGCCCACCGGGGGCGACGCGGCCATGGACGAGCGCCTCCGGGCCCTGGGCGGCGAGTTCGGGGCCACGACGGGACGGCCCCGGCGGTGCGGGTGGTTCGACGCCGTCCTGGCCCGGTTCGCCGCGCGGGTGAACGGACTCACGGGGCTGGCGGTGACCAAGCTCGACGTGCTGGACACCCTCCCCGAGATCGCCATCGGGCTCGAGTACTGCACGCCCGAGGGGGGCTGCACGCGGGAGTTCCCCGCCGACACCTTCACCCTGGGCACCGTGGAGCCCCGCTTCGAGACGGTCCCGGGCTGGGAGGAGGACACCACCGGCTGCCGGCGCCTCCAGGATCTGCCCCTGAACGCCCGGGCCTACCTGGACCGGATCCAGGAGTTGACCGGTACACCCATCCGGTGGGTATCGGTGGGGACCCGCCGGGACCAGATCATCCACGTGGACCAGGCATAACGGGGCACCCGGAGATGTTCGACGAACTCAGCAGCAAACTCGACACCGTCCTCGGCAAGTTCCGCCAGAGGGGCGTCCTCACCGAGCCCATGGTCAAGGACGGCCTGCGGGAGGTCCGCCGCGTCCTCCTGGAGGCGGACGTCAACTTCAAGGTCACCCGGGAGTTCCTGTCCCGGGTCCAGGAGCGGGCCCTCGGGGAGGACGTCCTCAAGTCGGTCTCCCCGGGCCAGCAGATCGTCAAGATCGTCCACGACGAGCTTGCGGGCCTCATGGGCGAGGGGCGCCCCGAGATCAAGTGGACCTCGGCGCCGCCCACGATCCTGATGGTGGTGGGGCTCCAGGGAGCGGGAAAGACGACGACCGCCGCCAAGCTGGCCCGGCGCTTCGACCGGGAGGGTCGGAAGCCCATGCTGGCCGCCTGCGACCTGCAGCGCCCCGCCGCCGTGGAGCAGCTTCAGACCCTGGGCGAGCAGATCGACGTCCCGGTCCACGCCGGGGAGTTCGGGGGCGACCCCGTGGCCACTGCCCGGGCGGCGGTGGAGGCGGCCCGGGCCGAAGGGCGGAACACCCTGATCCTGGACACCGCCGGGCGCCTCCAGATCGACGAGACCCTCATGGACGAGCTCCGGCGCATCAAGTCGGAGCTGGAGCCCCAGGAGATCCTCCTGGTCGCCGACGCCATGACCGGACAGGAGGCCGTCCGCATCGCCGAGGGCTTCGACGAGGCCCTCGACATCACCGGCGTGATCCTCACGAAGATGGACGGCGACGCCCGGGGCGGCGCGGCTCTCTCCATCCGGGGGGTCACCGGCAAGCCCATCAAGTTCGTGGGGATGGGGGAGGGGGTGAACGACCTGGACGCTGCCGATCCGGAGCGGCTCGCCGGGCGCATCCTCCAGATGGGTGACGTGGTGGGCCTGGTGGAGCGGGCCCAGATGGCCATCGACCAGGAGGAGCAGGAGCAGCTCCAGGAGAAGATGCTCGGCAAGGGCCGCTTCACCCTGGAGGACTTCCTGACCTCCATGCGGCAGGTCCAGAAGATGGGTCCCCTGGATCAGCTCATGAAGCTCATCCCCGGGATGGGGAAGCTGAAGATCCCCGGCGGCCAGGTGGACCCGAAGCGGATGAAGCACATCGAGGCCATCATCCTCTCCATGACCCCCCTGGAGCGCACCCGCCCGGAGGTGATCAACGGCTCTCGCCGGGCCCGGATCGCCAAGGGGAGCGGGCGGCCCGTCTCCGAGGTGAACCGCCTGCTCAAGCAGTTCAAGGAGATGCAGGGCTTCATGAAGAAGATGAAGGGGATGATGGGCGGGATGGGCGGCCTTCCCGGCATGGGGAAGGGCTTCCGGGGCGGGATGCCCTTCAACTGAGGTTCCCTGTGTGACGGCGCTGGTCTCTCGATCGGCATACCTCTTGCGAACCATGTAAGAGGAAGAGTTCGGTCAGGCGGCGGGAACCCCCGCGCCTCGGACCAGTCGTCAAAGAGGAGTTGCTCGATGAAAGCGGTGATCTACAAGGGACCGAATCAGGTCGCGACCGAGACGGTGGACGATCCGGTTCTGGAGAAGCCGACCGACGTCCTCATCCGCCTGACGACCACGAATATCTGCGGCTCGGACCTGCACCTCTACGAAGGTCGCGCCGGGTTCGAGGAAGGTCGTATCCTCGGCCACGAGAATCAGGGCGAGGTCCTGGAGATCGGCAATGCTGTGTCCCGCATAGCGGTCGGGGACAAGGTCTGTGTTCCGTTCAACATCGGCTGCGGGTTCTGTGCGAACTGCGAGCGCGGCGACACCGCGTTCTGCCAGACGAACAATCCGGATCCGGACATGAACGGTGCCGCGTACGGGTACGCCAACATGGGCTCCTATCGTGGCGGGCAGGCCGAATACCTCCGGGTCCCATACGGCGATTTCAACTGTCTCGTCCTACCCGGCGACGCGGACGAGAAGGCCAACCACTACGCGATGCTCTCGGACATCTTCCCGACCGGATGGCATGCCACGCGGCTGGCTGGGCTGCAGCCCGGTGAGAGCATCGTGATCTACGGCGCGGGACCTGTCGGACTGATGGCGGCCCATTCGGCCTATCTGCAGGGCGCGTCCAGGGTCATGGTCGTCGACGACAAGCCGGATCGCCTCGAGCAGGCCGAAGCTTTCGGTGCCGAGGCCATCGATTTCTCAGAGTGCGATGCCCCCCAGCGCGTGATGGAACTGACCGGCGGCCAAGGCGCCGATCGCGGCTGTGAGTGCGTCGGCTACCAGGCCTGCGGCCTGAGGGGCGAGGAAGTGCCCAACAAGACGATGAACGCTCTCGTGCAGTCGGTGAAGTTCACCGGCGGCATCGGCGTGGTGGGCGTGTTCGTCCCGGAGGATCCGGGCGCGGCCACCGATCTCGCGAAGGAAGGCAAGATCGCGTTCGATATCGGCACCTGGTTCACCCGCGGACAGACGATGGGCGGGGGCCAGTGCAGCGTGAAGATGTACAACCGCCGGCTGGCTGCCCTCATTCACTCCGGTCGTGCAACTCCTGGTGACATCGTGACGCAGGAGATCTCATTGGACGAGGCCGCGGATGCCTACAAGCACTTCGGCGACCGCGACGAGGGGTGGATCAAGGTCGTGTTCAAACCAGCCGCCTGAGACATGAGTCCACAGTGGAGGGAAGGACGGCGTAGGGTTCCGCCGCAGGGACGGGATCGAAGTTCACGCCACTAGAACCGCGACGCCTGGATCCAGACGTCGGCCCGGGCCCAGGACTCCTCCAGCTCCCGTCGCACCATCAGGGCGTCGCCGGGGCGTCCCTGGGCGTCCAGGGCCTCGGCCAGCCCGAAGAGGGACCAGCCGTTCCGGGGATGGTCCGCCAAGGCGGCCCGGTAGACGGCCTCCGCCTCCGCCGGTCGATCCGCCTCGAGGAGCAGGGCCCCCAGCCAGTGGCGGGCCGAGAAATTGAGGGGTTCGGGTTCGTCGTAGCGGAGGTCGTCCTCGAGCGCCACGGCCGCCTCCAGGGCGTCCAGCGCATCGTCCGTGCGTCCTTCGCTCCGCAGGATCTCCGCCTCCAGGATGCCGTTCACCACGCCCAGGAGCTGCGTGCCAGTGTGCCCTCTGAACTGGATCTCCTCGCCCCGTTCCCGGACCAGCCGGCGGCCGTCCTCCAGGTAGACCCGGGCGCTGTCGGGTGCGCCGGAGCGGAGGTGGGCGTAGCCCCGGGCGAATCCCCACAGGCCCAGGAAGACCTCGTTCTCCGGGGCCTCCGTCACCGCCAGGACCTCGTCGAAACGACCGAAGCGGAGAAGGGCCAGGGCGTGGTAGAACTGTCCGCCGTCCATCAGCTTTCCGTAGTCCTTGCCCGCCTGGATCGCCACGGCCCCCTGGCCGTCCATGGAGGCCGCGAAGAGGAGCATGTGGAGGTTGTGGGACGGATAGATGGCGAAGCCCTCTCCGACGGCGGCCTTCTGGTCGGAGTGCCACGCCATCTGGTTGGCCCGCACCGCGTCGCCCCACCGCCCGATCCGGTTGTACGTGTGGGACGGCATGTGGTTGATGTGACTGGCGCCGGGGATGCTGGTCCCCAGCAGCTCCGCGCAGGGCTCCGCCTTGCCCGCCGCCGGCGTGGACTCCGTGGCGTGGACATAGAGGTGGCACGCTCCCGGGTGGGACAGGTCCCGGGCCAGCGTCTCCTCCAGGACCCGGTGGATGCGCTGCACCGACGGCTTGTCCAGCGGCCAGGTGCCCCGACGGGGCTCCAGGAGCATGAGGGCCTCGCCGTAGAGGGTGCCCGCCTCCAGGTCCCGGGGGTGGGCCGCATAGACCTCCCCCATGGCCCGGGCGTAGGCGCTGTCCCGGGCCGCCCGGCCGTCCTCGTCGGGCTGGGGCGCGTAGCGGACGGCCATGGCGTCGATCAGGGCCTGCTCCACCGGCGACACGCCGCCGTCCCGGGCCCGCTCCACCGCCCGCTGGGCGGCTTCGTGGGCGGCGGGCTCGTCCTCCGGCTGCATGGGACCGTTCAGGTAGGGCCCCCACGCCCAGGCCTCGCCCCAGGCGCACATGGCGCAGCCCGGGTCCGCCCCGGAGGCCTCCTGGAAGGATCGGAGGCCCTCCTCCACGGCGAAGGCGTACATGAGCTGGATCCCCTGGTCGAACCACGCCTGGGCCATGGCGTCGTCCGTGTCCACCCGTCGGGAGAGGTCGCCGAGGCCGGCGGTGTACAGCCGCGGGACATCAGACGGGGTCTGGGCGCCGACTCCCGCGACCGGCAGCAGGGAGAGGGCGAACGGAAGAGTGGCGAGCAGGACGGGGATGCGATGGGCGACGGACATGGCGGGGGCGGCTGGGTCGGTGCGGGGGGCCTGCCGGGGGCGCCGGCGGAGCCTGGCGAACGGCTCGAACGTACCGTCCGCGTGCGTCTCCGGCATCCGATCCCCCGGCCGGCCCGGGACGAGGCCGCGGGACGGGCAGTCCGGGGCGGGGCCGCCCTGCCCGGGGCGGCGCCACCTTGGCGGGTCCGGAGTCGGCTCCTGCCGGGTCCGAAGTGTCCCCTCCACCGACGCCGCGGTGTCAGCCCCCGGACGTCAGTCGCTCACCCAGGACCTCGGTCTGGCGCCGGATGGAATCCTCGATCTTCCCGCGCCCCAGCCGCTTCTCCAGCCCGCCCAGCCCGGTGCTCCGCGTCACCGTCACGTGGACCAGGCCGGTGGTGCCGTCGGGGAGCAGGAGGGCCGTCTTGAGGCTCTCCTTGAAGTAGATGGGCTGATGATCCGCGGCTTCACTGCGCACCGACTGGGAGTGCTCGGCGGCGGCGGTGGCGTCGGCCATGCGGGTCACGTCGTTGCAGGACCGGGTCGGGGACAGGAGGATGGGCACCCCGCCGACGTCGTAGCAGAACAGCCCGTCCTCCTCGTAGACGTCCTCCATGCGGGACTGGGCCGCCATGCGGACTTCCCGGGAAGCGTAGAGCCGCAGGAGCTCGTCGGGCGTGAGGTCGGTCTGGTAGCAGGCCGTGGCCCGGGTGAGGACGACCGAATCCTCGAAGTCCTCCTGGACGGAGCTGGGATCCGGGAGGCCGCTGAAGTCCTCTCCCGGGAACTCCACCGACACCGCGGCCTCGCAGCCGCTCCGGAGCATCTCCTCGGTCAGGGTCTCCACCTCGGACCCGAGGCGCACCCGGGCGGCCCGGGCGAAGGCGATCCGGTAGTCCGGATCCAGCCGGCCGTCCTCGAACCGGGCGATCTCCGCGTCGACGCCTGGGTGGACCGGGAGGGAGGCGAGGAAGTCGGAGACCCGGGTGGGCGTATCCCCCGGCGCCGATGAGGCCGCGTCCGCATTCGGAAGCTGGGCCGATGCACCGGTCGCGACGACGAGGACGGCGAGGGGGAGCAGCCGGAAGGACATGGCGAGACCCGGGGAACGAGGACGGCGAGCGTTCCGGGGGCGATCCCGGCCGCTCCCGAATATCGGCGGATGCGCCGTAGGGGCGAAGACCGCTTGTACGGCATGGGACATCGGTCTATCTTTTCGGGCTGTCTCCCGCCCCATGTCCCGGGGTGGTGGGCAGGACCGAGAATCGCTCCGGCCGCAGGGCCTCCACGGGGGAGGTCAGGGCGCCCGGAGTTCAACCCCCCGTGATCAGCACATGGCCGTTCGTATCCGACTCAAGCGCATGGGCCGCAAGAAGCAGCCACACTACCGGATCGTGGTGGCGGACAGCCGTTCCCCCCGGGACGGCCGTTTCGTCGAGACCCTGGGCTACTACAAGCCCCTGACCTCGCCGGCCCGCCTCGTCCTGGACCTCGAGCGGGTCGACTACTGGGTGGGCGAGGGCGCGGACCCGTCGAACACCGTCCGCTCGCTGATCACCCGCGCCCGGCAGGGCGGGGGCGGTGACGTCGTGGTCGGTGAGGAGGACGTGGAGGCCCGGAAGCAGCGGGAGGCGGAGGAGCTCACCGCCCGCCGTGCGGCCGAGAAGGCCGCGATCGCCGAGGCGGCCGCCGCTGAGGCCGCCGCCGCTGAGGCTGCCGCCGCCGAGGCCGCCGCCGCCGAGGAAGCTGCCACCGCCGAAGCCGCCGCGGAGGAGGCCCCCGAGGCCGAGGCTGTCGCCGAGGAGGGTCCGGAGGCCGAGGCTGCGTCGGAGGAGGCCCCCGAGGCCGAGGCTGTCGCCGAGGAGGCTCCGGAGGCCGAAGCTGCCGCGGAGGAGGCCCCCGAGGCCGAGGCTCCCGCCGAGGAGGCCCCCGAGGCCGAGGCTACCGCGGAGGAGGCTCCGGAGGCCGAAGCCGCCGCGGAACAGGCTCCCGAGGCCGAGGCTGCCGCCGAGGAGGCTCCCGAGGCCGAGGCTGCGTCGGAGGACGAGGCGTCCGCCGACGACGAGGAAGAGAAGACCGAGTAGCTCCGGTCCTCCATGGGGCGTGAAGCGCCGACCCACCTGGCGGTGGGACAGGTCACCAAGCCCCACGGGATCAGGGGCGAGGTCTTCGTCCGCCCGCTGACGGATCACCCCGAGGGGCTCTATGCTCCCGGGGTGGTTCTGTATCCGGCGGGGTCCCGCCGGGGCACACCGGACGCCGGCCGAGCCCCGCTGACCCTGGCCACCGTGCGACCCTTCAAGGACGGTTTCCTGGTCCGCTTCGAAGGCGTCGAGGACAGGACCCAGGCGGAGGCCCTGCGGCGCACGGAGCTCCTGGCTCCGGTGGAGGCGCTGGCCCCCCGGGAAGAGGGCGAGGTCTTCTTCCACGAGCTGCCGGGCATGCGCGTGGAGGACACCGAGGGGGTTTCCCTGGGGAAGGTCGTCGAGGTCTACGAGCTCGAGCCCACGGTGCTGCTGGAGGTCCTTACCCGGGGGGGGAAGGTCCTCATCCCCTTCGTGGCCGACGTGGTGATGGAGGTCTCCGTGGAGGAGCGTCGCCTGGTCGTGGATCCGCCGCAGGGTCTTCTGGAACTCTGAGGCTCCCATGCTCATCAACATCGTCACCATCTTTCCCGACTTCTTCGACGGGCCGCTGGGGCTGTCGATCCCGAAGCGGGCGGCGGAAGCGGGGCTGGTCCGGTACCGGGTCGTGGACCTCCGGACGTACACCCACGACCGCCACCGCACCGTGGACGACGTGCCCTACGGGGGCGGGGCGGGGATGGTGATGAAGCCGGAGCCGTTCTTCGAGGCGGTGGACGACCTCTCTCCCCAGGGGCCCGTGGTGCTTCTTTCGGCCCGTGGAAAGCCGTTCGTCCATGCCGACGCCGTCCGCTACAGCGTCGAGCCCGAACTGACCCTGCTGTGCGGCCATTACAAGGACGTGGACCAGCGGGTGGCCGACCACCTGGCCACCGAGGAGCGCTCGCTGGGAGACTTCGTCCTTTCCGGGGGCGAGATCGGGGCGTTGGCCGTCACCGACGCGGTGGTCCGGCTGCTGCCGGGGGCCCTCGGGGACCACGACGCCGCCGCCAGCGACTCCTTCTACGACCAGCGCGCCCTGAGCGCGCCGTCCTACACCCGGCCGCCGGTGTACCGGGGCCACGAGGTGCCCGATGTGCTCCGCAGCGGGGACCACGCCCGCATCGAGGAGTGGCGCCGTCAGGCGGCCGAGCGGCTGACCCGGGAGCGCAGGCCCGACCTCCTCGACGAGGACCTCTCCTGAGTCTTCACAACGTCGTAACGCACGCTATATTGGACGTCTGACTGAAATCCGGCCCGTCGAGCCGTTTCTGGAGAACCGCCATGTCTGATCTGCTGCAGGATGTCGTGAAGGAACAGCTCCGTGAGAGTACCCCGGACTTCTCCCCGGGGGACACGATCCGGGTGTCCTATCGCATCCGCGAGGGCGAGAAGGAGCGGATCCAGGCCTTCGAGGGCGTCTGCATCAAGCGGCGCGGCGGCGGTGTCTCCGAGACCTTCACGGTCCGGAAGATCTCCTCGGGTATCGGGGTGGAGCGGGTGTTCCCCCTCCATGCCCCCACCGTAGAGGGGATCATGGTGGTCCGCCGCGGGCGGGTCCGCAGGGCGAAGCTCTACTACCTCCGGGGCCGGCGCGGAAAGTCCGCCCGGATCCAGGAGAAGCGCGGCTGACCCGTTTCCCGGAACCGGCCGTGCCGGACCCCCCGGAACCCACGCTGGACGGACTGGATCTCCCCGAGGGCGCCCCGGAAAAGGGCATGGCCTCGCCAGACGCAATGACAGGACAGCGACCCCAGGACCCCCTCGCCTACGAGCGGGGGTTCTGGGGTCGTGGCTGTTTCAGGGTGGCCGGCGTGGACGAGGTCGGACGCGGGCCCCTCGCCGGCCCGGTCGTCGCCTGCGCGGTCGTGTTGCCCCCCGACGTCCACATCGACGGGGCCACCGACTCCAAGCGGCTCACCCGGGAAGAGAGGGAGAGCCTGGCGCCCGTGATCCGCCGCCGCGCCGCGGCCGTCGCTCTGGGTGCGGCGTCCGTCCGGGAGATCGACCGCATGAACATCCTGGTGGCGACTCGACTCGCCATGCGTCGAGCCCTCGCCGCTCTCCCGGAGGCCCCGGGCCACGTGGTGGTGGACGGACTTCCTGTGAAGGGGCTCGGGTGGAAGCACGACGCGGTGGTGGAAGGCGACGCGCACGTACACTGCATCGCCTGCGCCTCGATCGTCGCCAAGGTCGTCCGGGACGAGCTCATGTGCCGGCTGGCCCGCAGGTACCCCGGGTACGGGTGGGAGACGAACGTGGGCTACGGCTCGGCGGCCCATCGAGAGGCGGTGGAGACCCTTGGCTCGACCCCGCACCATCGACTCACCTTCCTCGGGCTCCAGTACGGCCTGGACCTCTGATCGGCCGGTCCCGACCGTCCACGGGCCGCCGACCCGGCCACCGCGACGGCGACCGGGCCGGGAAGGGCCGTCCGGGACGTCGGGTCAGCTCCGCGGCGGACTCTGCCAGAGCACCTGGACGATCTTCCACTCCCCGTCGTAGCGGGCCATGGTGAGGTAGTCGCTGCCCCACCAGGCGTGGACCTTGGCCACGGCGGTCTGGTCCAGGACGTCGAGCACCTCGACGCGCTTGGGGGCGTCGGGGCCCGGCTGCCGGCCCTGATCCCGAACCCGCTCGGCGAAGGTCAGCATCTCCTGGAAGGACATGGGAACCCGGCGATACCGGTCCTCGTCCCAGGCGAACCCGAACTTCAGCACCTCGGGGTGGACGCTCCGGCGGAGCTTCTCCGGAGAGCCTTCGTAGAAGCCCTCGAGGTAGTCCATGGCGGCCCGCTCCACCCCGACCCGATCCGACCCGTTCTGGGCCGCGAGACTTCCCACCACGGCCAGACACAGCACCATGAGCCAACGCATCGTCCTAATCGTCGTCCTCCCCACGGGCCGGTGCCGCTGCGGTCCCCCTGGACCCTGTCCGGGCCGGCGTCGTCGTCACCGCCGAGGCTAGCGCGGCTCGGGCCCTGGGATCAAAAGGGAAAGCTCTCCCGTGCCGGACCGTACGCAGAGGCGCGACGGGCAGGCAGGGCACCGACGACCGGGAGGGGAGGACGATGCGGAGACGTGACGCGGCGGGAGAGGAGGGGGAGGCCGGGCACCGCTCGGAGAGGCGGACCCGGGAGGGCTTCGGGGAGGGGCGCGGCCGGGAGGGACGGGGTCGGTCGCCGGGACGGCGCGGGCGCACCCGCCGACAGGGGAGCCGCCGTCGACCCCACGGTGGCGGGGCCGCCATCGTCGTCCTGTTCGCCCTGTGGGTGGCGGGTGCCCCGGCCGGGGAGCCTCTCCATGGCCAGGAGCCGACGACGGAGCCCGGCGCGGTGGCGCAGTTCCGGGGTGGGCCCACGCATCCCGGCGTGGCCGCCGGCCCGGGTCCGGAGACCCTCGGGGGCGTGGCCTGGCGCTTCGACACCGAGGGGCCCGTCCGGGCTTCCCCGGTGATCCATCGGGACCGCGTCTACATCGGCAGCTCGGACCACCGTTTCTACGCCCTGGACGCCGAGACGGGGAGGGAGCTGTGGAGGTACGAGGCCGGGGCGGAGATCGCCGGCGCCGCGGCGGCGACGGACGCACGGGTGGTCTTCGTGGACCGGGCCAACACGGTCCACGCCCTCGACCCGGGCACCGGGACGGTCCGGTGGCGGGTGGAGACCGGACCCGACCTCCCGCTCCCCTGGGGCCACGAGGGGTGGGACTATATCCTGGCTTCGCCCACGGTGGAGGAGGGCACGGTGGTGGTGGGGACCGGCGACGGGGTCCTCCGGGCCCTGTCCCTGGCCGACGGTACGGAGCGTTGGCGCTTGGCCACCGGCGGTCGCATCCGGTCGGCCCCGGCGGTGGTGGACGGGGTCGCCTACGTGGGCTCCGGCGACGGCATCGTCTACGGGGTGTCCATGGACGACGGCCGCGAGGTGTGGCGCTTCGAGACGGAGGGGGTGGGCTGGGACGCGGCGGACTTCGGGTTCGATCGGCGCCAGATCTACGCCTCGCCGGCCATCGTGGACGGCGTGCTCTACGTGGGCTCCCGGGACGCTGCGGACTACGCGGTGGACCTGGCGGCCGGCCAGGCGATCTGGACCTACCGAGAAGGGTCGCCCTGGGTCATGGCCTCGCCCGCGGTCGGGCCGGACCGGGTGTACACGGGCCGCTCGTCCGGGGGTGCCGTCCTGGCGCTGGACCGGGGCACGGGCGAGCCGGTATGGCAGCACCAGACCGGCGGGCTGGTCTTCTCGTCGCCCCTGCTGGTGGACGGCGTGGTCTATGTGGGGAGCGCCGACGGGGCGCTCTACGCCTTCGACGCGGCCACCGGGGACGTGAGGTGGCGCTACCGCACCGACGGGGGGGTCCTGAGCTCGCCGGTCTTGTGGCGGGGCCGCCTGGTGTTCGGATCCCAGGACGGGGCCGTGTACGCCCTGCGGGGGGGCGAGGCGACGCCCAGACGGGCCGTCTACTGGGACGACGACATGATGGCGGGCGCCGCATGGGGGGCCGACGAGGGGCACCGCGCGGCGGCGGACTACTTCGCCGCCCGGGACTATGAGCTCCTGGACGGGCCCGCGCTGGAGGCGTTCCTGGCGGAGGCCGGAACGGCCGGCCCCCCCGGTGTGCTGGTGGTGGCGATGGACCGGGTGCCGGCGTCGGCGCTGGACGGCGGGGCCGCCTCGCCTCTCCGACGATACCTGGAGCGCGGGGGCAAGGTGGTGTGGATGGGGGCGCTGCCGGGGGTCTTCACCCGGAACGAGGAGGGGGCCATCAACGGCGTGGACCGCGCCGCGCCCGGCGCGCTCCTGGACGTGGACGTGAGCGCGTGGGACACCGACGAGCAGTACCACATGCCCACCGACGAGGGCCGCCGCTGGGGCCTGGAGGACGGGTGGATGGGGTGGCCCGGCGGGGACGCGGCGGTCCCGGGCCTGACCCCCCTGGCGGTGGACGACCTGGGTCGTGCGGGGATGTGGGTCCGTCGATACGGGGGACCGGTGGGGACGGGCTTCGTGCTGGCTCGGCCCAGCTCCGAGCGTTCCGTGCTCCGCCAGCTCCGACGGGTCGCGGAGTATGGGGTGATGGACGACGCGGTCGCGTCCGGGGGCTGACGGGGAGCGTCCGGCGGGGTAGGGGGCGAGGCGGGTGATGAACGACGTGATTGCCCGCAACGGGAGATCGGTCCTACCGTGGACGGACGCTCGCCCCGACCCCCGATCCGGCACAGGAGGCTCCCATCTCCATCGGACTCCGCCCCCGCTCCCTGGGGGAGATCCTCGACGCGGCATTCCGCCTGTACAAGGCCGATTTCGGGCTCTACTTCCTGACCTCGATCCTGGCGGCGGCCCCGCTCGCCTTCCTGATGATCCTCGGCTACGTCAGCGACGATTCCTCGGTCGCCTTCGGACTCTTGGTGATGGTCTTGCTCCCCGTGGCGATGGTCGCGTGGATCACCCTCTGGCCCGCCATCTCCTATCAGATGGACCGGCGGCTCCACGGGGCCGCTCCCGGCGTCGGCGAGGCTTGGCGCTGGGGGATCCGCCGGTTCTTCCGGGTCCTCTGGGCCTGGCTCCTGGCCTATCTGATGCTCGTCCTGTTCATGATCCCCACCTTCATCCTGCTGGGAATCCTGGGTGTGCTGGTGGGAGAGAGCACCGTGGGCATGGGGATCTGGATGTTCGCCATCGCCCTGTTCATCCTGGGGTTGGGCGGGTTCTGGACCGGCAGGGTCTTCCTGGCGTTGCCCGCCATGGTGGCGGAGGACCTCTCGGGATTCGGGTCCCTCACCCGCGCCTGGGGCCTGAGCCGGAAGGGCTGGTTCGGGCTGTCGATGCTCTTCGGGCTCGTGTCGATCATCTGGTTCGCTCCGACGCTGGGCATCTACGGGGTGACCGGCACGTTCGCCATGCTGTGGGATCCCGACGCGGTGAGCACCGGGGCGGTGAGCGTGGGGGCCCTCGTGGCGCAGCAGCTCCTGGGGACGCTCGCTGCGGGCGTCACCATGCCGTACTTCATCGCGGTCATGCAGGTGGCCTACTACGATCGACGCATCCGGAGTGAGGCCTACGATCTGGAGACCGCGACGGACGCGCTGCTGTCCGAAGCGTGATCCAGGAGCTCGGGGCGGAAGAGGTCCGCGCGGCGGTTCGCGACGTCCTCGCCGACCCCGCCTTCGGTCCACCGGGCCGGTCGCTGCTGGATCGGGCGCTGGCGTGGGTCGGAGATCTCCTGCAGAGGGCGTGGGAATGGCTCTTTCCGGAGGGCGTCCCTGCGGGCGAGCGATGGGTCGCCTGGCTCGTCGTCGGGGTCGGCACCGTCGCTCTGGTGACGGTCGTGGTCCGGTTCGTCCGGGCCCGGCGGCGGGACGGCCGCGACGGAGCGCGGCGCACCCCGCGGGCGCGGGCCGACCGCCCCCGAAGCGCGGCGGAGTGGTTGCAGCGGGCGCGGGAGCGTGCCGCCGAGGGCGCGCTGCGGGAGGCGGCGACGGCCGTCTATCGAGGCGTCCTGGTGCACCTCGAAGGCCAGGGCCTCCTCCGGGTGCAGGACTGGAAGACCCCGGGCGACTACGCGATGGAGGTGCAGGCGGCGGAGGGCCCGTGGCCCGCCTTCCGGGATTTCCTCGGTGACTTCCTCCGCGTGGCCTTCGGATCACGACCCCCTCGGCCCGACGACGTGCGCCGGCTGGAGGATCGGGCCCGGACCGCGGGGCTCGCCCCGTGAGTCGCCAGCAGCGCTACCTCGCCTGGGGGTTGGCCACGGTGGCCGGGCTTTTCCTCGTCTTCCTCCTGGTCGTGCCCGAGGGCGCGCGGGTCCCCACGGATATCCGCAGGAGCTCGCTACGGACATTCCCGGACGGCGTCGCGGGGCTGGCCAGGACGCTCGAGGCCTTCGGCGCGCCGGGGGTCCAACGCTACGACTCGTACACGGCCCGCCCCCCCGGGGAGGGCGTCGAGGTCCTCCTGGAGCCGAGGGTGCCCCCCTCGGCCGCCGAGGTCGCCTCGCTGCTCACGTGGGTCCGGGGCGGCGGCACACTGGTCTACGCCCCGGACGTGGACGGCGAGCTGGCCGATTCCCTCGGCGTCTCGGTCACCTTCACCGGGTCCCTGCCGGACTCGGTCCGGGCGGCGGACCACCGCTGGGCGAGCGGGCTGGCGTCCCCGGGTGATTCTTCGGGGTTCGGCTCGTGGGAGCTGCGCCCCCTCGGGGTCGACTCGGGCGTGCCCCCGGACTGGACCCCTCTCCTGATGGATGTCCGGGAGGAGGGCGAAAGCGTCTCCGTGGCATGGATGGACGTCGGAGAGGGGGGTGTGCTCCTGCTCGCGGATGCCGCCCGGCTCTCCAACGAGGTCCTGGCGGACACCCCCGAGGCGGTGGTGGTGATCCGCGCGGTGGTGGAGCGTGCCGCGGGCGGGCCCGTGGCCTTCTCGGAGTTCCATCAGGGCTTCGACGGGCGGGGGCGCCTCCTGGACCGCCTCGGAGCGCTCCTCGTGGACACCGGGGGAGGCCGGGTGGCTGTCCACCTGGCGGCCGTGGCCTTCGGGCTGACCCTCCTCTTCGGGCTCCGTTTCGGCCGGCCGGAGCCTCTGCCTTCGCCGGATCGGCGCTCGCCCCGGGAGCACGTGGACGCCCTCGCCCGGATCTATCGATCCGCGGACGCCCGCCGCCCTGTGGCCCAGCGGCTCATCCAGGGCGCGGCCCGTCGTGCGCACCGCACCCTCGTGCCGGGATCAGACGCCGAGACCGCCTTCCTCGAGCGCGCGTTGACCGGCTCCGAGCGGGAGGCCGCGCTCCGGGCCTGGTCGGCGGAGCCCGTGGACCTGCTCGCCCTCGCCCGTGCGCTGGACCCACCGAACCCCACATCCCCCGAATCGTCTGGACCGACATGACCGACTCGATCCCTTCCGATCCCCCCGGGACCCCTTCCGATCCTGCCTTCGACCCCGGTGCGGCCGACCCCCCGTCCCCCGCGGATCCGCTGGACCCCGACGCCCTGGAGACGTCGCTGGAGTTGCGGCTCCTGGCGCCCCTGGGGACCGTCGTCCAGGGACAGCCCCAGGTACTGCGGCAGGTGGCTGTCACCCTCCTGGCCCGCGGGCACGCCCTGCTGGAGGGGG
>DATHRY010000179.1:0-4354 GCA_035464715.1 Longimicrobiales bacterium
TGGCCCCGCGGGCGGCGAAGAGGAGAGCGGTGGCGCGGCCGATGCCGCTCGATGCGCCGGTGACGAGGGCGACCCTTTCAGTCATCTCGGACATTCGAACTCCCGTTCGTTCGGGATGGCGAGTGTTGGAGGAGGCTCCACGGCGGACCTTCTGGAGCTCCGCCCCGGTCCGTGCACGTTCGTGGCATTCGTCCTCGTGTGGCACCGAGGCGGGTGCATCCGCATTCTCGAGCCAGGATCGTTGTTTCGCCAGCGCCCCCGAATGCGGAGTACCACCGCTTCTCCTGCCCATCCCGGTGTCCAGCGGGGCCGGGCGACTTCATCCCGTCGGCTCGCGGCATCGCCTCCTGGCAAGAACGGTAGAGCGGACCGGTTCCCTCCTCGCGGTCCTCCACCTCGCATGGCATCTTGCCGGGCATGTCCACCGCCACCGCCGCGGCGAGCGGGCCCATGCGGGCCCAGAACCCGCGCCTGGCCACGTGAACCTGGGGGGCGTCGACCGCCTGGCCTTCCTGTCGGCGGACGGGGTGGTGACCCTGGACAGCCTCAGCCCGCGGCCGGTCTCCGCCCCGGAGGCATCGCCGGACGGCCGCCACGTGGTGTTCAGCGGACGGCGGCCCGGCGCGGCGTCGGACGACGATGCAACTCATGTGTTCGTCTACGAGCTGTCCGGCGGCGGACAGCCCCGTCAGCTGACGCCCGACGCACCAGCCCGTTACACACGCGGCATGGTCTCCCGACGGTGCCCGCGTCGCCTACTTGCGGCATGCCGATGGCATGACGGAAGCCCTCGCGCAGAATCCCTTCGACGCCGAGCCGCCCACCCGCATGGCCACGCTCACCGGTCGCTTCTACCTGTCGGACTGGAACGGGCGGGGCTTGCTTCTCAGTCACGGGGATCGGGGTGTTACCGAGCTTCAGCTGGGCGGGTCCACCGGGATCGACTCCCTGGAGGTACGGACCCTTTTCGAAGAGGCCCGCGTCGTCCGCCCCAGACTGGACCCGACGGGTGAGTGGCTGGCCTACCAGGCCACCGAGGGAAGGGGCTACGGTCTTTACGTGCGCCGCGCGCCCGACTTCCTGACCCGGCTGCGGGTCGTCGAGTCCGACCGGTTCATCAGCCCGTGGTGGAGCCCGGAAGGGGATTCGATCTACACCGAGAACGTCGGCGACGGACACCTGTACGTCGTGCCGGTCCGCAGGGGCGAGGGCGTGTCGTTCGGGACCCCGCGACGATTGTTCCCTTCGTTGTCGTGGTACGCCCCCCTCCCGGACGGACGTGGCTTCGTCGGCACGCAGGAGGCCGAGAGGGAGGACGGCGAGGGCGTTCCCGAGCGTCACTTCCTCGTGGTGGGATGGTTCGACGAGCTGCGGAGGCGGACGGGGGGCTGAGGTGCGAGCCCGGGGAATCGCCTCAGCGGTTCAGGGCCGCCTCCAGCTCCGTGACCCAGTTCTGGACGAGGACGAGTCCCGGGGCGTCGAGCTCCGGATCTTCCACCTCCCGGGCCAGGAGGAAGCGGCCGTCCTCGGCGACGTCGTAGTTCGTCGCGAAGCCCATGTTGAACCCCAGGATCCCATCCGGCAGGGTGAAGAGCCGTTCCCGGGTGGTGATCCGGGCGTCGGGTTCCGCCTGGAACCCCGCGGCGACCATCTCTCCGGAGAAGGAGACGTAGAAGATCTCGCGCCCGTCCCTGCTCCAGTGGGGCTGCAGGCCCCCGTCGGTGGAGACGACGATCCGGTCGGCTCCAACGTCGGGGAAGGGCCGCAGGTAGACCTCGTCCCGACCGGTCTCGTCGGACGTGTAGGCGAGCCAGCGGCCGTCCGGGGAGAGGTCGGGCTGCTCGGCGGTGTAGTCTTCTCCCAGGATCAGCTTCGGCGGCTCTCCGTCCGGTCCGAGCCGTGCGGTTGCGATGAAGCGGGTCCGCCCGCCGGCGCGCCCGGCGCGGAGGACCACCCACTCCCCGTCCGGGCCGAGTCGCGCGTCGGGCGCGTCCAGGGTGGGACCGACCAGGGTGTCCACCGGGCCGGTCCCGGTGGCGCGCCTCGACACCATGGCCCGGCCCCCGGTCACACCGGAGGAGTAGGTGAGTCGGTCCCCGGACGGCATCCACCGGGGTCCCCACGCCTGCCGGTCTCCGGACGACACCCGTTGCGCGCTTCCATCGGGCAGCTCCTTGACCCAGACGTCCTGGATCCCCGGCGCTTCACCGGTCAGCGTCAGTGCGAGTCGGGTCCCATCCGGGGAGAGCTCGAAGCCCCGGGGCGTCAGTCCCGAGACCGACCATCCGGGGATCGCCGCGGAGAGGACTCCGCTCCGGTCGACCCAGACGAACTCGTGGTTCGGCGGGGGGGCGGCATCGTAGACCAGGGTGCCGGAGCTGGAGAGGGCGAAGTCGTTCACCCCGGCCACCAGGGGAACCACCGGTCCGTCCAGGGCTCCGGCCCTCGCGTCGAAGCGAGCGCCGGCCAGGTCGCCCTCGGCGGTGATGAAGACGAGGTAGCCCGGAGGGACGTAGACGGCCTCGCTTCCCGGGATGAGGCGCCGCGCCTCCCCGGTCGTGAGGTCCAGAACGGCGATCTCGAGCACCAGCGCCGGTTCGCTGCCGGAAGAGAGGGTCAGAAGTGCGGACCGGGCCCCGGGAAGCACATCGGTGACCCTCTGGATGCTGACCCCGGGGATGGGACCACTGATCCGTTCCGCGGGCCCGCCCGTGGCGGGCACCCGGGTGATCCCGTCGCGGATTCCGGAGGCGTAGATGTAGCCGTCTTCGGCCCAATGGGGGTTGAGGTAGTCCGGAAGGAGCATCCGCACCGGCCCTCCGTCGAGCCGCACCACGGTAACGCCCCTCCGGCTCGGGCCTCCGAACGTGACTTCGGTTCCATCGGGCGATACCGACGGGTCGAGACCACGAAAGCCCTCGGTCCCGGGGATGGGGGTCGCGTCGAGCTCGGCCAGGCGTCGGACCCAGAGCCGAAATCCCGATCCAGGTCCCTCCGGTGGACCGACGTAGACCAGGGTGCTTCCGTCGGGAGACAGGGTGAAGTCGGCGCCGACCTCCATCTCCTGGGCCGGGCGGAACAGGGAGCCGAAGCGGGCCACCTCGCCGGGCGGCGGGGGCGAGAGGAGGGACCGGCTCGCCACGCCCAGCGCCACCACGGCCACGGCGGCCGCCACGAACGTCGCCGCCTTCCACGGGCCGGGTGTCGTCGCCCCCGGGGAGGCCCCGTCGTCGCCGTGGCGGAACCCCGGGTCGGCGAGGGCCCGGGCGAAATCCTCGGCGTTGGCGAACCGGTCCGCCGGGAGACGCTCCAGTGCCCGGCGCACGACCGCGTCCACGTGGAGCGGGATGGCGGGCCGTCCGGCGGTGGGCGCCGGGGCTTCTGCGGTGAGGATCTTCGCCAGGACCGCCTGGGCCGTGGCTCCGGTGAAGGGCGGCTCGCCCACGAGCATCTCGTAGAGCACGCAACCCAGGCTGTAGACGTCGCTCGCCGCCGACGGCTCCCGGTCGGCGCTGGCCTGCTCCGGGCTCATGTAGTAGGGCGTGCCCACCGAGAGGCCCGTTTCGGTGAGGCGGCCCCCGCCTGCCGCGCTCACGGCCAAGGCGATGCCGAAGTCCGCCACCAGGGGTCGGCCATGGCTCAGGAGGATGTTGGCCGGCTTGATGTCCCGATGCACCACCCCCTGGGCGTGGGCCACCTGGAGGGCGTCGGCCACCTCCGAGGCGATCCGGACCGCCTCGTCCAGGGGAAGCTGCTTGGCCCGGTCGAGGCGGTGGCGCAGCGTCTCGCCCTCGATGTGGGGCATGGCGAAGAAGAGGAAGCCTCCGGCCTCGCCGGAATCGAAGAGGGGGAGGATGTTGGGGTGCTGCAGGTTCGCCGTCGTCTTGATCTCGGCGAGGAAGCGCTCCCCGCCCACCACCGCCGCCAGCTCCGGTTTGAGCACCTTGAGGGCGACCTTCCGTTCGTGCCTCAGGTCCTCGGCCAGGTAGACCGTGGCCATTCCGCCCTCGCCGAGCTCCCGCTCGATGCGATAGCGATCGGCGAGGGCGGCGTTCAGGCGGGACGAGAGATCGGTCATGTGGGCCCGGGGAGGGAGGGAACGGGTGGAAGATCCGCCTCGGCTCATCCTGTCCGCAAGCGAGGTGAAGCCGGTTCGCGCTCTGCCGCACCTGGGCTGCGTTGGACGCGCCCCTTCCGCGACCCCGCCCGAGGGCCCCCCGGAAGAAAATTCGCGATCCGAGGGCCACCACGGCCGTAACTTTGAACAGGAGGCGGCGCGTGGACCTTTCCGCACGTCGTTCGGAACTCGGGTGCTCGGCGCCGTCTCGCCTGGCTTCAACGCCGAGATCAAGGA
>DATHRY010000180.1:0-7803 GCA_035464715.1 Longimicrobiales bacterium
GCAGGATGAACCGGCTCGACCACGCATCTTCCTGAGGGGCCTCATGCGGAACACTGGTCTCCGGACCCGGAGCACCGCACGATGTGCACCCAACGTCAGCCTGAACGCTACGGAGTGCGACCATGTCAGCCCCTGCTCTACGAAGCCGCGCGATCCGGATGGGCGCAGAGTTGCTCGTGATCGTGGTCGGGGTGCTCGTCGCGCTGGCCGTCGACGAGTGGTCCGGCTCCTTGGATGAACGCGAGCTCGAGCGCGAGTACCTGCAGGCTCTGGCGATGGATCTCGAAGAGGACTCGACGGCCTACGCCAGAGCGCTCGTTCCCAACCTGGAGGAGGCTCTCACCGCGCTCCGCACGGTCGTTCCGGTGGCCCGTGGGGCTGATGCGATGCCGAGCGACACCGTGGGGTTCCTCACACTGATGTGGGAGAGCACGTTCTCGGTCAGCCAGTTCGAGGAACGTCGCACCACCTTCGAAGAGCTCCTCGCTACCGGCAACCTCAGCTTGATCCAATCCCCCGAGCTGAGGGCGTCCATCGTCTCCTACTATGAGCAGGCTCGCCTCTCGACGACTCGATCTGAGCGCGGCCGGTCTACCTACGCCCAGTTGCTCAGAGGATATCTCCCGCTCCCTGGCGAACTCGACGACCCGGCGACGCGCCGTCGGGTGTTCGCCGATCTGGCCCAGTTGGTCCGGTCGGAGGAGTTCCTCCGCGAAGCGAACCGACACCGGGTCTGGCTCAACTTCCAGCTGAGCCAGATCTCTCGCCTCCAGGAGCTGCTGTCTGCCCTCCAGACGCAGTTGGCTCAGGCTCAGCCGTGACACTCAGCGCGAGTCCCGGGCCTGCTCCTCGGACAAGACACTGGTCTCCGGGCCGGGAACGGGGCACGATACGCACCACAGTCGGCTAGCGCGCGTCCCGCCCTGGATGGGCGTCCTGGTAACCATGTCCGAGATCGTATCCCGCTTGAACCGGGCCCTTTCGGGCCGCTATCTCGTCGAGCACCAGCTCGGTGAGGGGGGCATGGCCACGGTCCACCTGGCCAAGGACCTGCGGCACGATCGGAAGGTCGCGCTGAAGGTGCTGAGGCCCGAGGTAGCCGCCGCCGTCGGCGTCGAGCGGTTCCTCAGCGAGATCCGGACTACCGCCAACCTGCAGCACCCGCACATTCTCCCGTTGTTCGACTCGGGCGAGGCGGACGGGCTCGCCTACTACGTGATGCCGTACGTCGACGGGGAGAGCCTGCGTGACCGTCTCCAGCGTGTGGGCGCGCTCCCCGTGGGGGAAGCGGTTCGCATCGCCATCGCGGTCTGCCGGGCGCTCGAGCACGCTCACGGTCGCGGCATCATCCACCGTGACATCAAGCCGGCCAACATCCTCTTCCAGGACGGCGAGCCCATCGTGGGGGACTTCGGGATCGCCCTGGCCGTCCACGGGGAGGGCGGCGACCGTTTCACGGCCACCGGCCTGGCCATCGGGAGCGTGCAGTACATGAGCCCCGAGCAGGCCACGGGAGACACCGGCGTCGACGGCCGGACCGACGTCTACGCCCTCGGCTGCGTCCTGTACGAGATGCTGTCCGGCGAGGCGCCCTTCGGACGCGGCAGTGCCCAGGCGATCCTGGGGAGGAAGGTCACGCGGAGGGTGCGGGACCTGGTCCGTGGCCTCGAGTCGGTCCCAGGGACCGTGACCGACGTGATCGAGAGGGCGCTCGCGGTCTCCCCGGAAGATCGGTTCCCGACGGCGGTCCATTTGAGGAACGCTCTGTCCCAGGCCACGGCCGAGGAGGCGATGGCGCGGCGGGCGTCGCGGATCCGCAGGACCCGGGCGGTGCGGGGCCTCGGGATCGTCGCGGTCACGGCGGTGCTGGGATCGACAGGATGGTGGGGATGGACGTCGGTCACCGGTCCGTCCGTGGAGCGCCTCTCCGTGCTGCCTCCGATGGCCATGACGAGTGCTCCGGACCAGGAGCCGATGCTCCAGGGCATGCACAACGGCCTCATCAACGAGTTGTCCCGGGCCGGCGTGAGCGTCATCGGTGGAGTGCAGTCCATGACGCGCTATCGAGACAGCGACCTGACGGTCCGGGAGATCGCCGATGAGCTGCGCGTGGATGCCATCGTCGAGTGGGGAGGCTACTGGTCCGGGGACAGCGTGGGCTTCGACGTGCGGCTCCTGGACGGGGACACCCAGGACGTCCTCTGGGCGAACTCCTACGGCGACCAGGTCGACCAGCTCGTCAATCTCTACCGGGCCGTCACCGCAGCCGTCGCCCACGAGATCGAACTGGATCTCACGCCGGAGGCGCGGGCCCGGCTCGCTCGGGTCCAGTCCGTCGATCCGGAGGCGCAGGAGGCCTACATGCGGGCCCAGTTCCACTGGAACAGGATGACCCCGGAGGACTTCGACCAGGCGTTGGCGTATCTCGATGCCGCGCTCACCGAGGACCCCGGGTACGCGGAGGCCTACGCGGGCCGCGCGTGGATCCGGGTCGCCCAGCAGCAGCTCGGCATCCTGCCCCCCGACCAGGCGACGCCTCTCGCCGTTGCCGCCAAGGACAGTGGCCTTCTCCTGGACAGCGCGAGCCCGGAGGTCCAGTACGCACGGGGAGCCGTAGGGTGGGCGGCCTGGGACTGGGAGGAGGCCGAGGAAGGGTACCGCCGTGCCATCGAGCTCAACCCCAATCTGGCCCTGGCCCGAGCAGACTACTCGCATCTTCTGAGCGTCACCGGGCGTCCCGCCGAGGCCCTGGCCCAGATCGAGCGGGCGGTGGAGATCGAGCCGCTGAACCTCCAGGTCATGGTGTTCCGGGGAACGGTGCTGCTCTTCAACCGTCGATACGAAGATGCGCTCGCACAGATGGGGCGTGTCGTCGAGATGGTCCCCAACAACCGCGTCGCGCTCAGCACCATGTGGGCGGCGAGCTACGCGCTCGGCAACGAGGAGGAGGCCGTGGGGAACGCCGCCCGCTTCCTCACGGCGGCAGGTCTTACCGAGGCGACCGAAGCGCTGACCTCGGCCTATGCCGAAGAGGGATACCGTGAGGCGTTCAGCCGAGCCGCCGACGTCACGGCGCGTCTCGCTCAGGAGCGCTTCGTGGCGCCCCTCACCGTCGCGCGAGTACACCGCGCCGCCGGCAGGTACGACGAAGTCCTGGACTGGCTGGAGCGCGCCGTGGACTCCCGGGAACCGAACAGTCCGTACCTCGCCGTCACGCAGGAGTTCGATCCCCTCCGGACCGACCCCAGGTTCCGACGACTGCTGGATGAGATGGGATTGCCGTCCCGCTGAGCGCTCGAGGAGTGGGGCCGGCCACCAGGGTTCCCGCCACCACGCCGCTCCCCGACTTGAAGTACCATGGGTCTTCACCATCGCAGCGGATGTCGCCGTTGAATCGGCAGGTGCCCGTGAGGGCATGATCCGACCGGACCAGGTCCACCCAGACGATCGGGGCGCTGGGGACGCCGCGGTGGTGCGGGTCTACGTTGCGGGCCCGCGACCCCTGGGGTACTGATCAGGTCCGTCTTGGATGCGCGGGACGCCGGGGCGCGCCTCGAGCAGGAGGATGCCAATGGTACCCGATGGTTCTCCGCGCGATCTCTGGGAGAGCGCGAGCGCCTACGATCGGTTCATGGGACGATGGAGTCGCGAGCTGGCCCCGAGCTTCGTCTCCTGGCTGGACGTGCCTCCGGAGCGCCACTGGCTGGAGATCGGCTGCGGCACGGGGGCTCTGACCTCCGCGATCCTGGAACTCGGCCGCCCCGCGTCTCTTCTGGCGACGGACGCGTCGGAGCCGTACGTCGCGCACACCCGTCAGGCGTTCCCGGATCGTCGTGCCCGCTTTCTGGTCGCGAGTGCGGGTGCGCTGCCGGCCCGGACGGACGGCTACGACGTGGTGGCGTCGTCCCTCGTCCTGAACTTCCTCCCGGATCCGGTGGGAGCGCTCCGGGACATGCGATCCCTGGCCGCCGACGGCGGCACGATCGCCGCCTGTGTCTGGGACTATGCCGGTGGCATGGCGTTTCTGCGGCGGTTCTGGGACGCCGCGGTCGCCCTCGATCCCGGTGCCCGCCAATACGACGAGGGGAAGCGCTTTCCGATCTGTTCCTCCTCGGGACTGGAAGGCGCGTTTCGGGACGCGGGCTTCACCGGCGTCCAGGTCGAGGCCGTCGAAGTGGAGACGCGCTTCCAGGACTTCGACGACTACTGGAGCCCGTTCGTGGGCGGTCCCGGTCCTGCGCCGGGATATCTGGCTTCACTCCCAGGGGAGAGACGGAGGGAGCTCGCGAACCGTTTGGAGGCGACCCTGCCCCGACACGACGACGGGAGCATCGCGCTGACGGCCAGGGCCTGGGCGGCGCGGGCCCAGGCCTGAGGAACGGAGACTCGAGCCCGCATCAGGAGGATTCGACGATGGCTGAGCCTCGATGAGGGTCCGGAGAAGCGCCGCGGGTGCACTTCTGGTCATCGGGGCGGCGGCCTTCGTGGGGGCCGGTTGGCAGCGGCTTCAGGAGTGGCGCTCGATCCAGCGCTTTCCCCCCCCGGGCACGCTGGTCTCGGTCGGCGGCTATTCGCTGCACCTGATCTGCGAGGGCTCCGGATCCCCCACCGTCGTGGTCGACCCTGGGGGCTACGGGGGCTCCACGATCTACGCGGCGGAGCTGGTGCGGCGACTCTCCCGGCGTGTGCGGACGTGCGCCTACGACCCGCCAGGTCAGGGATGGAGCGAAGCCGGACCGGATCCCGGGCTGATCCTGGAACGCTACCGCGCCTTCTCGTCGTTGACGGCGAGCGCCGGGCTCGACGGTCCCAAGATCCTCGTGGGCGAGTCGGCAGGCGCCCACGTCGTTCGTCTGGCGGCTGCGGATCCCGATCTGCAGGTGGACGGCCTGGTGCTCGTGGATCCGGCGTTCGACGACCTGGAACGGGAGCGAGCACACCGGAGCCCCGAAGACCGGGAGCGGGCCGAACGGGTGCGTCCCTTCGCTCGGGTCCTCCCGATCCTGTCACAGTTCGGACTCCATCGCCTCGAGGGGAGCGACGAGTTCTCCGATTGGTACTCGAATGTGCTCGCCGGCCTGGATTGGGGCGGCTTCTTCTGGGGGCGCTCCCCGGTCACCCGGGACCCGGGAGCCTTCGGGACGGGATGGCGACGAACTCGAGGTCACGGGTGATGGCTCCGCACCGCCGACCCGACGGCGTTCTCCTCGCACTTCGAGGCGAATCCCGACGCGGACGTCCTGACCTTCCCCAATCTCCGCGGTGGCTCCCCCGGGGGATTCTTCAGGCTTTGAAGCGTCTTCCGGCTGGACCATGCGCATTCCCGGATGCCGCGGGAGAGCCTCGTCCAGGGAAGCATCCTGTCCGCGCTCGAGGGTCGGCTCATGCCGATCTACTGGTACTTCGATCTGGACGCGGTCGCGGATCGCTGCCTCTATCTCGACCACCTCGAAGGGACGCGCACCTCCCTGGAGGTGGCGTTGCGCATCGCGGCCTTCCGAGGGACCGTGGTCCATCGACCACCGTCATCGATCCCGGTTCGATCCGTTCATCCACCACGAGGACGTGCATGCTCTTCCGGTCCCTCGCGCTTCGCCTCGCCGGCACGCTCGCGCCGGCTCTGGCCCTCTCCGTCTCCCTCGCCGGGTGTGGCCCGGATGGGTCGGCCGCCTCCCGCGTGGAAGAGTGGGCGGTGGTGGACGACCCCAGGGTGTCCATCGGTCGACTGGACGGGAGCGAGGAGGAGCTCTTCCAGAGCATCGCCGACGCGGTGGTCACCCCGTCCGGCTCGATCGTCGTGGCCGATCGGGGGCTCGCGGCGATCCGGGTGTTCGACGCCGAGGGTCGGTTCGCGGCCGAGCTGGGACGGCGAGGGGAGGGGCCGGGGGAGTTCAGCTATCTGATGTCCGTCGACTTCTTCCCTCCCGACTCCATCCTCGCGTGGGATGGAGCGACGGCACGGCTCACGTACTTCGGCGTGGACGGGTCCCTGATGGGCACCGTGGACCTCAGGGCCGGCATGGCGGCGGCCGGAATCCCGTCCCTCGACCAGTACGTCGGGCGCTTCCCGGACGGGTCCCTCGGGTTCACGACGATCCGGGTCGGGCCCGAGGTCGGTGACCCCGACCGGATGACCCTCGAGCGGTTCTCCATGGACGGCGTCCACCTGGGCCGTGTCGCCGAGATGTCGGGGATGGTGCGCGGGCGCCGTGCCCCCAACCCCTACTCTCCGTTCCCGTACTTCGCCGCTTCGGGAGAGGGCCTCTACTTCACCTCCGGGGCGGGTCCGACGGTGTCGTCGCTGTCGACGGGCGGTACGGAGGGGAAGATCGCGTTGCCGCCCAGGCACGGCGACGTGGATGAGGCCTGGGACGCGCTCCCCGATGCCGTCGATTCGCTCGCTCCACCCATATTCCGGCAGTTCCTGCCGGAGGCCGAGAAGCCTGATTCCCTGCCGCACTACGCCGGTCTCCTCGTCGATGCCCGAGGGCGGATCTGGACGAAGCCCTTCAGCGCACCGGAAGACGCCCTGTGGATCCAGGCTGGAGGTCGCGTCCGCGGGGGCGCATGGATGGTGGCCGATGCCGAAGGCGACCCGGTGGCCGACGTGACCCTCCCCGTCGACTTCATCCCCCTCGTCGTTCTCTCCGACCGGGTCCTGGGGATCCGCGTGTCGGAGCTCGGCGTCGAACGGATCCAGGTGCTGCCGATCCTGGTGGTCGAGTAGTCCGCAGGTGACGACGGGTAGAGGGCGGGGGATCGGGGCGCGCTCGATCTCGCCGAGGGGCGCCGATCACGACCCGCGACGGTCGGCGGAGGGGAGGACATGAGGTCAATGGAGGTGCACGGTGGACGATGAGAGATCCGGATACGCCCGGGTCCATATGAGCACGGAACGGCCGGGCGAGGACCCGAAGACCCTGGACGACGAGGCCCCCCGGCTCCAGGCACGACACTGGAAGGAACTCCTCTGCCTGCTCTGGCTCCTGGGCTCCTGCACCTCCACCTCGCCCGGCTCCACGAGCGGAGGCGCGGCGCTCGAACGCGTCGGGTTCCCGGAGCGCGCCCAGTGGTCGTCGATGGTGCTCCATCTGGACTGGACGGAGCTCGGCGGCCCTCGGCGCCTGAGCAGCGTCCTCCGCCAGACCGACCGGGTCGAGCTCAGCCGGCCGGAGGGCCAGGGCTGGGGGATCCACGCCAGGGGAGAGGAAGGGGCGTTCGACTGCCCGGTCGCGGTCTATGTGAACGGGATCCGATCCGAACGCGCGCAGCGGGCTGGGAGCCAGCTCGACCTCGACGAGCTCATCGCACCCCGGACGCTCGACGGGCTGGAGCTGCACCTGGGTCCCGACGGACCGGTCCGGACCGCGGGGGGGTGCGGGAGCCTCCTGCTGTGGACCGAGGCCTTCGACGACTCCCATCCGTTTCGCGGCCAGGTCGTCGCCCACGTCGAGGGCCCGGCCGCAGATACCGTCACCCGCGCGGTGCTGCACCCGATCGGCGTCGTGCGTACCCGGGATGGCCGTCGGTTCTACTTCTCAGTGGTTCCGGGCACCTACGAGGTCGCGTTCATGTCCGGCATGGATGAGCTGGATGTGCTGCCGGTGCGGGTCTTCGCGTACCAGGAGGCCCACGTGACCCTCGAGGTCGGTCGGGCCGAGAGCGATCCAACGTCATGAGGATGCCAGGTAGGATCGACGCCTGGCTCGGCCCATGAGGTCCTTCGTTAAGTGGCTTCGCGGGTTCGCGTCCATGACCGGCCTGTGGACGCTCGGCGGGGCGGCGCTCGGTGCCATCCTCATC
>DATHRY010000181.1:0-79282 GCA_035464715.1 Longimicrobiales bacterium
CACCGGTAGGGCTCACGGTCAACTCCCTCACCTCGGTCTCCCTGGAGCCTCTCCTGCTCCTGGTCTGCATCGACCACGGCTCCGCCTCGCACCGGGCCATCCTGGAGTCGGGGGCGTTCGCCGTGAACCTCCTGGGCGAGGGCGACTCGCGGATCTCGGACACCTTCGCCCGGGGAGAGCGGGCCGAGCGGTTCGCCGAGCTGGAGTGGGACGAGGCGAAGACCGGCAGCCCCATCCTCGCCGATGCGCTGGGGTGGATCGACTGCCGCGTCCACCAGACCCACGTGGCGGGGGACCACACCATCGTCGTCGGTCGAGTCGAGGGGTTCGCCGTCGTGGAGGCGTGGCCGCTGGTGTATCACCTGGGACGCTATACGGGGCTGGCCCGGTCGTGATGCGGAGCTGGCTCCCCTCGTTCCTCCTGGGCATGGCCACGGCCATCGTGCTGGAGACGGGCCTGGGCCTCCTCCTGTTCGTGTCCCCGGGTTTGCTGCCGGCACTGACCGTGGTGCTGACCGTCGCGCTGGTTGCGCTGGGCCTCGGGCTCGCCTCCACCCGGAGCCGGGGCGTCCACCCCATGGCCCTGCGCTGGCGCTGGCTCCTGGCCGTGGTGAGCCTGATGGCGGCCTCTCTCCTGTCCCTGGGATGGAGCTTCCAGGGGGGCGCGCCGGACACGGACCTGGGTCGGGGGATCAATCTCGCGGTGCTCACGGCGTTGCCGCTCTACAGCCTCGGTGCGTGCCTCTCCGCGGTGGGTCAGGCCGCCCTAACACCCCGGCCGGCGGCTTCGGCGGCGCTGGGCGGCGCCACGGGCGTCGTCCTGCTGGGGCTCGCGCTCCTTCCCCGTGTGGAGCCCATGAGCGTGTACCTCTTCTGCCTGCTTTGCGTCGCCGTGGCCGCCATGGGCGTGGCGGCGGCCGGCGAGCAGCCGCGCCTATGCGCCGCCCCCCTCCCCCCCGGGGACGATCCCTGGGCCCTGGATCCGGTAGAGCGGTGATCGTCGTCCATCTCTCCGACCTGCACCTCGGCCACCGGGCCTTCGCCCGGAGCGACAGGGGGCAGAACATCCGGGAGCGGGACCTGGCGGTGGCCTTCCAGCGGGCGATGGAGGCCACGGTGGAGGAGGCGCCGGACCTGGTCCTGATCTCGGGGGACGTCTTCGACCGGCCCGACCCGCCCCCCGGCGCTCTGGTGGCCCTGACCCGGGGCCTGGAGTCCCTCCACACCGCGCTTCCGGACACGCGAGTCCTGATGGTGGCCGGCGCACGGGACACTCCGCGGCGGGACGAGGATCCTGGCGCGCTGGCGGCGCTGGATGCCTTCCCGAACGTGGATGCGGCCTCCACCCGGGCCCGTACCGTGGTGCTCACCGGTCCGTCCGCCCAGGTGGTGTTGCTCCCCTACCGTTCCACTCTGGCCCGACCCTGGCCCGCCCCGGACCCGGATCCCCGCCGTCGCTGGAACCTGGTCGTGGCCCACGGTCGTGTGACGTCGAGCCCCGGTCCGGGTGTGGTCCTGGAGCCGGAGCGTTGGGACTACATCGCCCTCGGGGGCGTGCACTCCTTCCAGCGGGTGGGGGAGCGGGCGGCCTACGCCGGGGCGCTGGAGCGGGTGGGCCCCGCGCCCTGGAAGGAGGCGGCGGAGGAGAAGGGGTTCGTCGTGGCCGACCTCTCCGCCGGCACCGTGCGCTTCCGGCCGGTGCCCGGCCGGCCGGTGGTGGCCATGGCGCCGACCCGGGTCCCTCCCGACGACCCGGCCGCGCTCCAGGCCCGCATCCTGGAGGTGACCCGTGAGATCCCCGGTGGGATCGACGGGAAGATCGTCCGCATCCGTCTCGCTGGGCCGCGCCCCGCCGACGTCCGTGGCCTGGAGCCGGGCTTCCTGGCCGGGCTCGCCGACCGCGCCCTCCATCTCTCCATCGAGTTCGAAGGCGAGGGACCGGAGGCGGAGGCCGGTCCGGACCCTCGCACCCGGGCGCTGGAGGCGCTGGAGGGCTCGGACGATCGGGCCCGGGCCCTCCTGGAGCGGGTCATGGCCGGGGCCGAGGGCCCCCTCCCGTGAGCCGGGTCGGAGGCGGACGGTGAGGATCGTCATGATCCGGGGCGAGGCCCGTCCGGGCGTGGAGGCGGTCTCCGCCGAGCCGCCGCCGGGGCTGGTGGCGGTCGTGGGCCGGGACGGCCGACTCCGGGGAATGGCCCATCGCATGCTGGCCGGGGCCCAGGAGGGGGTACGGGTGACCACCCGGCCCCGGGTGCCCGATCCGGTCCTGACCCGCCTGCCGGACGACCTTCGGCGGGCCATCGAGTCCGGGCTGGAGCTGGGGACGGCCGAAGAGGTGGTGGAGGCGGGGACGACCGCCCTGGCCCTGCTGGGGGGGCTGGACCGCGTGGAGTCCGCCCGGGTGCATCTGGTGCGGGTCCGCGGTCCCGCCCCGGCGGGCCCCCAGGGACAGGCGGAGGCGATCATGGAGCGGATCCGGGAGCTGGAGGGGGCTCCCGAGGAGCTGGCCGCGCTGGAGCGGGAGCTGCGCTCGCTCCGGGGTGACGACGCCGAGATCACGGGCGACGTGGAGGCCGCCACCATGGAATGGCTCCGGGAGCGCCAGGACGCCGAGACCCACCTGGGCGCCTACCGGGACCGGGCCCGTGAGCTGAAGGAACGCCTCCAGGGACTCGCCGGTCGAGAGGACGACGCCGACTGCCCGACCTGCGGCCGCCCCCTCCGGGAGCACGCCGCGACCGTCCTGGAGGCATTGCAGGAGGAGTGGGAGAGCGTGGTCCAGGACGGCAGCTGGTGGCGTCGCCGTCGCGAGCAGCTCGAGGGGAAGCCGGCACAGCTCCAGGAGCTCGAGGGACGTGCGCTCCGCCTCCACGCCGCCACCGAGTCCCTGGCGGAGCGGGTCGAGGTGGCACGGGCCCGGGTCCGGGAGCTGGAGGAGGCACGGCTCAAGCTGGCGGAGCGGGTCGGGGGCGGAAGCGACCCCGAGGAAGGATCCTCCCGCGTCCCGGGGGACGTGGCCCAGGCGGTGGACCGGGCGCTGTACCGGACGGCCCGGACCATCCGAGAGGCCGCCCGGGCGCGGCTGCTGGAGCGCATGTCCCGGATCCTGGCCCGGATGACCGGGGGGCGCATCCTCGCCGCCGGGTGGCCCGGCACCAGTCGTCTGGATCTGTTCGGGATCGAGGGCTCTCTCCACCCGCCCGTGGAGGAGGACGACGCGGCGGCGCACCTGGCGGCCCGCATCGCGGTGGCCCAGACGGTCTCGGCCCGGGCGGGAACCCCCTTCCCGCCCCTGATCCTGGCCGAGCCCTTCGATCGCATGGACGACGCCGTGAAGGTCCGGACCGTGGAGCTGCTCCGGGCCCTGCTGGGTCCGGTGTTCGAGCAGATCCTCCTGGTCACCCGGGGGGAGGTCGTGGAGTTCTATCCCGAGGCGTTCGACGCGATCCTCGAGCTGCGCAGGGACGCGCTAGCGGGCCCTTCCGTCTTCCGACAGGTGCCGGCGGGGCTGGGGCCGCTCAGGCTCCAGGCGGCATCGGCAGACGGGGGGGCGGTGGCGCGGCCGTCCCGGTAGGCGGGGCGCGGGAGGGATGGGGGCCCCGAGCGGCCCCCACCCGGACATCCCCCGGTGGCGTTTCGTCCGCACCCGACCTCCGCCAAGGGGCGCTCCTGGGCCCCTCGCGTCCTCCTCACTCTCCCCGGTACCGGGCCTCCTCCGCGCCCGGTGCGGCCCGGGGCCGCCAACGGAAGCGCTCGTGGGCGGGGGTCCCCTCCACCACGTCGGCGATCCAGCCGCCGAGCAGCGGCGCGAACTTGAATCCGTGGCCGCTGCCGCCGGCGGCCACCACCAGCCCGCCCCGCTCAGGATCGGCAGCGATCCAGAAGTCGCCGTCGGTGCTGTCGCAGTAGTGGCAGACCCGGGAGCCGGCCAGGGGCGCGTCCGCCAGCCCCGGGATGCTCTCGGAAAGGAACCGGCGACACCGCTGCTCCCACTCCGGAGGCACGGTGCCGCCCTCTTCCGGCGTGCCGTCCCATCCCCGGCCGTGGTGGCCGATCTTCACGATGCCGTCCTCCCCCGCCGGGAAGCCGTACCACCCCGTGCGGGCGATGTCGGCGCCCCAGACGGGGAAGGCCGGGGGTCGGAAGGCCGCGGGATCCGAGGGCGCGAAGAGGAGGACGGGCATGGCCGAGGCCCTGAAGCCGGGATCCGGGACCAGCTCCGGCGTCCACGCTCCCGCCGCCACCACGACCCGGTCCGCCTCCAGCGGGCCGCGACCGGCCAGACGGGCCCCCGTGGCGCGACCCCCGCGCATGCTCAGCGACTCGGCCCGGTCCTGGACGATCTCCACGCCCTCCTGCTCCGCCTCCCGCACCAGCTCCGCCACGACCGCCCCGCTTTCCGCCCAACCCGCCTCCCGGCTCAGGTATCCGGCGGGGAAGGCGTCGGCGCTCCACGCGGGGAACCGTCGGTGGATCGCTTCCTGGTCCAGCGGTTCGACCGACATCCCGCGCCGGGCCAGGAGCTCGTAGCTGGCGTGCTCGAAGGATCCCGGCTCGAGGGGCGACCGGCTCAGGAGCAGGAACCCGACCTCGTGGAAGAGGGGCCGGGTGAATCTCTCCCGGTTCCAGCGCCTCCAGCCATCCAGGCAGGTCTGCGCCGCCCCGGACAGGAACTCGTCGGTCCCGTAGTCCGCCCGGATGACCTTGGAGCGGTCGGTGGACGAGGCCAGGGGGCGCGGGAGGGGGCCGGGATCCGCCAGGGTGACCTCCCAACCCCGTCGACGCAGCTCCAGGGAAGCGGTCACGCCGAAGATACCTCCTCCCAGGACCAGGGTCCGTCCAACCGTCATGTGTGCGCTCCAGTTCGTCAGGGTCCGCTCGAAGCTACCAGGGACCGGGCCCGGCGGCAGCGGGAGAGAGGGCTACGCCGTCGGGGCGAGGGCCGGGGGGCGACGCCCGGGCCGGGGCGACGACCGGCGGGCGGCGTGCCCGCGCCATTCCGGGGTGCGCCGGCTGGTGCGGCGGGGGGCCCGCGCTCACGTTGGCGGCATGAAGCTCCGCATCCTCACCGAGGCCGACCTCCGGGCCGCCGTGGACATGCCCGCGGCCATCCGGGCCGTCCGGGCCGCCTTCGAGGCCCTGTCCGACGGGCGTGGGGTCGTCCCCGTGCGCCAGCCCGTGCAGGGGCCCGAAGTGACGCTCCTCTCCATGCCGGGGGCGCTGGCCGGAGTGGAGGGAGGGGCCCTCGGCTCCAAGCTCGTCACCGTGGCACCCGGGAATCGGGACCGGGGGCTGCCGTCGATCCATGCCCTGGTGGTCCTCCTGGACCCGGTGACCGGAGTCCCCAGGGGGGTCCTGGACGGGGAGTGGCTCACGGCGCTCAGGACCGGAGCGGGGTCGGGTGTCGCCACCGATCTCCTCGCCCGTCCCGACGCCAGCGTCCTGGGCATCGTGGGGGCCGGGGCCCAGGCCCGGGCCCAGATCGAGGCCGTGGCGGCGGTCCGGCCCATCCGGGAGGTCCGGATCCACTCCAGGACCGGGGCCTCGGCGGAGCGGCTGGCCGCGGCCCTGGAGGGCGACCGGGAGTGGGACGTGCGGGCCGTGCCGACGGCCGCCGAGGCGACCCGGGGTGCGCACGTGGTGGTCACCGCCACCGACGCGACGGAGCCCGTGGTCGAGGCGGGCGCACTGGAGGACGACGTGCACATCAACGCCGTGGGTGGCTACCGGCGGGACATGCAGGAACTCCCCACCGAGGTCGTGACCGGAGCCCGGCTCGTGGTGGTGGACCAGATCGAGGCGGCCCTCCGGGAGGCGGGGGACGTGTGGATTCCCCTGGAGGCGGGCCGCATCCGGCGGGAGGACCTGGTGGAGATCGGAGCGCTGGTGGCGGAGCGGGCCCGAGGTGCCGGTCCCCCGACCGGCGCGGGGACCACCGTCTTCAAGTCCGTGGGGAACGCCGTCCAGGATCTGGCGGTGGGCGCCCTGGCGCTGCGGCAGGCCGAGGCGTTGGGGTTGGGAACGGTGGTGGGGGGGTAGTGACGCGAGCGGCGCCGGCCCGGTGCGCCGCGTCGGGGTGTGGCGGGGGCCGCCTCACTCCTCCTCGTCGTCCCCCGTCAGCCCGTCCAGGATCTCCAGCGCCTCTTCCCGGGCCCCTCCAGGCACCATCAACGCCACGCCCTGCGACGTCGGTCCTGCGAATCCCGGGCCCCAGATGCCGGGCTCCTCGCCTTTGACGAGCACCGGAATGCCGGCGCCCTCCAGGGTCTGGATCGGGATCTCCGCCAGATAGCGTGCGGCGAAGGTCGCCACGGTGATCCAGCGCGCTTCCTCGCGATCGGTCATGGCTCAGCTCCCCAGGGCACTCCACCGCTCGCCGGCGAGGCGATAGGTCTCGAGGGCGGCCTCGTCGCCCTCCATCGCCGCTGCCTGCGCCAGGGCGTAGTAGGCCCACCCGTAGTAGTTCGGGATCCCCAGCGTGGAATGGTCCGGCCAGTGGCTCCAATCCGGGAGATCGCTCCTGTGGACGAATACCTCTTCCACGAGCGTCCGGGTCCGGGGGACGTCCACCCAGTTGCCCGTCACCGAGTTCAGGGGGGAGCTCGCGGGCATGGGCACGAAGCCCTCGGGCGGGGCCGCAGGGTCCAGGGGCCCGGGGTTCAACTTGTAGGCCAGCCCCTGGCGAACGAGGTAGTTCCCCAGGCCCAGGGCCGCCGCAGCGCTGCCGCTGCTGGCGAAGTAGACGGGGCGGTCGCCCATGGCCGAGTTGATCATGGAGAGGGCGAACTGCTGCCAGGGCACCAGGTAGCTCCCGGCGGGGAGGACGGCCTGGACAGGGCCCAGGTTGAACACCCTCCCTTCCTCTATGGGCACGAAGGCGCCGGCGACCCGATCGATGATGTCGTCTTCCAGCTCCAGCACGCCCCGGGACGGACGGCTGGCCGGCGACTCCAGAACCAGGGGCACCTTCCCCAGGGCACGGGCCTCCTCCGGGTCGGCGGTGTACATGGCGCCGGTGTTGTCCGCGGTGTACTCCCGCTGGCAGATGATGAGCGTCGGATCGTCCTCGGCCGAAACGCCCTCCGGGCACGGGGCGGTGAGACCCCGGATCTGCTTGGCGTACCAGGGAGTGTTCAGGTACGAGGTCACCACCACGGTGACGTCCTTCCGGATGCCCTCGACCTCCTGCAGGTACCAGAGGGGGAATGTGTCGTTGTCCCCGTTGGTGAAGAGGATGGCGTACGGCTCGGCGCTGATGAGGAGGTTGTAGGCCCAATCCCTTGCCGACCAGTCGTAGCTCCGGTTCGCCCAGCTGAAGTTCAGCACGAAGGGCAGGAATGCGATCAGCAGCACGGGACTCGCGAGGAGCAGGGCCCGCCGGCGGTTCCACGAGGTGGCCGCGAGGTCCGGGTCGGTCCGGGCGTCGTCGGAACCCGGCTCACCGCCGGCCCCGCCGGCGCCGCCGACTCCCTCCGGCGCCGGCACCGGGCGGACCCGCTCCGCCAGCGACTGCCAGATCGCCGCGAGCCCCACGCCCACCCACAGGCCCCAGACCGAGAACGAGACGATGAAGAAGTAGTCCCGTTCCCGGACCTCCTGCATGTCGATGCTCTCCTGGGGGAAGGAGTAGCCGTAGCGGAAGTTCAGGTACCAGACCAGCCCGGCGGAGAGGGTGACGAAGAGCGTGGCCACATAGGCGAAGCTCTTCGTGTCCCGCTGGTAGTGTTCCATGGCCCCCCACACGCCCAGGGCCACGAACAGCATCGTGAAGAGCGTCCGGCCCAGGGGGAAGGTCGTATCCCTCCCGGCCACCGACCGGGCCCACTGCCAGTCGAAGTACTGCAGGTAGTTGGTGAACTGGGCGGCGACGGACGCCTGACGCTCGCCGAACAGCCCTGGTCCCGGAGCGCCCTCGACCTTGTACTGCTCCCGGGTGAGGGACTCGCTCAGGGGGGCGCATCCCGCGTTCCCGTAGGTCGCGATGGAAACGACCGCGCTCGTGACCGTCGGGCACTCGGGCGCCCCCTCGTTGATCACCGGATGATCCTCCGCCCGGAGGGGGAGGAAGAGGTGGATGGAGAGGCCCAGGAGGACGGCGGCGATCCCCGCCGGGTAGAGCTTCCAGTTCGCCAGCACCCGGGGCCGCACCATGAGGATGAAGACCCCCACCGCCGGGGCGGCCAGGAAGGCCATGAGGTGGTTGCCCACGCTCAGGGCCAGGATGAAGGCCATCAGGACCAGGAGGTTGTCGTCCTTCCCCTTCCCGAGGCGCTCCTGCCAGCGGATGATCAGCCAGCTCAGCAGGGCGATGGTGAGGAGGCTGACCGTGTAGACCTTCTCGTTGACGTTGGACTGGTTCCAGACCGTGAACGCCGTCGAACTCACCAGCACCGCCACCCCGGCGCCCACCAGGCGGAAGGTCCGCTCCGGCGAGAAGAAGCGGAGGATGTGGTGCACCACCAGGAACCACAGGGCGTGGGCCCCGGCGCTCATGAAGGCGCTGAACAGGTTGATCCGGGTGGCCACGGACAACCCCAGCGGCTCCAGCAGGATCGACCAGGCCCGGGCCAGGACCACGAAGAGCGGATTCCCCGGGGGATGGGGGATCCCCATGATGTGGCCCGTGGCGATGTACTCGCTCGTGTCCCAGAACGCCGTGGTGGGCGCCAGCGTGAGGGCGTACAGGAGGAAGACCAGGCCGCCGGCGAGCGCAGCCCAGAGGTAGGGTGGCCGGGGATCGGCCCCCTCGGCGGCGCCGGCGGGTACGTAGCCTGTCGTCAAGTCGACCTCGGAGAGGGGAGGAGCGGGTCCGGAACCAGGAACGAAGTTAACGAGCCTGCGGGGGCCCTCAATCGTCAGACATCCGCAGCACGCCAGAGGGGTGCACGGTCAGGCTCCACCCGGGGGGCAGCCAGGTGGTGGCGGAGTAGTCCAGGATGAGGGCCGGTCCGGACAGCTCGTGCCCCGGTCGGAGGTCCTTTCGCCAGATGCGAGGGCAGGGCACCCGGGCGCCGTCCACCACGACCCGTCCGGGGGTGGAGGGCACCGGTCCGTCGGCCGGCGGGAGGGTGTCCACGGCGATCTCCAGGGCCGGCGCGCTCGCGACGGCACGAAGCGTCACAGCCTCTACCGCCGCCTGGCGCCGCGCGAAGCCGTATCGAGCCTCGTGCAGCGCGTGGAAGGCCTCCACCCACCCCCCGGCCGGCACCCGGAGCTCGAAGCTCTGTCCGTGATAGCGGGCGTCCACCCACCGTTCCACGGCCACCGCGTCGGGGTCCACCTCGTCCTCGCGGATCAGGGCCGCCACCGCCCGCTCCGCGAGCTCGTCCAGCACCCCCCCCACCTCCTGTCCGCCGGACGAGCCCTCCGCGGTCACGAGCACCGTCCGGGCGGCTTCCCGGGCCGGCGGTGCGGTCAGGATGCCATAGGCCGACAGAAGGCCGGGGTCGGGGGGGATGAGGGCCTCCCGGGCACCCAGACGCCCGGCCAGACCGGCGGCATGCAGGGCCCCGGCCCCGCCGAAGGCCACCAGGGAGAGGGCCGCCGGATCGAAGCCCCGCTCCACGGAGATGACCCGGAGCGCCCGTTCCATGGCGGTGTCGGCCACGGCGAGGATCCCCTCGGCGGCCCGCGCCGGATCGAGTCCCAGCTGGTCGGCCAGTCGCTGGAGAGGGGCCTCCACGGACGCGGGGTCCAGGGTGCCCCGACCGCCCAGGAAGCCCTCTGCCGGGAGGCGACCCAGGTGGACGTGGGCGTCGGTGACGGTGATCCCCGTTCCGCCCCGCCCGTAGGCCACCGGGCCCGGGTCCGCACCCGCGCTCTCGGGGCCCACCCGGAGGGCACCACCGGGATCCACCGACGCCAGGGACCCGCCGCCGGCACCCACGGTGTGGATGTCGATGACCGGGATCGCCACCGGCTGTCCGCCGATCTCGAACTCCCGGGTGTGGAGGGGGCGGCCCGGGCAGAGGGACACGTCGGTGGAGGTGCCGCCCATGTCGAAGGTCACGATCTCGTCGACCCCCACGGCCCGGGCCCAGTGGAGGGCGCCGACGACCCCTCCCGCCGGGCCGGAGAGGACGGTGTGGACCGGCTCGTCCACCGCACGGGACACGGCGAGCCGTCCGCCGTCGGACCCCATGACCTTCACGCTCCGGGCCCCCGACTCCTCGCGCAGGCGCCCGAGGTAGCGGGACATGACCGGCGCCACGTAGCTGTTCACCACGGTGGTGGAGGTGCGCTCGTACTCCCGGTACTCGGGAAGCACCCGGGCGGACAGGGAGACGGGTAGCCCGGCCCCCGCCAGGGCCCGACCGACCTCCTCCTCGTGGCCCGGGTCCGCGTAGGCGTGGAGCAGGCACACCGCCACGCTCTCGGCACCCGCCACACGGTCGGCCAGGCCGGCGAGCTCCGCGGCCGACAGGGGCTCCAGCTCCGAGCCGTCGGGGGCCAGGCGGCCCTGGATGCCGACCCGGTCCTCCCGGGCCACCAGCGGCGGCGGTCGATGGCCCACGAGGGCGTAGAGCTGGGGACGGTTCTGTCGACCGATCTCCAGGACGTCCTCGAAGCCGCGGTTCGTGACCAGGGCGACACGCGCACCCTTCCGTTCCAGCAGGGCGTTGGTCGCCACCGTGGAGCCGTGGAGCAGGAGGTACTCCCCCGACGCCGCGTCCCCGAGCAGGCGCCGAGCGCCCTCCAGGATGGCGGCGGCCGGATCGGCCGGGGTCGATGGGACCTTCAGAACGTGGATCCGCCCGTCCAGGAGGAGGAGGAGATCGGTGAAGGTCCCCCCGGTATCGACGGCCAGGATGGGCGGGCCGGGGGTGGACGAGCCTGTCGCCATGGCACGGAACGGGGGCGGAGGGGGGTGAGGACCCCTGGACTTACCTCCCCCGGAACGGGATTTCCAGTGCCACGACCGCGGGTGGGCCCGGAGATCGTGACGGTCCGTCGCAGAACATTCGGGGGCGAGGCCTCGTAAGGGGGGCGTGGGCGACGGCGGCGGCACACCGGCACGGGGAGGCGACGATGTACGACGAGTTCGAGCGGGCGGTGGGTGGGAACGGGCGGAAGCGGGGGCCGTCGCCGCTGGTGTGGTTCGGCCTGGTCTTCGGGTTCTTCGTCGTTACGGGGGTGCTGGCGGTGGGCTTCGCGGTCAAGCGAGGAGTCGCCGCGGTCCAGGAGGCCGTCCGCGATGCGGACTTCAGCCCCGCCCGGGAAGCCTCGCGCCTGGCGGAGCGGCTCGAGCGGCACACGGATCTGCTCAGGACGAGCCCCGGGGACGGCCTCGCCTTCCTCCGGCGTCTGGATGCCAGCGAGCCGGGGGCGGACCTCGTGCGCGACCTCGGGACCGGCCCGATCCGGGACCTGGCGTCCCGGGTCGCCGCGGACCCGCAGAGCGACGACGGGCAGGGCGCGACCGATGGGTCGGACCGGCGCACCTTCACCCTGCGGGCCGGCGACGGGGATCTCCGGATCGACCTGGATCGCGGCGAGGACGGCGGGTCTCTGGTCATCGGCTCCGGACAGGAGTCGGTCCGCTTCGACCTCGTGCGCCGGGACGGCGGCGGTTTCCTCACCATCGATACCGGCGACGAGCAGACGCGGGTGGATCTGCTCCGGACCGAGGAGGGCGGTTCCCTGCTGATCGACGGTCCCGACGGTCGGGTCCGCTTCGATCTGTCGGAACGTGAGGGCGGCGGCTCCCTCGTGGTCCGGACCGATCGGGAGGAGGTCCTCCGTCTCGGGGTGGGCGACGATGCCCTGGGCATGCCCCGGTGGGTGCCGAAGTGGCCCGGGATGCCGCCCACGCCCCGACCCGTCTACTCGCTGATCGGCGAAGACGGCACCCTCGGAGCCGTCTCCTGGGACGAGGACGCCCGACCCGACGAGGTCGTGGACTTCTTCGCCAGGAGGCTGGAGGACGAGGGGTACGACCTCGACGCGGAGGCGCACAACCGGGGGATGGACACCGACCAGGCCGCCCTGTGGGCCCGGCATCCCGACCGCGATCGGATGGTCTTCGTGCTGGTGCATCGCGACCGCAGCGACGGAGTCTCGAAAGCGCTGCTGGGCTACGGCGAGGGCCGCTAGGGGGGTGGCTCGGACGTCCGGTGGCCGAACGGCTCCAGGAACTCCGGGCCACCTGACGAGACGTTGACGCGCCCCTCCCGCGCGCGGACATTCCGGCGCCGTCCACGCCGCCCCGGGGGTTCATGGAGGTCCGTCCCAGCTTCGAGGAGTTCCGGTCCCTTGCCCGGGAGGGTGGGCTCGTTCCCGTCTGGCAGGAGTTCCTGTTCGACAGTGAGACCGCCGTCACCGCCTACGCCAAGCTGGCCCGCCCCCCCTTCGGCTTCCTGCTCGAGTCGGTGGTGGGGGGCGAGCAGTGGGCCCGGTGGTCCTTCCTCGGCAGCCGTCCCCGGTCGGCCTGGCGTTGCCGAGGCGCCGCGGTGGAGACCTGGGATCCCGAGGGAGGATGGCGCGCCGAGCCCGCCGAGGACCCTCTCGACGACCTGGAAGCCCGGCTCCGGTCCCGGCGACCGGTCGAGGTTCCCGGGCTTCCCCGTTTCTGGGGTGGTGCCGTGGGGTTCTTCTCGTACGACGTGGTCCGCCGCATCGAGGACATTCCCGACGGCAACCCCGAGGAGCTCGGGGTTCCCGACGGGGTCTTCCTCTTCACCGACGTCGTGCTGGCCATCGACAACCTCCGGGGCAGGGCCATGGCCATCGCCACGGCGGAGGTGGACCCGGGCCTGGCCGAGGCGGCGCTCCGGGAGCGGTACGACGAGGCGGTGGAGCGGGCCCGGCAGCTGGTGCTGGAGCTCCGCGCTGCACCGCCGGTGTCGACCCTGGAACTCCTCCCCGAGCCGGAGTCGGACCCGCCCTTCACGTCGTCCACCACCCGGGAAGCCTTCGAGGCCGGGGTGCGGAGGGTCCAGGAGTACATCGCCGCCGGGGACGCCTTCCAGGTCGTCCTGAGCCAACGGCTCGGGATGGACCTCCGTGGCTCGGCCTTCGACCTCTACCGGGCCCTCCGCTCCGTGAATCCCTCCCCCTATCTCTTCTTCCTGGAGATGGACGGGATCACGCTGGTCGGCGCCTCCCCCGAGGTGCTGGTGCGGCTGGAGGACGGCGTCGTCACCGTGCGCCCTATCGCAGGCACACGCGCCCGTGGAGCCACGCCCGCCGAGGATCGCGCGCTGGCCGAGGAGCTCCAGGCCGACGAGAAGGAGCTCGCCGAGCACCGCATGCTCGTGGATCTCGGCCGGAACGACGTGGGGCGTGTCGCCCGGTACGGGACCGTGCGGATTCCCGACCTCGTGGTGGTGGAGCGCTATTCCCACGTGATGCACCTCGTGAGCCAGGTCGAGGGGGACCTGGCCGACGGGCGCACCGCGATGGACGTCTTCCGGGCTTCGTTCCCGGCGGGCACCGTCTCCGGGGCCCCGAAGATCCGGGCCATGGAGATCATCGACGAGCTCGAGCCGGTCCGCCGCGGCCCCTACGCCGGCGCCGTCGGGCACTTCTCCTGGGGCGGAGACCGCATGGACACAGCCATCGCCATCCGGACCGTGGTGGTCGCCGGGGGGCGGGCCTGGGTCCAGGCTGGCGCGGGCATCGTGGCCGACTCAGTGCCCTCGGCCGAGTACGACGAGACCCTCAACAAGGCCCGGGCGCTGCTCCGGGCCGCCTCGATGGTTCCGGGGCGGACGACCTAGCCGAACCGACGGTCGTCCCCCCGACACGCTCGCCGGGCGGATGGCCGCATCCGTCTACGGATGTACGATGGCCTCCGCGAGCTCCTCGTACAGGCGGGTCAGCGATTCCGTCCCGATCTGGTAGTTCTCGACGGTGAACCACTCGTCCGGCGCGTGCATGTTGCACCCCGGCAGGGCGAACCCCACCAGGAGAGCGGGGGCGCCCAGGATCCGCTCGAAGTCCCCCACGATGGGAATCGACCCCCCCTCGCCCACGAGGACCGGGGCGGTCCCGAAGGCCTCCTCGAGCGCCGTGGATGCGGCGTCGAAGAGGGGGCCGGACGGGTTGGCCCGCCACGGGTACCCGCCATGGAGTTCCCTGACCTCCACCTCCACCTCGGGCGGGGCCACGTCCCGGAGGTGCGTCTCCAGTAGACGCACCACCGTGCCCGGGTCCTGATCCGGCACGAGCCGGAAGCTGACCTTGGCCATGGCCCGGGCCGGGAGCACCGTCTTCGCCCCCTCGCCGGTGTACCCGCTCAGGAGCCCGTTCACTTCGCAGGTGGGGCGGATCCAGAGCCGCTCGAGCGTCGTGTAGCCCTCCTCCCCGGACAGCCCGGGGGCGTCAACCCCCGCCAGGAAGGCCTCGTCGTCGAACGGGAGCGCCCGGATGGCGGCCCGGGTCTCCTCGTCCCAATCCACCACGTCGTCGTAGAAGCCAGGGATGGCGATGTGCCCGTTCCCGTCGTGGAGCGTGGCCAGCATCCTGGCGAGTGCCATGGCCGGGTTGGGAACGGCGCCGCCGTAGGCTCCGGAGTGGAGATCACTCCGGGCCGCCCGGACGTGGACCTCGCAGTAGGCCAGGCCCCGGAGCGAGAAGAGGAGCGATGGCTGCCCCGGGCCGAACATCGCGGAGTCGGAGATCACGACCACGTCGGCCGCCAGCCGGTCCCGGTGGGACTCGACGAAGGGCACGAGGTTGGGCGACCCCACCTCCTCCTCCCCTTCGGCGACGAGCACCACGTTCAAGGGCAGACGCCCCCGGGCCTCGAGGTGCGCCTCGAGCGCCTTCACGTGCATGTAGAGCTGGCCCTTGTCGTCCGCGGATCCCCGGGCGTAGATGCGACCGTCACGGACCTCCGGCTCGAACGGCGGGCTGGCCCATTCGTCCAGGGGTTCGGGAGGCTGGACGTCGTAGTGCCCGTAGATCAGGAGGGTCGGGGCGTCGGGCCCGGCACCGCGCCACTCGCCCAGCACCACGGGATGGCCCGGCGTGTCCACGACCTCGGCCTCGAGGCCCGCTTCCCGCATTCGCTCCGCCAGCCACGTCGCGGCCCGACGGGTGTCGCCGGTGTGCTCCGAACGGGCGGAGACGGAGGGGATCCGGAGGAAGTCGAAGAGCTGCTCGAGGTGCTCCTGACGGTGTTCCCGCAGGCCCTCGCGAGGGTCGGACATGGGCGGCTCCGATCGAGACGTGCAACCTTTTGAGCGTCAGCTCGTTCTATAAGGGTGTGTGGGGTGGACGACGTGTGGTGTCGAATGCAACAGCCCTGCGCCAACTGCGACGTCCGGCGCAGGTCCGGGCGGGAAGGCCTGGTCAGCCTTTCATACAAGATGGCCCCTGGGCAGTACCATCCAGGGGGTTGGACAGGGCGTCGTCAGTCTCCTGGCTGGCGGCGCCGTTCCACGTCCACCCGCCTCAGATGAGTCCGCGCACACCCCAGCGGTAGACCCAGGCCATGAAGGCGGCGAAGACCGCCGCCGAGGCCATCCCGCCGACGCTGAGCGCCACCGGGTCGAAGAAGTGGAAGATGCCGACCCCCAGCATCCCGCCGATGACCGCACCGAACGCTCCGATGACCGCCAGCACGGTGGTGTGGCCCGGCACTTCGTCCGGCAGCCTCACGAACACCTTCATGAGGAGGCCGATGACCGCGCCCATGACGATCCAGATTCCAATCCCGATCCAGTTTTCCATCGGTTCGATCCGAGGTGGGAAACCCTGTAGAACGTGCGTGCGAATCTATCCGATCCCCGGCGTCGGTACCACCCGGGACGAGAACCCCGCTTCGTGAGGCTCAGTCCTTCCCCATGCGGCGTTTGAGCTCCTCCAGCCGGGCGTCCACGTCGACTTCGGGGCGCTGGGGTGGAGCGTAGGGGTCGACGCCGAGATCGTCGAACTCCGAAGCGAACCCTTCCGCCGCCTCCGCATCGGCCTCGTCGCCGGCGATGCGATCCTCCATGCGGTCGAAGGCATCGAACAGGTCGTCCGCACCGGAGAGGCCCTCCCGGGCACGCGTCCGGCCCGACTCCGCGGCGAGGGAGGCCCGGCGAGCCCGGGCTTCCTTCACCTTGCCCGTCATCTCCTCCACCTCCGCCGCCAGCAGGTTCTCTTCCTGGGCGAGGGCCGCCGCTTTCTGGGTGAACACCTCGAGTCGGCGCGCGTGGCGATCGGCATACTCGTCGGCGATGCGGGCGGTCTCCTCGTCGTCTATGTCCCGGGCCATGCGGCCCCGGCGACGGTTCGTGGCGACCTGCTGCTCCTCGGTCGCGATCCGCTTACGGGTCTCCTCGAGGTCCGCCTGGATTCCTTTCAGCCGGACCTTCGCCTCCGTCACTTCGTCGATCATCCCCTTCAGGAGTCGATCGACGTTCTCAGGGACGGATTCCCGATCCAACTCGTCCTTGAAATTCTGGACGGCCTCGCGAAAGGCGTTGCGCAGGTCTTCGAACATGGGCAGGAGGAGGTCGTTGAGGGGGGAGTGGATGATAGCGGTACGGCTCTCCCCTGACCACGAAGAAGCCGCCCGAGCCCTTCAAGGGCCGGGGCGGCTTCTTCGTAGATCAGTCGGACCCTGCCCTGCCCGGCCGCGGCCTCAGTTGAGGAACGGCTCGATCCGCTGGGCGAACGAGTGCCGGGCCCGGTGCAGGCGGCTCTTGACCGTGCCGAGATTCACCCCGGTGATCTCGGCGATCTCCTCGTAGCTCTTCCCTTCCAGCTCCCGGAGCCGGAAGACGAGCTGGTGATGGTCCGGAAGCTCCTCGACCATCTCCTCGACGAGCTGCTGGAGGTGCCGCTTCCGGAAGAGGTCGTCCGGCTTCATGGACGAATCCTCGAACTGGAGCGGACGGTGATCGTCGTCCCAGTTGCTCGTGAGCTTCTGGAACAGGACCAGGGGGCTGCGGGAGCGGTTGCGCAGCTCGTTCTTCGCCAGGTTGCCCGCGATGGTGTACACCCAGGTCGAGAACTTCTTGGTCGTATCGAACCGATGGAGGTGCCGCGTCACCCGGATGAACGCCTCCTGAACCAGGTCCTGGGCCCGGTCGCCGTCACCCGTCTTGCGGGTGATGAAGTGCACGAGCCGATCCCTGTATCGACGGAAGAGAAGCTGGAACGCCCCGTGACGCCCATCGAGGTGGGCCGAGACGAGTTGCTCGTCCGTAAGGGTGTCCAGTGGGGCGCTGATGAGGTCGCTTCCTACCGTCGTGGCAGCCATTTCTCTCCGGGTGTGGAGGGCCTCCGATCGAGAACGATTCTCGCTGGGACCACGGAGTATCACACCCCAAAGGGAAAAATGCAAGTTTCTTTCAAACGTTCATGTAATATCGATAGGTCGATTCTGAAGCCCGACCAGGGCAAATCCTTCTGAAAAATCGTCATACAGGGCCATGTCGGGCGTTGGGAAGCGGTCTCGGCTCGCTCGGGCCACCTCTGCGGCCTTGTCCACCTCAGAGGTCACCTCGACCTCGATGGCCTCCATCGCTCCCGGGTCTGCGCCTATGCTGCCCAGATAGGCCTCGAACAGACCCACCGGATCTCTCCGGCCCCATGCCTCGAAGAGTGCTGCGGGGAAGGTGTCACGGGCCTCACGTTCATCGTGCGTGGCGTGGCCTCCCATTCGGAAGGTCTCGGCCAGCACCACGACCGGCCCTTCCCCTGCCCGGCAACGTCGGGTGGCCAGCGTGGTGGCGGCGAACACGTCCAGCACGTTGTTCCCATCGCACTCCAGGCACGGCATCCCGTAGGCCCGGGCCCACGCCGCGAGGGATCCGTTGCCGTGCGCCGAGGCCCGGGTCCCGAGAGCGACCTGGTTGTTCTGGACGACGAACACGGCGGGCACCCGCCGAACCGCGGCGAAGGTGAGGCCCTCGTGACAGGCGGCGGTCTTGGTGGCCCCGTCGCCGATCCACGTGAGGGCGACCCGGTCCTCCCCGCGGAGACGGAACGACAGGGCGACCCCCGCCATGACGGCGACGTTGGTCCCCATGTGGGAGATCGGCTGGAGAACGTGCCGATCCATGTCCCCGATGTGCAGATCCCGGCCTCCGGACGGGGAGTCGGCTGAGGCGAGGTAGCCGCGGAAGGCGTCGGACAGGGGCATGCCCATCATGGGAAGTGCCCCGGCGTTCCGGATCATGGGGCAGACCACGTCCCGGGAGGGGTCCAACGCCGCGACCGCCCCGACGGTGACGGCTTCCTCACCGGTTCCCAGCCAGGCCTTGGAGATCACCCCGGTGCGCACCCAGCGCTTGAGACCGATGTCGTGGAGCCGCGTCCGAAGGAGATGACGGTAGAGGTCGAGGAGGCGTGGCTCGTCCAGGGCCTCGAGCACCTGGCGGCGGTCCGGGTCGTCGAAGGGAGCCCGGTAACGGTCCACCTCGGCCGGGTCTGGAGTCCAGTCCTGGTATTCGGGGGGATCGTAGGCGGGGTAGCGTCTCATCGGGCGAAGGTAGCGGTGACCCCCCGGACCTCACCACATTGGTGAGGTCGACGAACCCAAGCCCGGTCGCCCGTGTCCAGCGAAAAACCCCGCGTTCTCGCCGTGTTCGGACTCACCCTCATGGAGATCTTGAGGGATCAGGACCTTCCCACCGAGATCCTGGAGGACGAGAACGTGTCGGTGACCATGCCCCGGAAGCTCGGGTTGTCGGACGTCGTGGATCGACAGATCCGCAGCTACCGGGACGCGGTGAAGCAACGGCGCCGCATGAGCGACGACGAGGTCAGGGATCTCGTCCGCCTCGTGGTCCGGCGCCCCGATGCCCGGCAGGTGTTCTCCCGGGCCGGGACCACCCTCGCGGGCGGTGGTGGGGTGGTGGGACCGCGGGGGGCCTACCGCGCACTTCCTCGCAGCGCCACGCTCCGGCTCGCGCGGCGGGCGACGAGCCGTGGGCTCCGACGGCTGTTCGGCCGGGCCGTGGGGGGCTTCGCCCAGGGCCCCTTCGCCCTGGAGGGGCGCGGTCTCCTGTTCCACGAGTCGGACCCGACCGGGGCCGCCTGCCACTTCGTCACGGGATACTGTCAGGCCACTCTCACCCGGCGGGTCGGCACCGACTACCAGGTGGTCCACGCCCAGTGCCAGTCCCTCGGCGATTCCACCTGCCGGTGGACGGTGACGGGCGAGGCCAGGGCCATGGAGAGGGACGGCGTGCGGGAGATGCTCCTGCGCCCGGAGGTCGAGGCCGGGTGAACCCGGACCGGCGCCCAGGGTAGCGGCTGGCGCCATTCCCCTCCTCCAGCCCAGGATCCGGACCATGCTCGAGACCGGCGACCCCGCACCCGACTTCACACTCACCGCGGACGACGGCGCCGAGGTCTCCCTCGGCGGACTACGCGGAAAGAAGGTGGTCCTGTATTTCTATCCCAAGGACGACACCTCGGGATGCACCACCCAGGCCTGCGACCTGAGGGACCACATGGACGGGTTCGACGACATCGGCGCGGTGGTACTGGGGGTCTCTCCCGACGACGAGGCGTCCCACCGGAAGTTCAAGGCCAAGTACGATCTGAACTTCCCGCTCCTGGTGGACGAGGACCATGCCGTTGCGGAGCGCTACGGCGTGTGGAGGGAGAAGAAGATGTACGGCCGCACCTACATGGGGATCGAGCGGTCGACCTTCGTCATCGGCGAGGACGGGACCCTCGAGGCCGTCTGGCGGAAGGTGAAGCCCGCCGACCACGTGGCCAGGCTGCAGGAGCACTTCGGGGCCCCCTGAGGGCGCCGGATCCGTGATCGGCGGCGCCGACACCCGGGCCGGCGTCTCGTCCGGTATCCATGGACGGGCCGCGGGGGGTGCCACGGCGCGCCCTCGTCAGGCCGTGTTCCGGCCCTCGGCGCGGCGAAGGGTGTCCCCCAGGGCCCGATGCACCTTGTAGATGCACAGGTCCTGGACCACACGGTGCCCGGCGGCCCGGGCCTCCCGGGCGGCCTCGTCGTCCCGGATTCCCTCCTGCAGCCAGGCGATGGGATCCTCGGGCCGAGCGACCGCATCACGAAGTACCGCCCCGGCTTCGGCGGAGGGCCGGAAGACCAGCACCATGTCCACCGGTTCGGTGACCTCGGCGAGGGTGTCCCGGGCGGGCTTGCCCAGGATGCGGTCCGCGTTGGGATTCACCGGGATGACCTGGGCTCCCTTCGCCGCGAGATAGGAGGGCACCCGGCGGGCGGCCTTGGCGGGATCCCTGGACAGCCCCACCACCGCGATCCTGACCGTCTCCCGGACCCAGTCGTGGATCTCGTCGGGCCCGGGATTGTCCGGGTCCGAACTCTCGGCCAGCACGGCCTCCAGGGCCGGCCGGTCATATTGGTCGTCGATCTGCATGGGACGCGGTCGCGCTGGCGCGGGGGACGGAGGCAGCACGTATTGCGACCCCGACCCGCTTTGGGCAAGATCCACAGCCCCTCCGAGAGGCTCGGTTCCCTTCCAACCCGCCCGGTCCACCCATGTCCACTTCGCTGATCGTCGCCGTCCTAGCTGCTGTCGTCGGGCTGGCCGCGGGATGGATGCTCGGCGCCCGCCGGAAGGAGCAGGAGGACCCGTACGAGGTGCCGCTCCGCCGCCTGGCCGATGGCCTGGCCGACGGGCGGGTTCCGGGCCCAACGGCGGGCGAGCCTGTCGTGCTGGAGGAGATCCGGCGGGCCGTGGACGTCGGGTGGGCCCCCCGGGACGCGCAGCGCAGCGAGGCGCTCAAGCAGGCGCTCGGCCGGATCGCCGCCTTCCTGGAGGAGTCGGTGGAGACCCCGCTCCGGCAGGTGCGGGACGGTGACCGGGAGCTCCTGGGCGAGGGCGTGGACCGTGCGCTGGGCGGACTCAAGGATCTGGAGTTCTTCCTGAGGGAGCCCATCACCCCGGACGAGACACACAACCTCGTCCCCCTCATGCAGCAGGTGACCCGCGAGTTCATCGCGGACTGGGAGGTGGCGGTCCGCTTCCAGGCGCCGGCGTTTCCGGTCCGGGCCCACATCCACAAGGCCACCTTCATGGACGCGGTCTACCTGCTCCTCCACAACGCCGGCCACTTCGGCGAGGGCAAGCGCATCGACGTCCGGGTGGAGGCGGAGGGCGACCACGCAGTGGTGTCGATCCTGGATCAGGGATCGGGCTTCAGCGCCGAGGCGCTGGAGCGGGCCAGGGAGCTCTTCTACAGCACCCGGCCCACGGCGTTGGGGCTCGGCATCCCCTTCGCCCGAAAGATCATCGAGGGGTTCGGCGGCAATCTCGAGATCGCCAATCGTCCCGAAGGCGGGGCGTCGGTTCGCCTGGTTCTTCCGGGAGCCTGACCACCGGCCCCCGCGGGCCCCGGCGTCAGTTGTTCTCGGCGCCCGCGGCGATCCATTCCCGGATGAGCTCGATCTGCTCCGGCGTCAGGGGGTCCCCCTCGTCGGGCATGTCCCCGTTCTCGACCTGAGTCAGCAGGAAGCTGTCGTCGGGGTTCCCGGGCTCGATCACCGTCCCGAAATCCGATCCCTTCATCAGGTCCTCGTAAGACATGAGGCTCAGCCCCCCCTCCGTGTAGGGGAAGCCCGACTCGTCCACCTCCCCGTGACAGCTTACGCATGACTCCCGGAAGATGGGCATGATGTCGTCCGCGAAGCTCGGAGCGACGGCGGCGGCCGAGGCCTGTCCCGTGCCCGGGTGGGCGGGCGACAGGACGAGTGCGAGGCCGACGGCGGCGGCGCCACCGAGGAAGGGGAGGGTCGGGCGGGGCATGTGCGGCGTCTCCGGTGCGGAAAGGGGGCGGGGGTCAGACGTATCCGTAGATCTGGTAGAGCAGGAGGTATACCACGAATCCCGTCACGGATACGTACAACCAGATCGGGAAGGTCCATCGGGCGAGGCGGCGGTGCTCGGCGTCCCGGCCGTTGAATGCGAGATGGAGGAGCCGTAGCACCATCGGTACCACCAACACCGCCAGGACCATGTGGGAGAAGAGGATGGTCAGGTAGATGGTTCGGGCGGTCCCGGTGCCGGCGAACTCGTGGGTCCCGGTCAGATAGAACCGGGTGAGGTAGAAGACCAGGAAGAGGGCGGACGCTGCCACGGCCGTGAGCATGGCCTTCCGGTGCGCCTCCCGGCGGCCCTTGCGGATGAAGGTCCAGCCCGTGAGGAGCGCCACCGTCGAGGTCAGGTTCAGACCGGCGTTCACCGGCGCCAGGAGATTGCCGAGGGCCTCCGCGTCCATCGTCACGCGTCCCGGGGCGCGCCCGTCGGGTTCAGGGCCCCCGACTCCATCGTGACGTGCCGGGCCGTATCCGGACGGGCGAGCCATCCCCAGGCGGCCAACGTCGTGAGGGTGGCCAGCAGGGCCGCGGCCCCGAGGGTGTGGAAGGAGACCGGGGTCACCGCCAGGATCGACAGGACCGCGACGATGCCCAGGGTCGACTGCGCCAGCACCAGGACGGCGGCCAGAAGGCCGAATCGTCGGAGGTGATCGGGGGTGCCGCGGCGAAGGAGCCTCACCGAGAGGACGAGCACCGCCAGGGTGGCCACCACCGCCAGTACCCGGTGGAGGAAGTGGGTGGCCACCAATCCGTTGGAGAGGGGAGGGACCCACTCGCCCAGGCAGGTGGGGAGATCCGGGCAGGCCATCCCGGCGTCGGTGTGGCGCACCACGCCTCCCACGACGCTCTGGGCGAAGACCAGCAGGGCGGCCGCCGTCCCCTGGACCCGGAGCACCTTGGCGTCGTCGGGCGAGGGGGCGTCGCGCACCAGCCTCCGGGGCGAGGTGGCCACCGCCAGGACGGTGGCGAGGGAGAGGAAGCCGAACGCCATGGCCAGGTGGGAGGTCGAGATGGCGTCCGGGAGCCGGTAGATGACGGTCAGCCCACCGAACACCGCCTGCACCAGGAGGAGCGCCATCCCGCCTACGCAGGCCGTGCGGAGCCAGGATCCGGGTTCCGTCCGTCGCCATGTGATCCAGGTGGCGAGGGCGAAGATGAGGATGAGGCCGCCGGCGACCAGGCGGTGGAGGTGCTCCCAGAACACACCTCCGGTCATCTCGGGGAACATGGTCCCGAAGCAGGTGGGCCAGTCGGGACAGGCCAGGCTGGACTCGGTGGCGTGCACGACGCTGCCCAGGAGGAGCAGCCCCAGGGTCCAGAACACCGAGAGGACGAAGGCGCGGTAAGGCTTTGACATCGTGCTCCTGCACGGTTGGTTTGGCGGTACTAGCTTACTCCCGTCCAGGAATCGCGTTTCACGCCCCGCCGCTCCATGAAGAAGGAACGACTCAGCCCTGCCCGAACCCTGGGCTTCCTGGAGCGTCTGCGCCCCCGGATCGCCCCCTACAAGGGCCGGATCGCCGCAGCGGCGCTCCTGATCCTCGTCAGCTCGGCCATCGGGCTGGTCTTTCCGCTCATGGTGCGGGATCTGCTAGACGCGGCCTTCCTGGCGGGGAGCGCCACCATGCTGAACCGGGTGGCGCTCGGCCTCCTGGCCCTCTTCGGGCTCCAGGCCGTTGTGAACTTCGCTCAAAGCTACCTGACCGCGTCGGTTTCGGAACGGGTGGTCGCCGATCTGCGGAAGGACGTGTTCGGCGCACTGGTGGCTCAGCCCCCGGGCTTCTTCGCCGTACGGCGGGTGGGCGAGCTGACCTCGCGGCTGGCCAGCGACGCCGGGCTGGTCCAGCAGGTGCTGCGCTTCGGCGTGCCGGAGCTCGTCCGCCAGGGCTCGTTCCTGGTCGGGGCGCTGGTCCTGGTGACCATGACGAATCCCAGCCTGACCCTGGTCACCCTCACCGCCATCCCCTTCGCCATCGTGGTGGGGTGGCTCTTCGGACGGCGGGTCCGCCGCATCTCCACCGACATCCAGGACACCCTCGCATCGGCGGTGGCCCGGGCGGAGCAGGTGTTCACGCAGATCCGCACCGTCCAGAGCTTCACCCGTGAGGGGTGGGAGTCCGACGGCTTCGGCGCCGAGGTGGACGCCACCCGGGACCAGGGGCTGGACCGGGCGGTGGCCCGGGCGGCCCTCACCGGCGCCATCACCTTCGCCGCCTTCGGCGCCATCGTGGTGGTCCTGTGGCAGGGCGGACGGCTCGTCCTGCAGGGTGAGCTGACGGCGGGGATGCTCGTGGCCTTCCTCCTCTACGCCGTGTCCATCGCCGGGGCCATCACGTCGCTGGCGGGCTTCTGGAACAACATGCAGGAGGCGGCGGGCGCCGCCCGGCGGATCTTCGAGATCCTGGACCACGCCCCCGAGCTTCCGGAAGCTGCGGACCCGGTCGCCCTCCCTCGACCCCTGGAGGGGCGGGTCTCCTTCGATGAGGTCCGGTTCCGGTATGGACCGGACGAGCCTGTCGTCCTCGACGGGATCGATCTCGAGCTGGCCCCCGGTGAGACCGTGGCGCTGGTGGGGAGCTCCGGCGCCGGGAAGAGCACCCTGGCTTCCCTGGTGCCCCGCTTCTACGACGTGACCGAGGGTCGGGTCGCGGTGGACGGGGTCGACGTGCGGAAGACCCGCCTCTCGGATCTCCGGGGCCGGATCGGCGTCGTGCCACAGGAGCCGATGCTCTTTGCCGGGACGGTCCGGGACAACCTCCTGTACGGCAACCCGGAGGCGACCGAGGAGGAGATCCGGCAGGCCGCAGGGGACGCACACGCCGCGGAGTTCGTGGAGCGGCTCACCGAGGGGTACGACCAGCTCATCGGTGAGCGAGGGGTCACCCTGAGCGCGGGACAGCGGCAGCGGATCGCCATCGCCCGGGTGTTCCTGAAGCGGCCGCGGATCCTGATCCTCGACGAGGCCTCGTCGTCGTTGGACGCCGAGAGCGAACGACTGGTGCAGGAAGCTCTGGAGCGGCTCATGGAGGGGCGGACCACCCTGGTGATCGCCCACCGGCTGAGCACCGTCATCCACGCGGACCGGATCGTGGTCCTCGACGCGGGCGTGATCGAGGACGTGGGGAGCCACGGAGAGCTCCTGGCCCGGAGCCCCGTGTACTCGAGGCTGTACCGACGTCAGTTCGAGGCCGCCCTGGCCTCGGTGGACGGCGGCGAGTCGGCCTGACGAAGACCGGTCCGCACCCTACGCCGTCCCGTCCGCAGAGGCCTGGCCGACGGATTCGACCGCGCCCGCCTCCGCCCCTCAGTCCGCCCCGGCGGGCTCCGGCGTCCGGGGCGCCGCGTCGCCACTGCGCTTCGGAGGCGGGTTCGTCGCCTTGTAGACGTCCGCCAGAGGCACCACGTGGTGCTCGAGCCAGGCGTAGTCCCCCTCCATGAGCCGACGAGCCGCGCCGTAGGTCCTGGTGTCGTCGTTCCGGAAGAGCGCCCGGAACGAGGCGGAGATGCGCCTCCGGGCCTGGCGACAGAAGAGGTCCGCCAACTCCTCGGGCGTCCGGTCTGCGGGGTTGTCCCGGAGCAGCTGCCGGGCCCGGACGCAAGAGACCGCCATGACGAAGAGCTCGGACCCGATGTCCACCAGCCGTCCCAGCACCGCCTGACGTTTCTCCAGCTTCGGGCCGAAGCGCATCATGGCATAGAAGGTGTTGCGGGCGAGCTTCCGGGAGGTCCGGTCCACGTAGCGGACGTGCTTGGCCAGCGACCCGAAGGCCCCGTGCTTCGGAGGCAGGCTCCAGCCCAGCCAGCGGGTGGGGTACCACCACGCGTAGAAGAGCCCCGCACGGAGCGCGGCCGTCACCTTGCGACCCAGGGGTGCCCGCGGGTCCACCAGGTCGCCGGCCACCTTCAGGTGGTCGTCCACCGCCTCCCGGGCGATGAAGAGCCGCATGATCTCCGAGGAACCCTCGAAGATGAGGTTGATCCGGAGATCCCGGACCATGCGCTCGATGGGGTAGGGGATCTCGCCCCGGGCCTTCAGCGAGTCGTGGGTCTCGTAGCCCCGCCCTCCCATGACCTGGAGGGCGTCGTTGGCCAGGTCCCAGGCCACCTCGGTGTTCCACATCTTGGCGAAGGCCGCCTCGAGACGGATGTCGTAGCGCCCGGAATCCGCGATGGCCGAAGTGAGCTCCACGACGGCGTCCATGGCGAAGGTGTTCGCCGCCATGGTCCCGAGCTTCTGGGCGATGGCGTCGTGCCTGCCGATGGGCTGGCCCCACTGGACCCGGCGCGAGGCCCAGTCCCGGCACATCTCCAGGGACGCCTTGCCGGCGGCGGAGCAGAAGGCCGGCAAGGAGAGCCGACCCACGTTCAGGGTCATGAGGGCCAGCTTCAGGCCCTTGCCCTCCTCCCAGAGGAGGTTGGTGCGGGGGAGCTTCACGTCGGTGAAGCGGAGGACTCCGTTGGACAGCGCCTTGAGGCCCATGAAGTGGGAGGTGTGCTCGACCTCGATGCCCGGGCGATCCATCTCGACGATGAATGCCGTGATGGGGCGCTTGCCCCGGACCCCCTCCCGTGCCGGCGTCCGGGCCATGACGATGATGATGTCGGCCCGGGGGCCGTTCGTGCACCAGAGCTTCTCGCCGTTCAGGATCCAGTGCTCGCCGTCCTCGCTGAGCTCCGCGCGGGTGGCCATATTCGCCGGATCGGACCCGACGTCGGGTTCGGTGAGGGCGAAGGCGCTCAGGGCCCCGGCGGCCAGGCGGGGAAGGAAGTGCTCCTTCTGCTCCTGCGTGCCGAACATCTTGATCGGGCCGGGCACCCCGATCGACTGGTGCGCCGAGAGGAAGGCGCCGGTGGCCCCGCAGCGGGAGGCCACGATCTCCAAGGCGCGGTTGTAGGCGATCTGGGAGAGGCCGAGTCCACCGTACTTCACCGGGATCTTCATCCCGAAGGCCCCCACCTCGGCCAGACCCTTCAGCACCTCGTCCGGAACCCAACCCTCCCGGTCGAAGGCGTCGCCGTCGATATGGTCCCGGGCGAAGTCGGTCAGACGGGCCAGGAACGCCTCGGCGCGGGCCCGCTCATCGGGGTCCCGGTCCGGTTGGACCTCGAGGATGTCCAGGGCCAGTCGGCCGCCGAAGAGCTGCTTGGAGAAGCTGTTGCGGGACCACTCCTCTTCCCGGGCCGCCTCCGCGACCTCCCGGGCCTCGAGCTCGCTGGCGAGCTGCTTCCCGTCGTGCGCCATGGTGCCTCCTGCCGGTGTGCGGGACGCCGACGATCCCTCGGCATCCTCCCTTCTTCAACCGCCTACTAAACGTCACACCCGCCCGGTCGGGTGTCCAATGGCCGTGGCGCCGATCCCACCCTCCATGAACGCCCGGATCTCGTCCTCCCGGGCCCGCGCGTCCTCCTCTCCGGTATCCATGAGCGCGCGCAGGTAGTCGGGCTGGAACAGGATGAGGCTCAGGAAGTCGGGGCTGCGGGTCTCCCGGGTCCCCAGCCCGCGGGTCAGGAAGCGGAAGACGCGGGGGAGCCGAGGCTCGTAGGCGCCGGCCATGCGCCCCAGGTCCCGGGACGGCCGGATGACCAGCAGCTCGACGGGACGGAGACCCATCCGCTCCTCTTCGGGCAGCTTCTCCAGCAGCTCGTTGATGCGCTCCAGGCGGAGGGCGTCGTGGTCCAGGAGGTCCAGGAAGATGGAGTTCATCAGCACGCCGGCGATCTGTGCCGGGGGCGGGTAGCCCGAGACCTCGGGGACGCCCGCTTCGGCGGCGCTGCGGGCGTAACGGGTGGAGATGGCGAGGATCCGCCGGGCGCCGAGGTGGAGCGCCGGGGAGAGGGGGGCGGCCAACCGGATGCCCCCGTCTCCGTACCACTCGTTCTCCAGACGGACGGCCGGGAAGAAGAGAGGGAGGGCCGCCGATGCCATGACGTGTTCCACCGTGAGGGTGGTGTGCCTCGAGCGCCGCTGGGGCCGCTCCCATCCGTGGATGTCGGTACCCTGCACCCACGTGATGGATTGCCCCGTCGTGTAGGACGACGTGCTCAGGGCCACGGCCTTGAGGCGCCCCTTCCGCAGGTTGTATCCGATCCCCGTGAGCTCGCCGTCCACGGCGTGGAGGACGTCGGTGAGGTACCGCCGGAGGGGCGACGTGTCCACGAGCCCACGTGCCTGCGGAAGAGCGCCGCGGCCACCCGAGATCAGACGGAGCCCCCAGGTGAGGAGGATGCTCAGGAGGGACCTCGGACCGACCTGGAACACGTTCTCCACCTGGAGGTTGCCCCACAGTTCGCCCAGCTCTTCGACCGCCTGTTCGAAGGACCCGTGGTGCGCGGCCAGGTGGGCGGCGTTGATCGCGCCCGCCGAGACCCCGGTGATGTACGGGACGGAGACGTCTGGGTACCACTCCGCCAGCGCCCGTAGCACCCCGACCTGGTACGCGGCCCGGGCACCCCCTCCGCCCATGACCACCCCGAGCTCGGAGTTCGTCACGGCCATCCCCGATCCCTCAGGAGTATCGACTCCCGAAGAGGGGAGCCTGGATGGCCATGAGCCCCGCCACCACCAGGCCCAGGGCGACCGCCGCCCCGACGAGATGGGGCATCCAGGTCCGCTCCTCCACGGGGCGGCGCCGCATGACCGACGGCACCACCTGGGCGGCGACCGCGGCGAAGATCATCAACGAGATGTGGCCGATCAGGTACGGGGCGAAGGGCCGGGTGAAGAGGAGCGCGAGCCCAAGGAGCACGTTGAGGTGCATGAACATGGCGAACACACCGGACAGGACCCGCATGCGGGGGTCGTACGGCTTCCTTCCCACGACACCGGCGAGGGCGAAGAGGACGACGGCAACGCCGGTGAGGAGAACGAGGTAGCGGATTCCGGAATGGGCGTAGAGAAGGATCATTCTCTGCTCGGTTCGAGGTCGGAGGGTCCGATTGAAAGATAGCCTCCACCGGTGCCTTTGTTCGAGTCGTCTCCCACGCCGTCGGGTCACGCCGGGCGGGCGCGACCTGCCGAGTTGCCCGGGTCGTCCCCTAGCGTCACCCTCCGGGGGCGGCGGCGTATGTTTCGGCAGGTCGGACGGACGAAGTGGGAGGCAGGTATGGTACGGCTTGCGGCGTGGACGTGGGTGGGAGTGGCGGGCCTGGCCCTTCAGGTCCCCGGCGCCCTGGAGGCCCGGGCGGAACAGGAGCGGGGTGCCCTCACCGGGAGGGTGCTCACGGAAGAGGAGGGCCGCCCAGTGGCGGGTGTGGAGGTCCGGCTCAGGGACGGTCCCTCGGTCCTCACCGACCGGGACGGGACCTACCGGATCGACGAGGTGCCGGCCGGGTCCGTGGAGTTGGCGGTGGTGACGTCCCGTTGTGAGGTCGCCCTCGGGACCGCCCGTGCCGGCCTGGACGGGGATTGGGTCACCAATCTGTCCCTCCCCGAGGAGATGGCGGCGGCGCACCGGGCGAACCGGAGGGATCACCGGGAGAGCCTCCTCCTGAACGCCGCCGACCTCTCGCAGATCCCCGCACGCACACTTGCGGACGTCCTGCGCCGGGAGGCGCCGGACATGGTCATCGGGCTTCCAGGCCAGCCCGGACGGGCGGCCCGGGTCCAGGGGCGCACGCGGGCCACCGCCACCGGGGCCACCACGCCCCTCTTCGTCCTGGACGGGGTGCGGTTGGGCAACGACCCCAGCATCCTCTGGGCCCTGACCCCCGAGGAGGTGGCCAGCGTGGAGATCCTGCGCGGGGCGGTGGGGGGATGGAGCTATGGCACGGATGCCTCCGGTGGTGCCATCCTCATCGAAACCCGCCGGGGCTCGGACGCCTCGGCTACGGCCCCGGCCAGTTGCCGAGTCCCGGCCTGGCCCGAAACGGGAGGACGCCCTTGATCGCAGCGATACGGACTCGTGCGGGACGCAGGACCCGAGGCGCCCTGGCCGCCCTGGCCATCGTCCTGGCGGGAGTGGTCACCGGTTGCGACGACGATCCCGCGGGCACCGGGGATCCGGACGACGGCACCGGGCTTCGAGGTGTCGTGGCGCGACAGAAGACCGGGGAGGGGGTGCCCGGCGTCACCATCACGGCCCGGGCCGGCGGGATGCCGGTTGCCGCGGCGGTCACGGGGGACGACGGGTCGTTCCGCTTCGGCCCGCTTCCCGACGGCAGCTACGAGGTGACCCCGGTGGGACTGGATCTGGCGGGCCTGGATGCCAGGTTCGACGTGATGGAGCCCGTCCGGGACACCGCGGTGGTGTCCCGGGGTGCCGCCCCGTCCCTGGTGTTCGCGGTGGTGGGGCTCGTGCCCGCCCGTATAACGGGTGCGGTCACGTGTGGGGGGGCGCCCGATCCCTCTGCGAGACTTCGGGTTGCGGGAGGTCCGTCCACCGACCAGACTGTGGACGTGGATGCACTGGGCCGATACGCGGCCCTGGATCTGAATGCGGGGAACTACGTCGTGATTCCTGAGACGGGAAGCTGCACGGTGTCGCCCTCGTACCGGGTGGTGAGCGTCAGGCCGGGCGAGCTGGTCCGGGCTGACTTCGACGGGTAGGGAGGTGGGGGTGAGGACCACGTGGCGGTTCGTCCTGGTGACGGGCACCTTCTGGATCGGTGCGTGCGGGGACGGCGGGCCGGCGGAGCCGGACCCGGATTCCGATCTCCGCCAGGCGGCGTTGGCGGCGGGGCTCGCGCCGGTGCCGGTGGACCCCGTGCGGCCCGTCGACAACCCATTGGTGCCGGCTCGCGTCGACCTGGGTCACGTCCTGTTCTTCGACCCGATCCTGTCGGGTCCCATGGATGTGGCCTGCTCCACCTGCCACCTGCCCCGCTTCGCGTTCACCGACGGGCGGCAGTTTCCTTCGGGCGCCGGGGGGGACGGACTCGGCCCCGATCGGACGGAGCCCTCCCCCCATCCTCTCAGGGAGATGCCCCGGAACAGCCCGGCGGTCCTCAACACCGGCCTTTACGGGCGGGGAGGCCCGGCGCCGAGCTCCAACGGGACCATGTTCTGGAGCGGCTCCGCATTCGGGATCGAGGATCAGGTCCTGAACCCCATCGCCGCCGACAACGAGCTCCGGGGCCTCACCTACACCAAGCCGCCGGCTCTGGACAGCGTCCTGGCCCGCCTCCGGGGCCTGAACGGGTACGTGGAGCGGTTCGCCGCGGCCTTCCCGGACGAGGCGGCGCTGGCCGCCGGAGATCCGGTCGCGCTGGTGACGCCCACCACGCTCCGCCTCGCCCTGGCGGCGTATCTCCGCGAGCTCGTGACGCCGAACGCGCCCCTGGACCGGTTCCTGGCCGGTGACGACGGGGCCCTCAACGCCGTCGAGAAGGACGGCCTGGCCCTGTTCGTAGGCGAGGCCGGCTGCGTGGAATGCCACACGGGGCCGCTCCTCAGCGACTTCTCGATGCACGTCATCGGGGGAGGGCAAGCCGGCCTGGGGCGGGACACGACCCCCGGCGACGACCTGGGCTGGGGGGAGCACGGCGGCACGCCCTACGCGTTCCGCACGCCGCCGCTTCGCCAGGTGGCCCTGACCGCCCCGTACCTCCACGCCGGGACCGAGGCGACGCTCCGGGATCTCCTCGAGTTCAAGAACCGGGGCGTCAGCGAGCATTCCAAGGTGGTGCCCGGGGCCCTGGATCCCCGGGTGCGGCCCCTGGGGCTCGACGCGGGGCAGCTGGCAGCCCTGGAAGCGTTCCTCGGTGCCCTCAGCGACCCCCTGGTGGACGCCGGCCCGCTCTTCGAGGCTCCCGCGGACGTCCCCAGCGGACTGGACGTCCCCCGATGAGCACCCGGGCGGGGGTTCCGGGTCGGCGCCTCCCGGGGCGTGTCCCGCGACGGAGCGGGGGGGTAGCGGTGTGGGTGGCGGTATGCCTCCTCGTGCCGACGGGGTGCGGCGACGATCCCGTGGGCCCGGCCCTCGGTGCGGAGATGAAGCTGACCCTCACAGGCATGGACGGGGTGCCGGCGGACATGGGGACCCTCCATCTCTGGCTCCATGCCCGGGGAGATACGGTGCACGTGGGCGGCCTCCCCTCCGGCCCCGGGCCGTTGGCCCCGTACACGTTCACCTCTCCGGTGGATCGGCCGGACGGGGCCCTGGTCACCGTGGAGTCGACCGCCGACCCGATGTCGCCGGGGCTCACGCGCCTGATGGCGGGGAGCTTCCAGGGCGCCCGGGCCGAGCTGGTGGTGGAGGGCTCGGTGACCGACGGCCGTCCCTTCCAGGAGTTCCCGGGGGCACACTCCCTCTTCACGACGTCGAACAACAGCGAGGGATATCCGTCGGCGGAGGAGGCCGGGCTCTGGCTCTTTACCCTCACGCCGTCGGCAAACGTCCACGGGACCCGGGAGGTGAAGGTCACGCCTCTTCAGCGGGGTTGGACCTACGAGGGGTGGGTCGTCTGGCAGGGGGCGCCGCAGGTCTGGATCTCCTACGGGAAGTTCCGGCCCGACGAGTTCAGCCTGCTGACGTCGCGGGACGACACCGGAACCGGACCGTTCTCCGGGGCGGAGGACTTCCGCAACGCGGGGGTGGAGGACGTGCCCGGCGAGGAGTGGACCAGCACCGAGGTGGCGGACCAGCTCGGCATCGAGCTCCCCGGGAGCTTCGAGGTCCCGCTGGCCCTGGACGCGGTCACGGCAGAGGGCGAGGCGCTCTGGCACCACGTGATCACCGTGGAGCCGGCCGCGGATCTCACCGAAGGCCCGCTGGAGGGGGCGCCGTTCCCGATGGCGATCTACGAGAACCCCATCGGACCCGAGGGCCCCGGCGTGCCCCGGACCATCGTCCGGACCACCACGGGTCCCGTGGGCGATCTCCGGCCGGCGGGCACATGAACCCATCGCAACCGATACCCAGGAGGTGAGGCGACCGAATCCAGACACTGTCCAGATCAGCACCCGGCGACGCAGGACGCCACCGGGTGCGAACACGCAGACGATCAGCAACTCCAGTACGGGAGGACGACACAATGAACATCCGCAACTGCCCGCGAGCGCTCCTGGGAGCCCTCGCCCTGGCAGCCCTGGCGGCCGCTCCGGGAGCCCTGCAGGCGCAGGACACCGGTCGCGTGGTGGGTCAGGTGACGGCGGCCGCGAGCATGCAGCCGCTCGAAGGGGCCCAGGTCTTCATCCAGGGCCTCCGGGTCGGCGGCCTGACCAACTCCGAGGGTCGATTCCTGATCCTCAACGTGCCCACCGGCGACCATACGATCCGGGTCGAGCTCCTCGGCTATGCCGCCGAGTCGCAGGCCATCACCGTGACCGCGGACGGAACCGCCACGGCGAACTTCTCCCTGGCCGAGACGGCCGTGGCTCTGGAGGAGCTGGTGGTGACCGGGACGGCGACGGAGGTCCGGGCCCGGGAGGTGGGCAACGCCCTGGACGCCATCACGTCGAGGGAGATCGAGAACATGCCCGTGACCAACCCCGAGAACATCATCGGCGGACGGATCCCGGGCGTGACGGTCTCCCAGGCAGGAGGTCAGCCCGGGTCCGGCGGCACGATCCGCATCCGGGGTCAGAACACGGCCTCCCAGACGCCCGAGCCCCTCATCTACATCGACGGGGTGCGGGTCTACAACCTGCCCGTGTCTTCGGGGTCTGCGGCGCGCGTCGCCTTCTCGCCCCTTCAAGACATCGCCGCCCAGGACATCGAGCGCGTCGAGGTGATCAAGGGCGCGTCGGCCACGACGCTCTACGGGACCGAGGCCGCCGGCGGCGTCATCCAGATCTTCACGAAGCGCGGCGTGGCGGGGTCTCCGATCTGGAGCGGAGAGGTGACCCTGGGCGCGGCCAGCATGCCGGCTCTGGGCGACTCCGACGACCCCACCGAGCTCTACACGCGCTGTGGCGAGGAGATGTACGGGCTAAGCCAGAGCTCGTCGAGCCTCGGTGAGCGGGTCTACTTCGAGGACCCCACCTGTCCCTCTGGTGGACGCTGGTTCGAGGCGGGGCTGCAGCAGCGGTACAACCTGTCCGTCCGGGGCGGCTCGGAGAGCGTCTCGTACTTCGTGTCGGGCAACTATTCGGACAACGAGGGGACGCTGCCGACCCAGAACTCCCGGGACGGTGGCTTCCGGGCCAACCTGGACTTCCGGCCCATCGACGACCTCTCCATCGCCCTGAACACGGCCTACACGCGCCGGAACTCCACCTTCGTGGAGGACGGGAACAACGCCGACGGGATCCTGCTGAACGTCGGCCGTGGGACCAACGGGAACTTCAAGGGCGGCAAGGGAGACGACTGTGAGGGCATCGACGTCCTGTGCGTGTCGAACGGATACATCTTCGAGTCCGACGTCACATCCACCAGCGACCGGTACACCACCGGTCTCGTCCTCCAGTACAACCCCACCGAGAGCTTCAGCAACCGGTTCAGCGTGGGGTGGGACTACCTCAGCATCGAGTCCGAGACTTGGCAGCCCTTCGGCTTCCTGCGGCTCCCCACGGGCTTCTACGAGAGCACCGACGACAGCCGGGAGAAGCTCTCCCTGGACTACGCCGGATCCTTCAGCAACATGTTCGGCGAGAGCCTGAGCTCCACCTTCTCGTGGGGCGGGCAGATCTTCCGGGACCGGTACCGTCAGAAGTACGCCAGCACCGAGGAGTTCTCCGGCCCTGGTCGGCCCCTGCTTACCTCCGGCTCTGCCGCACCGGGGATCGACGACCAGATCGTCGCCGTGACCAACGCCGGCTTCTTCCTCCAGGAGGTGCTCGGCCTCCAGGATCGGCTCTTCCTCACCCTGGGGATGCGGGTCGACGGGAACTCGGCGTTCGGTGACGACTTCGGCCTGCAGTTCTATCCCAAGGCCAGCGTGTCGTGGATCCTGTCGGACTACGACTTCTGGCCCACCGACTTCATCGACACCTTCAAGCTCCGGGGTGCCGTAGGCGAGTCGGGGAAGGCGCCCGGCGTCTTCGACAAGTTCCGGACCTGGACGCCCATCACAGAGGAGGCCGGCTCCGGCGGGTTCACCCCGGGCGACGTCGGGAACCCCGACGTGGGACCGGAGCGGACCCGGGAGTACGAGGTCGGCTTCGACGCTTCGTTCCTGAACGGCCGGCTCGGTATCGAGGCGACCTACTACAACAGTACCACGCAGGATGCCCTCGTCCCGGTGACGCTGCCGCCGTCCAACGGCTTCCTGGCGTCCTCCATCCAGAACGTGGGGGAGATCACGGGTGAGGGTCTGGAGTTCCAGATCACCGCCGACGTGGTCCGGTCCGAGAACTTCGGCCTGTCGCTCCGGGGGAACCTGGGCTTCAACGAGAACGAAGCGACGGATCTCGGGGGACAGCAGATCGACGTGGACAACAAGGCCGGGGTGCGGGAAGGCTACCCCGTTCCCTCGTACTTCGGGGCGAAGATCATGAACCCCGACGAGCTCGCCGAGCCCGTCATCGAGTCCGATCAGTACTACGGCCCGGTGAACCCCACCCGGATCATCGGGTTGGGCGCCACGATGAACATCGCGCAGAGCCTGAGCGTGGACGTGCTCTTCGAGCATCAGGGGGGCCACTACCTGCCCAACTACACCGGCTACCAGAACGGGCGCCGAGGCGTGTGGTACCCCTGCTTCGACGTGCAGGCCGCGCTGGTCGCGGAGGAGAATGGCGACCCGAGCGCGGTCTCCCAGTACACCGCCGAGCAGCGTGGGCTGTGCCGGATGAACGGGATCGGTGGCTACAACTCCGACTTCTGGATCGAGAGCGCCGACTTCGTGAAGCTCCGTCAGGTCGCCCTGACCTGGCAGCTTCCCCAGTCCCTGGTTGCGCGCTTCGCCAATCGGGCGAGCGTCACCCTGTCCGGCGCCAACCTTTTCACCTGGACCGATTACACCGGGCTGGATCCCGAGATCGAAGACTTCGGGGACCGTTCCGAGTTCGGCATCTACGACGGGGCCGCGGATTACGGGCGGCGGGAGTACTACAACCTGCCGGCTCCGAGGACCTTCCTGCTCTCCTTCCGCGTCACCTTCTGAGGAGCGGATCGATGATGAACGACAGAAGAAAGATCCGGGGACTGGCCCTGGTGGCCCTCGTGGCCACCGGCGCGTGCTCCGACGTCCTGACACTGGACGTCGAGGCACCCGGCAGGATCTCGGACGACGACCTCAACAACGCCAACGCAATATCGGGCCTGGTCTCGGGAATGTCGTACGACCTTTCCCAGGCCCTGGACGGCGTGCTGCAGGAGGCCTCGCTGGCAGCGGGGGACCTGTGGCACTCCGGATCCTACGACTTCGGCACCTACCCCCGGGGGATCCTGCTTCAGGCTCCCGAGGACTGGGACGGCGAATACGGAACCATGCAGCAGGCGAGATGGGTTGCCGAGGACGGCCTCCGCAGGATCGCGACGATCCTGGATGCGGACGACTTCGAGTCCAGCCGCGACGTGGCTCGGGCGTACCTCCTGGGAGGCTTCTCCAATCGCTTGCTGGGAGAGATGCAGTGCTCTTCCACCGTCGATGGCGGACCCGAGGTGCCGCGGACCGAGCACTTCCAACGGGCGGACAGCCTCTTCACCCGGGCCATCGCCGTAGGAGGCGCCGCCGGCGCAGCCGACATCGCGATGGCGGCCTACGGCGGTCGTGCGTCGGTCCGGGCGTGGCTGGGGAACTGGGGTGCCGCGGTGAGCGACGCCCAGAATGTGGATGACGACTTCGTCTACGACGCCGTGTTCAGCACGGTATCCGGCGCGGTCGAGAACGACCTGGTGTTCGAGACCACCAGCCGCAAGGAGTTCACCGTTCTGAACACCATGTGGGAGCCGGTGCCCGACGACCCGCGGGTACCTTGGCAGATCGTGCTGGACGACGCCGGCCAGGTGGAGAAGGGACAGGATGGTGAGACGGACTTCTACCAGCAGCTCAAATTCAAGACCCAGGACGACAACATCCCATTGACCAAGGGGACGGAGATGCTCGTGCTTCAGGCCGAAGCGGCGCTACGGGCGGGCGACCCCTACGGGGTGATGGTCGGTTTCCTGGATCAGGCCCGGGCGGTGTACGGGGTCGACCCGATCGCCGTCGTACCCACCTCGGACGCCGAGGCCTGGGAGCTGCTCCGCAACGAGCGGGCGGCCACCCTCTGGCTGGAGGGTCGCCGGCTCTGGGACCTCCACCGCTGGAAGCAGGAGGGCGGTGTGATCGCGGATCCGTACGCGGCCGACCGGGACACCTGCTTCCCGATCTCCGACGAGGAGCGTCGGGTGAACTCCAACTTCTGATCCGGGTCTGAAAGGAATCGGAATCGTGCGGGGGCGGCCGACCGGCCGTCCCCGCCGTCCGTTCCACGACCCGCCAACGGAGCATCGATGAACGCGAGACCGCGAGTCGGCCTGGTACCGCTGGTGCTGGTCCTGGGAGCCTGCCACAGCTTCCGTCCGGCCGACCCGGTGACCCTTCGGCCGGGGGACCAGGTCCGGGTCACGCTCACCTCGGACGAGGCGGCGGCGCAGATCGAGACGCTGGGGGACTACCGGCCGTCGGTGGAGGGGGTTGTGCAGGGGTCCGAGGACGGCGTGCTCGGACTGACGGTGGCCCGGTCTTCGTCCGCGGTGGAACCCAGGCCGACGAACCTCAGATCCTTCGTCCAGATCCCCTGGGACGGCGTCACCGGTGTGGAGACGAAGCACTTCAGCGCCCTTCGCACGGGGTTGCTGGCAGCCGGCGGCGTCCTGGCCGCCGTGGCGATCCTCCAGGTCGCCGATTTCTCCGGCGGAGACGACGGGGACCCGCCGGGCCCTGAGAACCAGCGCGTCCGGATCCCGATCTTCAGCTGGGCCCGCTGACCACGGATCCCAGAACGGCGAAACGCCCGCCCGACTCTCGAGGCCGGACGGGCGTCGTCGCGTTGCACCGGGTCGGTCACATCCCGCCGAGGGCCGCCCGGACCGCGTCGATCCGGGCCCGCTGGGTCGCCGTGGGCGGATGGAGGGAGCCCTGCCGGACCCCGCCTCCGTTCATGCTGGCGTAGACCTGGCCCACGGTCCGGCGATGCTGCCGCAGCGCGTCGGCGTCCTCGCCGCCGGCGCTCTCCAGCCGTCGGTCGATCTCCTGCATGAGCCGCGTCATCCCCACCATGAACGCTTCGCGGGTCCGGTAGTCCATCCCCGTCAGGTCGGAGAGGGGGTCGGGCTCCACCGTCATGGTCCGGGTCGAGGTGCTGCCCCGGGCCTGGAGGGTGACCGTGTACTGCCCCGGCGACACGAAGGGCCCCCGCTGGCCGATGTCCCGGGCCAGGAGGTCGCTCTCGAAGCGCTGCCACTCGTCGGCCACGCCGTCCATGTCCCAGCGCAGGTCCCAGTTCACCCGGTGGGTCCCCGGGCTCGAAGGCACCTGGAGCTCCCGGACCACGTCGCCCGCCTCGTTCGCCACGGTCAGGACGGCGGCCCCAGCGCCGGGCCCCAGACGGTACGTGATCTGCACGCCGTCCGGCGGGTTCTCTCCGGCGAACTCCGCGTCCGCCCGGTACGAGGTGTCCTTCCAGTAGAGGAAGACCGGCCGGGCCGGGATGGTGAAGAGGTGGGCCGGCGTGGTCACGGCGCTGCCGATCCACTCGGCGAACGGGCGCGTGTCGTCGAGAATCCAGATGCCACGCCCGTGGGTTCCGAGGACCAGATCCTTGTCCCGGGGGTGGACCACCATGTCGTCGTAGGCGGTGGTGGGCAGGTTCGGCACCTTCGCCCACGTGGCTCCCGCGTCGGTGCTGGCGAACGCGGCGTGCTCGGTGCCCAGGAAGAGGACGTCGGGATTGTCGGGGTGCTCCACGATCACGTTCACGGAGCCGGTTGGGAGACCCTCGTGGAGGGGGGTCCAGGTCGCTCCGTGGTCCGTGGTCCGGTACACGTAGGGTGCGAAGTCGCCGTCCCGGTGCGCGTCGAAGGTGGCGTAGGCCGTCCCGGCGCCCCGGCTCGACCCGGCGACCCGGCTCACGTAGGTGCCGGGGGGAAGTCCGGGGACGTTGCCGCTGACCTCGGTCCAGCTGCGCCCCGCGTCCCGGCTCACCTTCAGGTTGCCGTCATCCATGCCCACCCACAGGACCGCCGCATCCACGGGTGATTCGGCCAGGGTCGTAGCCTCGCCGAAGCTGCTGGTGCCGTCGTTCCGCGAGATGGTGATGTCGGCGCCGAGCACCCCCATGAGGGGCACCGTGTCCCGATCGATCTGCTTGCTGAGGTCCTCGGTGCGGGTCCAGCTGCTGCCCCGGTCCCGGGATGTGAAGAGCCGGTTGCCCGCCACGTAGACCGTGTTCGCGTCGTGCCTGGACGCCAGGGAGGGTGACGTCCAGTCGAAGCGGTAGCTCTCTCCTTCGGGCGCCTCCGGGGAGATGTCCACCATGTCGCCGGTGCGGGTGTCCAGCCGGAAGTAGTTGCCGCCGTTCGAGCTACCGTAGGCCTGCGTCCAGTCGAAGGGGTTGGGCTGCCAGTACATCCCGTCCCCGAAGCCGGTCTGCTGCCAGTCGTCGTTGACGATGCCGATCCAGCGACGGGTCTCCGAGGGGCCCATGAAGGACTGGTTGTCCTGCAGCCCCCCGTGAACGTTGTACGGTTCGGCCATGTCCACCCCGATGGCGTAGAACTGGGAGATCTGGAAGTTGTTGAGCTTCCGCCACGTCACGCCCATGTCGTAGCTCTCGTGTAGGCCGGCGTCGCCCCCCATGTAGAGGTGCTCCGGGTCGGCGGGGTCGATCCAGAGCGTGTGCTGGTCGGCGTGGACCCCGACGTCGTAGGTCGGCCGCTCCGCGATCTCGGTCCAGGTCCTACCCCCGTCCTCGCTCCGATAGGAGTTGGTGGACAGGACGTAGACCCGGTCGGGCTCGCCGGGATCGATGAAGATGTGGGAGTAGTACATCGGGCGGGGGTTCAGGGAGCTCATCCGCTCCCAGCTGTCGCCCCCGTCCACCGACCGGTACGTGCCCTGGGATGCGTCGTCTCCATGCTCGATCAGGGCGCTGAGGACGTCCGGGTCGGACGCGGAGATGGCCAGCCCGATCCGACCCTTGTCCCCGGCGGGGATCCCGTTGGTGAGCTCGGTCCAGGTGTCCCCGCCGTCGGTGGTCCGGTAGATGCCGCTCCCCGGCCCGCCGCCGTTGAAGCCCCAGGCCCGTCGGAGGCGTTGGTACGCGGCCGCGTAGAGGACGTCCGGGTTCGACGGATCCATCACGAGGTCCACCACCCCCGTGTGCTCGTCCACGAAGAGGACCTTGTCCCAGGTGGCACCGCCGTCCGTGGAGCGGAAGACGCCCCGGGCCTCCGAGGGCGCCCACAGGTTCCCCAGCGCCGCCACGTAGACCACGTCCGGATTCCGTGGATCCACCCTCACCTTGCCGATGTGCCGGGTCTCGTCGAGACCCAGGTGCCGCCAGGTGTCCCCCCCGTCGTCGGAGCGGTAGACCCCGTTCCCCCACGAGGTGCTCTGCCGGTTGTTCTGCTCCCCGGTGCCGGCGTAGAGGATTGCGGCGTCGGAGGGTGCCATGGCCACGTCCCCGAAGGTGCTCACCGGCAGGTGGTCGGTGAGGGGCGTCCAGCTGTGCCCCCGGTTCGTGGAGCGCCAGACCCCGCCCGACGCCGCGGCGACGTACATCCGCGAGGGGTCGTGGGACACGGCCTCGACGTCGTGGATCCGCCCGCCGGTCACCGCGGGGCCGATGGCCCGGGGCCGGAAGGCCTCCATGTCCGCGGTGGTGATGGGCTGCTGGGCACCGGCACCGGTCGGCAGGGCGGCGGCCAGGGCGAGGGCGACACGGAAGGGCAGGATGCGCCGGATCATGGACACTCCACGGGGATGCTGGGAACGGGGGTCCGAAGCGTAGGAACCCCCCGGGGGGCGGGCAAGGTGGGGTACGGCCCGGAGCGGCGGGCCGGCCTCAGCGTCCCAGCCCCTCCAGCGCGTTCCGGAGCGCCTCGGCCACCTGAGGGCGCAGGTCGTCGAGCTTCAGCATCCACTCCAGGTAGCCGGCGTCCTCCCGGGCCACGTCGTCCAGGAACCGGCCCTCGTGCTTCCCCCGGCGGAAGGCGAGCCCATCGTCGGACACCCGGAACCACTGCCCGAGGGGTCCGTCGTAGGGGCTGTGCTCGTCACAGTAGGCGTGGAGGCCGTCCAGCTCGCGGGGCAGGTGGGCGTAGCGCTCCAGCTGCGCGGACAACACCGCCGCGGAGGTGCGGATGTCCCCCAGGGCCGTGTGGGCCTCGGGATGCTCCCGGGCCAGGTAGAAGCGGGCGGCGGCCGTCAGGTCCCGGGGCTCCTCCCGGTGGAAGATGGACTGCATGTCGATCAACCTGCGGCCCTGGACCTGGAAGGGCACGCCCACCCGGGCGAACTCCGCCTCGAGCATGGGGAGGTCGAAGCGCCGGATGTTGAAGCCCGCCAGATCGCACCCCTCCAGGAGGGTGGCCAGGGCCCGGGCCCTGGCGCCGAAGGGCGCCTCGTCCGCCACGTCCTCGTCGTGGATGCCGTGGACCGCCGTCGCGCCGGGATCGATGGGCATCTCCGGATTGAATCGACGCACGCGTTCCAGCACGTCGCCCTGGGGGCTCACGCGGATCAGGGCCATCTCCACGATGCGATCCGATCCGACTCGCAGGCCGGTGGTCTCCAGGTCGAAGAACACCAGCGGTCGGTCGAGGGGGATGGGGAGTTCCATGACGTTCACGTAGCCGGCGCCGGACGACGGAGGAGAGGCGGGATCGAGACCAGGGCCCAGACGGCCTCGAGGACGATGAAGCCCCAGCGCCAGTCCACGAGCGCCACCCAGAGCAGGAGGAGCGCGCCCGCCAGGTTCATCAGGTTGTACCACGTGTGCAGGGGTCCCCACCACCCCCGCTGGTTGCCGACGTAGGCCGTCAAGATGAGGGCCGCGCCGGTGAGGGAGAGGATCTGGTGGAACACGGGAGCCACCGCGGGCTAGAGGAATCCGGCCGTCATCCGGCGGCCGGCGATCCGGTCGGGTTCTGACAGCAAGGTAGAGCCTCCCGCCGGGGACGACAGACCTCCCGGTCCTCCGGTGTGGAGCCCGACCGCCCGCTGCTTCCCGATCCCTGCTGCCCCATCCTCCCATGCCGTCCTCCACCATGCGTGCCGTCGTCCAGTCCGAGCCGGGGCCTCCCGAGGTGCTGCGGGTCGGGGAGGTGCCTCGCCCCGATCCGGGGCCCGGCCAGATCCGGGTCCGTGTGGCCGCCTCCGGCGTCAACCGGGCCGACCTCCTGCAGCGCGTCGGGCGCTATCCGGTCCCCGCGGGCAGCCCCGAGGACATTCCCGGCCTGGAGTACGCGGGTACGGTCGAGGCAACGGGGGCCCACGTCACCTCCGTTCGGGAGGGCGACCGGGTCATGGGAATCGTGGGGGGCGGTGGCTACGCAGAGTGTGTCCTGACCCACGAGAGGGAGGCGGTCCCGGTCCCCGACGAGGTGGACCTCGTGCGGGCGGGTGCCATCCCGGAGGCGTACCTCACGGCCTTCGATGCCCTGGTGGTCCAGATGGGCCTCCAGGCGGGAGAGCGGGTCCTGGTGCACGCGGTGGGGAGCGGGGTGGGGACGGCGGCCCTGCAGCTCGCCCGCTGGGCGGGGGCGTGGACGGTGGGCACGTCCCGCACACCGGACAAGCTCGAGCGGGCCCTTGCGATGGGCCTGGACCATGCGGTCGTCGGCGGCGAAGAGGATTGGGCCGCCGAGGTCCTGGACGCCACCGGGGGCCGGGGGGCGGACCTGATCCTGGACCTGGTGGGCGCGCCCTATCTCGCCGGCAACCTCCGGGCGGTGGCGCCCGGGGGCCGCATCATCACCGTCGGCGTCACCGGCGGTCGGGAGGCCTCCCTCGACCTGAGAGCCCTCATGGGGAAGCGCGCGTCCATCACCGGCACCGTCCTCCGGGCCCGCCCCCTGGAGGAGAAGGCGGCGCTGGCCCAGAGATTCCGCGCCGTGGCCCTGGACGCCGTCGCCGACGGCCGCCTGGCCCCGGTGGTGGATCGGACCTTCGCCCCGGACGAAGCCCCGGAGGCCCACCGTCGCATGGAGGCGAATCTCAACTTCGGCAAGCTCTTGCTTGTCTGGTAGCACGACGCTCCCGTAGAGGTGCGCCCTTCTTCGCGGGAACCGGAGTCCGGGTCGTCGCCGGATTCCGGGCTCCCTTCGGACCCTTCCCCCGTTCCCCACAGGAGACTCCCGTGACTTTCCGTTCCGCCTCCCTGCTCGCCGCACTGATGCTCGCTGTCCCCGCCCTGGGCCAGGAGGCGCCCGTCCCCCCTGCCGTCGATCCCGGCATCTACGACATCGTGGCGTCGGCCTCGGCGGAGCGGCTGGAGTCCGACATCCGTCGTCTCGCGGGCTTCGGTACCCGGAACACGCTTTCGGACACCCTGTCGGACACCCGGGGCATCGGTGCCGCCCGGCGCTGGATCAAGGCCGAGCTGGACGCCATCTCCAGCGCCTGCGGCGGCTGTCTCGAGGTGAGGTACCAGCGCACCCTCGTGGAGGGGGGTCAGGGACGGATCCCCGAGGACGTGGAGATCGTCAACGTGATCGCCGTCCTCCGGGGAACCACCGAGCCGAACCGGTACGTGATCATGTCCGGGGACATCGATTCCAGGGCCTCGGGATCCACCGACGGCGAGACCGACGCACCGGGGGCGAACGACAACGCCTCGGGGATGGCCGGAGTCCTGGAGGCCGCGCGGCTCCTGAGCCAGCGGGGTCCCTACTCGGCCAGCGTGGTCTTCGCCGGGCTCTCGGGAGAGGAGCAGGGGCTCTACGGGGGGGCGCACATGGCCCAGATGGCCGTGGACGAGGGGTGGGACATCACCGCCGTCCTGAACAACGACATGATCGGCAACATCCGGGGCATCGACGGCGTCGTCGACAACACCACGTTCCGGGTCTTCTCCCAGGCCGTGCCCCTGGACGAGTACCGCCCCGAGCGCTGGGACTACCGCCGCTTCGGCGGGGAGGTGGACGGCCCCTCCCGGCAGGTGGCCCGCTACGTGGCGCGGATCACCGACACCTACTTCACCAATCTGGACGCCATGATGGTGTACCGCCTGGACCGGTTCGGGCGGGGCGGGCACCACACGCCGTTCAACAACCTGGGCTTCCCGGCCGTGCGGATCATGGAGACCCACGAGAACTACGTCTGGCAGCACCAGGACATCCGCACGGAGGACGGGATCGAGTACGGGGACGTCATCGAGCACGTGGACTTCGATCACGCCGCCCGGCTGACGGCTGTGAACGCCGCGGTGATGGCGGCGCTGGCCGCGGCCCCGCCCGCTCCGGCCAACGTCCGCATCGGCGGTGCGGTGCGCCCTTCCACGACGCTGTCCTGGGATCCCGTCGACCATCCGGGGCTCGCCGGCTACAAGGTCTACTGGCGGGCCACCACCGCCCCGCAGTGGGAGCACGTCCGGTGGGTGGGCGACGTCGACCGGTTCACCCTCGAGAACGTCGTCATCGACAACTTCCTCTTCGGCGTGGCCGCGGTGGGGCGGGACGGCAACGAGAGCGTCGTCGCCTTCCCGACGGGCCAGCTGGGCCGGTGACCGCCGGGACGGGGGCAGGGAGCGGCTTCAGGAGGGCGGCAGGCCGGGCCCGCGTTTAACGGCCGACGCCCCTCGGGTGTCCCTTCTGCATGCACGTTCGTGCCGCGGAGAGCCCTCCCCTCTCCACGCGGGCGGCGATCGAGTACGACGGATTCAGGGGAAACGATGAGGAACGGAACGAAGCTGCTGGCCGTGGCGGGACTCGCATTCGCAGCGGTGCAGCTCATCCCGGTGGACCGGACGGCGCCCCCGGACGAGGGGCCAATCGCCATCCACGACGCGGCCGTGGCCGACCTGATGGCTCGGGCGTGCGCCGACTGCCACACCAACCAGACCGAGTGGCCCTGGTATTCCCGCGTGGCGCCGGTCTCCTGGTGGCTGGCGGACCACGTCCGGGACGGACGGGAGGAGCTCAACCTGTCCCGGTGGGGGGCCATGGACGCGGAACGGCAGGACCACAAGCTCGAAGAGCTGATCGAGAAGGTGGAGGAGGAGGAGATGCCGCTGCGGAGCTATACCGTGGCCCACTCCGAGGCCCGACTCACGTCGGCGGAGCGGGAGGTGTTGATCCGGTGGGCCCGTCTACTCCGTGAGGAGCTCGGCGCCGGCGAAGCCGCTCGGGGCACGCCGGACTCCTAGACCCGGCGTCACCACCCTCCCGCGGATCAGCCTTGTTGCTCGAGTCCCAGCGCTTCGTGGACGATCCGGGCCTGCTCCCGGACGTGGTCCTTGGCACTCCCCTCGGCGGGGCTCGCCCGATCGGGACGAGATACCTGGCGTAGCGGAATGTGCCGGGGGACCACGGCCCGGAGCCGCGGACCCACATACGTGAGGCCGCCCATGTTCCGGGGCTCCTCCTGGGCCCAGACCACCTCTTCCAGGGCCGGATAGGCGGACAGAAGCTCCGCGAGCTGGTCCTTGGGGAAGGGGTAGAGCTCCTCCAGCCTGGCCACCGCCGTGTCGGCGGCGTCGTTCCGGCGGTCCAGACCCTGGAGGTCGTAGTAGACCTTCCCGGAGCACAGGACGAGTCGCTTCACCTCGTCGCGACGCTCGGTGGCCCCAGGGTCCTCCACCACGGGTCGGAAGGTGCCCTCCGTGAGCTCGGCCACCGTCGATGCCGCCGCCGGGAGCCGCAGAAGGCTCTTCGGCGTCATGACGATGAGGGGGCGCTCGGGACTCGAGTGGGCCTGACGCCGGAGCAGGTGGAAGTACTGGGCGGGAGTCGTGGGATAGGTCACCCGCATGTTGCCCTCGGCGCAGAGCTGGAGGAACCGCTCCAGCCTGGCGGAGGAGTGCTCCGGTCCCTGGCCTTCCATCCCGTGGGGCAGCAGGAGGGTGAGGTTGCTGAACTGGCCCCACTTCTCGCGTCCCGCGGCGATGAACTGGTCGATGACGACCTGGGCCACGTTCACGAAGTCCCCGAACTGCCCCTCCCACAGGACCAGGTCCCGCTGGGTCGCCACCGAGTAGCCGTACTCGAACCCCATGACGGCGGTCTCGGTGAGGGGGGAGTTGAAGACCTCGAGCCGCCCGCCGCCCAGCGACGCCAGGGGGGTCACCGTGGCGCCCGTCTCCACGTCGTGGAGAACGAGGTGCCGCTGGCTGAACGTGCCCCGCTTCGCGTCCTGGCCCGAGAGGCGGACCGCGTAGTCCTCCAGGAGGAGGCTCCCGAAGGCCAGCGCCTCGCCGTGGGCCCAGTCGAGCGTCGACGATTCGTCGAACGCCTCGGTCCGCTTGGAGAGCTGCCGCGCCAGCTTCGGGTGGATCGTGAAACCCTCCGGAACCGAGACCGACGCGTCGTTCACCCTGCGAAGCGTCTCCAGGTCGACGCCCGTGTGGTCGGGGACCACGAGATCGGGGGCCTTGGGGCGCTCCTCGAAGAGCTTGGGCGCCTCCCCGCTCTTCACCGTGTCCTGGGCCGCCCGGAAGCGCTCCAGCACCCGCTCCTGGATGGCGTCCGCCTCCTCACGCGTCACCACCCCGTCCTCCGCGAGCCGGTCCGCCCACTGGGTCCGGACCGTGGGATGGTCGTGGATCCTGGAGTAGAGCTCCGGCTGGGTGTAGGCCGGCTCGTCTCCCTCGTTGTGCCCGTGCCGCCGGTACCCCACCAGGTCGATCACCACGTCGTCGTGGTACTCCTCGCGGTACGCCATGGCCAGCCGGACGGCGGCGATGCACGCCTCGGGGCGGTCCCCGTTCACGTGGAGGACCGGGATGTCGAATCCCTTGGCCAGGTCCGAGGCGTACCGGGTCGAGCGGCCCTCCTCGGGATCCGTGGTGAACCCGATCTGGTTGTTGGCGATGATGTGGACGGTCCCCCCCACGGCGTAGCCGGTGAGCCGGGACATGTTCAGGGACTCGGCCACGACGCCCTCCGCGGCGAAGGCCGCGTCCCCGTGGATCAGGATCGGCACCACCACGTCGGGATCCGCGCTCTCACCCGTCCCGTTTCCATCGAACTGCCACGCCCGGGCCATGCCCATCACCACCGGATCGACGAACTCCAGATGGCTGGGGTTGGGGGCCAGGGTGACCTGGACCGGATCCCCGTCGTTCAAGGAGTACTGCGCCTCGGCCCCGTGGTGGTACTTCACGTCCCCGGAACCGGGCACCTGGAAGGCGCTGGGGAGCTTCACGCCTTCGAACTCCGCCAGGAGCGCCTCGTACGGGACCTGAAGGATGTGGGCCAGGACGTTGAGGCGGCCCCGGTGGGCCATCCCCAGGACGACCCGCCGTCCCCCGCGGGCCGCGGCCTCGCGGATGGCGACGTCCAGCATGGGCACCATCATGTCGGTGCCCTCCACGGAGAACCGCTTCTGCCCCAGGTAGGCCCGGTGGAGGAACTGCTCCAGCCCCTCCACCTCGCTCAGTCGCTCGAGGAGCCACCTCTTGGTGTCGGCTTCCAGCGGCGCGGTGTGGAACCCCGACTCCACCTGGGCCCACAGCCAGCGAACCCGGGCGGGATCCTCGATGTGCTCGAACTCGAAGCCGATGTAGCCGACGTAGCTCTTCTGGAGCCGCCGCAGCGCGTCGGCGACGGACTCGTCGGCCCGGGCCCCGTCCATGACCACCGAGGCGGGGACCTGCTCGAGCTCCTCCATGCTGGTGCCGAAGAATCCCGGGTCCAGCTGCGGATGCCCCGGGGGAGACGACCCCAGCGGATCGATCTGGGCCATGGCGTGCCCGTGATCCCGGTACGCCTGCACGAACGAGGCGGCCCGGGCCACCGCAGGGAGCAGGGCCCGGAGTCGCTGCGCCTCCGCGTCGGACTCGGGAGCAGCCGCAGGCTCGTGGGTCGCCGCGGCGGAGGTGGAGACCGGAGGCGCCGCCGCCGGTACGGGCGGACCGCCGTTGGCCTCGAGACCCTCGGGGAGGAGCAGACCGGCCGCCCGGGCGTCGTCCGGGCCGCGGCCGAAGAAGTCGCGCCAGACCTCCGGGACGGACTCGGGGTTCCGGGCGTACTCCTCGTAGAGCATCTGGACGTACGCGGCGTTCTGCTGGTCGAAGATCGGGTCGCTCATCTGGGTGTCCACCCGCGGGCGAGCGGGCCGGAGGTGCACGGCTTGATCGGCACTGCGGAATCGCGGGAAAAGGTAAGGGAAACGGCCCGGAATTGTGAGGGTCGAACCGACGGTGTCCGGGACCGGTTTCCCGAGGACGGGGGTTCTCCATACCCTCCAGGCCCGCAGTGTGTCCGACGCGATCTCCCGCCCGCCTCCCCAGACCACCCCGTGCCCCTCCCATGAACGACGCGAGCCACACCTCGGACGGTGCCGTCCGCCGGGTCACCGAGACACCCGGCGGCGACGGGTTCCCCGGGCTCGTCCACCCGAGCTGGAGCCAGCGCTGGCCCTGGCTGGTCCAGGGCGTCACGGTCCCCGGAGAGGGCCGGGACCGGGATTTCGGGCTGTTCGGTTCCGGGCCGGCCGGCGTGGTGGTGGAGTGGTGGGAGGGGCTCCTCCTCGCCACCGGCATGACGGCGGTGGTCCACGCGCGGCAACCTCACGGTGCGACGGTTCGGGTCCACACCCTGGCGGGACCGGGGCTGCACCTGAGCGCTCCCGCCGACGCCCACGCCGGCCGCGACGCCGGTCTCCTGATGGCGGTGACCGTGGCCGACTGCGTCCCCGCCTTCCTGGTGGCGCAGCGAGCCCGGGCGGTGGCGATGGTTCACGCGGGGTGGCGGGGTGCCGCGGCGGGGATCCTGGAGCGTGCGGTGGCCCTCCTGGGCGAGCGCTTCGGCGTCCATCCCGGGGAGACGGCCCTGCACCTGGGTCCCTCCATCTGCGGCGACTGCTACGAGGTGGGCCCCGAGGTCCACGAGGCCCTCGGCGAACCCGTTCCCGACGGCCCCATGCCGGTGGATCTGCCGGCCAACCTGGCCCGCCGCGCCCGGTCTCTGGGGATCCCGGAGGAGGAGACGACCCGGTCGTCCCTGTGCACGCTGTGCGGGCCGGTGGACTTCTTCAGCCATCGCCGGGGCGACGCGGGCCGGCAGGTCGGATTCCTGGGCGTGCGATGATGGACCTCCGGGTGGGCCTGTGCTCGGTCTGCCGGCATGCCCGCGTGGTGGAGAGCCGGCGCGGATCCCGCTTCCACCTCTGTCAGCGATCCCGGGAAGATCCCACCTTCCGAAGGTATCCGCCCCTCCCCGTGCTCTCCTGCCGGGGCTACGAGACGGGGCGCCCGGCGGAGGGCCCACCCTCCTCATCCTCAGACCCCGAGAGCCATGTCTGACAGCATCTACACGTCGCGCTCCCGCATCCGGAAGATCCGGGGCGTCACCCGGACCGCGACCCTCGAGGACGGCACCGAGATCACCTTCGGCGTCCACGGGGCCATCAAGGCCCAGTACGGACTGGACGACGAGCCGGACCTGCCGCTCCCGGTGGACTACCTCGTCGCCGCCGGCGCCGCCTGACTGCTCGGGACTCTCAATGGCGCACTGGAGGTGCGCGGGATCTCGCTGGACCCCGAGGACATCGTGGCCTCGGCGGAGGGCTATCACGAGCTCCGGGAACGGATTCCCGTCCTGACCCGGATCCACGTGTCGTACACGCTCCGGATCCCCGAGGGGAGTCGGGAGACGGTGGACCGAGCCCTGTCCCGGCACGTGGAGAAGTGCCCGACGGCGAACACGCTGAGGGGCGCCGTGGACATGACGTGGGAGGCGGACATCACCGAAGTCGGCGGCTGACGGCATACGGGCCGTCCGGGGCGGACCCCTCCCGGACGGCCCGTCAGGGCTCGGGCAGACGGATGCGCGCGGCGCCCAGCTCCACCAGCCGGTCCGCCATCCCGGGATGGCACGTGAACACGAAGCACTGACGGTCCGCCGAGCGGCGGGCCAGCGTCTGCAGGCCGGCGTCCCGCCGGACCGGGTCCCAGTTCACCAGGACCTCGTCCAGGAAGAGGGGCAGGCGCTCCCCGGCCCGGTCCAGCTGGTCCAGGATGGCGAGCCGCAGCGCCAGGTAGACCTGCTCCCGGGTGCCGGTGGAGAGGGGGGCCTCCACGGGGAGGGAGCCGGGGGTCCCGGGCCCCCGCACCCGGAAGCGGCGCCCGTCCCGGCCCGCCAGGACGATGCGGTCGTACCGACCGGCGGTCAGCTCCGACAGGATCGAGGCGGCCTCCCGGAGAATCGCCGGCTGATGCTCCTCCCGGAGCCGTTTCTCGGCCTCCTGGACCACGCGGCCCAGGATCCAGAGTCGGTCCCGCCGGCGGGTTCGCCGATCCACCTCCTCCTCGGCGGCCTGGATCTCTCCGTCGATCTCGTCCAGGCGAGTCCGCTCGGACAGGTGCTGCAGGTCCTTCTCCACCGACTGGACGCTTCGGGTGAGCTCTTCGATCTCCTCCGACAGCCCCTGGATCCGGGCGCGGGCCCGGGCGACGGCGTCGGGGTCGGAGACCCAGTCCTCACCCGCCTCCTCGGCCCGGGCGATCCTGTGCCGCACCCCCTCCAGATCCGGCTGGTCCCGCTCCAGCTCCGCCTGGAGCCGACGGGCCGACTCACGGGCCTCCATGCGGTCCTCTGCCACGACCAGCCCCCGATCGGGGTCCCCGTCGGCCAGCCGACCGAGATGCGCCTCGAGGGCGTCGGATTCGGCCCGGAGGGCGTCGAGGGTCGCACGGACCCGGACCCGTTCCCCGTCGAGCCGCTCCAGCTCGCGGGACGCGGCCCGGGCCGCATCCCGCCGTTGTACCGCCTCCAGGAGCGCGCCGGTCAGCAGGTGGGCGGCGGCGGCGGGGGCGGCGTGGCGATGGTCGTCGCCCAGGAGGGGCCCGAGCTCCGCCGCCCGCTCGTCGAGAAGCGCCAGCTCGGAGGAGGTGGAGGCCAGGCTCTCGGCGCGGCCGGCCGCCTCCCGGGCGAGCTCCTGGAGCCGCTCCAGCCGGGCGGGGAGGTCCGGGCCCGGATCCGGGGCGTCCGCATGGGGCTCCAGGGGGAGCAGGGCCTCCCGGAGCGCGGCCTCGGCCCGGGACGCCTGGTCCCGGGCCGAGGCGAGGGCGGCGGTGCGGGCACCGGCGTCCGCACCGTCGGACTCCGAGGGGCGTCGCCGCCGGACCAGCTCCCACGCCCCGAGCGCCAGGGCGGCCACACCGGCACCGACCGCCACGCCGGATCCTTCGAGCCAGCCGCCCAGGAGAGCCGCGAGCCCCACCGCGACCAGCACGGGGGCCAGCCATGGCGGTGTGTTATCGCCCCGACCCGGGCTCCCGGGGAGTGGACCCGAGAGGTCCCGGATCCGGCTGCGGGCCTCGTCACGAGAGCGGAGGGCCACCTCGACCCGGGAGACGGACACTCGCAGGAGGTCGGGGATGTCCCCTTCCACGAGCTCCCGACCCAGGAGGATCCGGAGGCCCGCTTCCACCCGGTCCCCTCGGTCGAGGATCTCCTGCTCGAGCTGGGTGGCCCGGACCCGCAGCGGATCCGCGGCTGCGCAGGCGGCTTCGAAGCCGCGGATCTCCTCGGCCCGCTCCAGGACGGCCCGGTCCGCGTCACCGAAGGCCTCCACCGTCCGGCAGGGTTCCTCCCGCGCCACCTCGATCTCCCGGAGCCTCCCGTCCTCCTCCTGCGACCGGCGCCGCAGCTCGTCGCGTCGGGCCCGGGGCGTCGGCGGAAGCCCGTCCAGGTCACGTGCCGGGCCGGCCTCCTGGCGGAGCTCCCGGATCCGGAGGAGCCGTTGTCGCACCGGCAGCAGATCGTCGAAGCGGGCCACGCGCGTCCGGGCTCCTTCACGTTCCGCCCGGGCCCGGGCCAACGCCTCGGCCAACTCTTCCCGGCGAACGGAGAGGTCCCGGATGCGGGCTTCGGACTCCACGGCCTCGTGGCGACGGCGCCGGAGCTCCCGGACCCGCTCCTGGAGGGACCGGATCTCCTGGCTCCCCCGCCGATTCGGGCGCCAGAGGGCGCCGCTCTCCGATCGGAGCTCCTCCACCACCTGCCGGGCGGATCGGAGATCGGAGGCACCCATCGTCCCCAGGAGCCGGTCCTGGACCGCCTCCCATCCGGGGCCCTCCAGACCCGCGATCTCCGCCAGCGTGAGGGCGAACACGTGCCGGAAGACCGGACGGGGAACGTGCTCGGCCCAGGGCACCGTGGCGTTCCGGATCTCCTCCTCCCGCGATCCGACGGTCAGCGTTCCCTGGGGCGTCGATAGCAGGCGCCGCCGGATCTCGGCCCGCGTCCCGTCCTCGAGGACCAGGTGTCCGGTCCCCTGGGCCGGCGTGCCGTCCCAGGGCGTGTAGAGGAAGGTCTCACGACCTGCGGGATAGAACCCGTAGAGCAGGACCGAGAGGAGCTCCGCGAACGTGCTCTTTCCGGCTTCGTTACGGCCCTGGACCACCACCAGGCCCGGAAGAGGATCGGGCCCGGTGTCCAGCTCCCTGAGACGGCCGAAGGCCGAGGCCTCGATACGGACGATGCGCACCTCAGGACTCCGGATCCAGGAGGCGGGAGGCCAGCTCTCCCTCGGCGCCTTCGAGGACCCGGGAGACGTAGCCCGCCAGCTCCTCCGGGGCGGGGGCGCCCGCCAGCTCCTCCGCCAGCTCAGGCAGCTCGCTCCGCCCCTCGCGCAGCGCTTCGAGCAGGTGGAGGGCCACCCCGAGGACGTCGGAGCGGCCACGGTGCTCGGCCGCGTCCACCGGGGCGTGGACCCCGAGGGTGTCCAGCGTCACCTCCAGAACGCCCAGCGTGTCCTCGAGCTCCCGGGCCAGGTGGTTCCGGTCCTCTTCGTCCGCCAGCTCACGCCACACGGGGGAGGGACCCGACAGGCGGATCCGGACCATCCACTCCCGGCCCGGATCGGGATCCACCTCCCGGGCCGCCCGCCACCGTTCCAGGACGACCCGGATCAGTCCCTCGGCGGTCCGGGCTCCGGAGACGTCCGTGACGTCGACGTCCTCCCACCTGACCGGAGCCAGGGGCACGAACTCCACCTGGGAGGCGAACCCCCGGGCCACCTCCGCCACGAGCGCTCCCTTGGGCCCCGTCTCCCGGAGCGTGCGGCCCTGGAGATTTCCGGGATAGTGGACGCCGGGCAGGTCCGACAGCACCTGGCGGAGGTGGACGTGCCCCAGGGCCCAGTAGTCGTAGCCGCGGCCGAGGAGCGTATCCCGCGTGGTGGGCGCATAGGGGTCGTGGGCTCCCGCATCCCTGGAGCCCACCACCTGGGTGTGCAGGAGGGCCACCTCGGGGAGCGCCCCGTCGGGCTCGGGGAAGGTGGCCGCGAGATCCCGGGTCTCCCGGGAGGAGGCGTGCCCCGCTGCGGTCACCCATCCCACCACCGCGCCTTCGCCGTCGCGCACGGCGATCCGGCGGGGCACGGGGTCGGCGACCACGGTCACGCCCTCGGGCCATGGGACGTCCCGCCGTCGGGAAGAGCCGGGGTCATGATTCCCCGTGGCGTAGACGACAGGGATGCCCGCGCGCGTCAGGCGCTCGAGCTCCGCCACGAGGAAGCGCTCCGACTCGAACGACAGGCGGACCCCGTCGAAGAGGTCACCGGCGATGAGCACCACGTGCACCCGGCGCTCCAGGCCCAGTTGCACCGCCTCCCTGAAGGCCTCGCGGACGGCCCGCCGCAGCCGGTCCCGGACTCGGGGTGACCGGCCCGAGAAGGACGTGTCAAGGTGGACGTCGGCGAGGTGGAGGATGCGCATGGCGGTTCGAAGGTACCATGGTGTGAAGGGTGGGTGCAGCACACCTTTTGCCGTACCTTAGCAGGAATCCATACGGAACCTCCGACTGCGGCCACTTCGCAGCCCCCATGAGCGATACGACTGAAGCGGCGGCCCGACAGATCCGGGCCGACTCCCCCACCGTGGATGCGGTCTGCCGCCAGCTGTCCCATCCGACCGACGGGACGGACCCGGAAGCGCTCGTCGCTTTCGCAGAGATCTTCTTCTCGAAGGCGCCCCCGGACTTCGTGAAGGCCCGCAGCCCCGACGCCCTGACCCATCTCGTCCGGGGCGCTTTCGACTTCCTGGCCCGGTCGCGGCCGGATCGCGTCGATGTCGAGGTGGTGAATCCCGACATCGAGAACGAAGGATGGCACGCCCCTGTGACGGTGATCCGGACCAACGTCGGGGAACGGCCGTTCATCGTGGACTCGTTGCGGGAGTACCTCCATTCCCGTGAGCTCCCCATCGAGTACAACATCTACCCGGTCCTGAACGTGGAGCGGGACGAGGACGGGGAGCTGGTCCGGGTCCGGCCCTCCCGGGAAGGCGAGAGGCGGGAGTCGCTGGTCCATTGCGAGATCGAGCGCGTCAGCGACGAAGCGCTGCTCGAAGAGATCCGGAGCGACCTCTCGAATCGTCTCCAGGACGTGGTCCTGGCCACCGACGACTTCAGGGAGATGCTGGCCGCGCTGGAGCGCACCACCCAGGAGCTGCAGGCCATCGCCCCCCGGCTCGAGGAGCGCCGCGCCGAGATCGAAGAGGTTCAGGCCTTCCTGGAATGGCTCCGGGGCGACGCCTTCGTCTTCCTGGGCTACCGATCCTACGACTTCCTCGAGCGGGACGGGGAGCGCTGGGTCCAGGTGCATCCGGGCTCCGGCCTCGGCATCCTGCGCAAGGAACAGGATTCCAGCTATGCCGAGGCCGTCCCGTTCTCCCGGCTGCCGCCCGGAGTACGGGCACTGGCCGAGGGTGGGCCGCTCCTGATCATCAGCAAGACCAACGCCGAAGCCACCGTCCATCGTCGCGCACGGATGGACTACATCGGGGTCAAGCGGCTCGATGCCCAGGGCCGGATCATCGGCGAGCAACGGTTCATCGGGCTCTTCACGTCGATGGCCTACGCCCGGACCGCCCGGGAGATTCCCATCCTCCGGGAGAAGCTCAACCAGATCCTGGACGAGGCGGGAGTCGTGGCGGGCTCCCACGACTACAAGGAGATCAACACGATCTTCAACTCCATGCCGAAGGAGGAGCTCTTCCTGGCTTCGGCGGAGCAGATCGGCAACGACGTGCGGACGGTGCTCACGTCGTATCTCCAGGACGGCGTCCGGGTCTCCCTGCGGAAGGACCCGCTGCAACGCGGCGTCGCCGTCATGGTCATCCTTCCCAGGGACCGCTTCTCCGGAGACGTGCGCAAGAGCATCGAGCGCGCCTTGGTTACGGCGTTCTCCGGAGAGGTTCTCAACTACCATCTCGCTCTCGGCGAGGGCGATCAGGCGCGGCTCCATTTCTACATGGGTGCCACCGATGATCGACTGGACTCGGTCACCGCCGACGAGCTGGAGATCAAGCTCCGGGAACTCACCCGTTCCTGGCAGGACCGGGTCCGGGAGATCCTGGAGAACGTCCGGCCCGCCGACGAGGCGAGACGGCTGGCTCGCAGGTACGCGGCCGCCTTCGGTCCGGACTTCCAGGCGGCCACCCGCCCCCAGACGGCGGTCCATGACATCCTGGAGCTCGAGGCCATGCGGCCGGAGGGACGCTCCGTGGCGGTGTCCTTCACCAACGACACCGACGACTTCGACCTGGTCCCCGAGGGTGAGGCGTCCACGGCGTTGAACGTGTATCTCCGGGACTCCCGGCTGGTGCTCTCGGACTTCATGCCGATCCTCGAGGACTTCGGATTCCGGGTCATCGGCGTGAGCCCGTTCAGGATCAGCGGCGACGACGTGGGCGAGGCCGGGATCTACGCCTTTCAGGTGCAGGACGCCGAGGGCAACCCGCTGGACCTCGAACAGGCCTCGCTCCTGTCCACGGCGATCCTCGCGGTACGGGCCGGAGACGCCACCAACGACGAGCTCAACTCGCTGGTCCTCAAGGCGGGGCTCCACTGGCGCGAGGTGGACCTGATCCGGACCTACGTCGGCTATGCCTTCCAGATCGGCGCCGTCACCAGCCGGGTCTCCGCGCCGGTCGCGCTCGGCAAATATCCGGATACGGCCCGGGCGTTCGTGGAGTGGTTCAAGCTGAAGTTCGATCCCGACGTGGGCGGAGGGGCCCAGGACCGCGGGCCGGCGGTGGCCCACGCACGGGCGCTCTACATCAACGGTCTTTCGGGGGTCGAAGCCCTGGCCGACGATCGGGCGCTGCGCCGCCTCGGCGTCCTCCTCGACGCGACGCTCCGGACGAACTACTTCCGCAACGGAGGTCGGAACCCCACGCGCCGCTCCGGCGGCGTGCCCTACATCTCCCTGAAGTTCGACGCCCGGGGGCTGGAGACGATCCAGAAGACACGGCTCCGCTACGAGGTGTACGTCCGCTCGGCCCGCATGGAAGGGGTCCACCTCCGTGGAGCCCAGGTCGCGCGGGGCGGGATCCGCTGGAGCGACCGGCCCGACGACTTCCGGACCGAGGTGCTGGGTCTGGTGAAGACCCAGATGGTCAAGAACGCGGTCATCGTCCCCGACGGCTCGAAGGGCGGTTTCGTTCCCACCCGGCTGCCGGCGGATCCCGGGGCCCGGGGGGAAGAGGCGAAGGTCCAGTACCAGACCCTCGTGCGGGGTCTCCTGGATCTCACGGACAACCTCTCCGCCCAGGGTGAGATCCAGCCCCCCGAGCGGGTGGTGTGCTGGGACGACCCGGATCCCTACCTGGTGGTGGCGGCGGACAAGGGCACGGCCCGGTTCTCCGACGTCGCGAACGGGGTCGCGGCGGAATACGGATTCTGGCTGGGCGACGCCTTCGCCTCCGGGGGCTCCCACGGCTACGACCACAAGGTGGTGGGGATCACGGCCCGCGGCGGATGGGAGTGCGTGAAGCGGCACTTCCGTGAGATGGGCAAGGACATCCAGACCGAGCCGTTCACCGTCGTCGGCATCGGCGACATGAGCGGCGACGTGTTCGGGAACGGCATGCTGCTGTCGCCGGTCATCCGGCTCGTGGCAGCCTTCGATCACCGGCACATCTTCGTCGATCCGGATCCGGACCCCGCGATGTCCTACGCGGAGCGGGACAGGCTGTTCAAGCTGGGGCCGTCGTCCTGGGCCGACTACGACACGTCGCTGTTGAGCGAGGGCGGCATGATCGTGCCCCGGGGTGCCAAGGAAGTGACCCTCCACCCCGCGGCGACGGCGGCCCTGGGGCTGTCCGAGGACGTGGGCCCGATGGATGGGGAGTCGCTGATCCGAGCAGTGCTCCGGGCACCCGTCGAGCTGTTGTGGAACGGTGGCATCGGCACCTACGTGAAGGCCTCCTTCGAAACCAACCTGGACGCCGGGGACCCCGCCAACGACGCGGTGCGCATCACCGCAGAAGATCTCCGCTGCAAGGTTGTGGGCGAGGGGGGGAACCTGGGGCTGACCCAGAGCGCCCGGATCGAGTACGCCTTCGCCGGGGGACGGATCAACACCGACGCGATCGACAACTCCGGCGGCGTGGACCTCTCGGATCGCGAGGTGAACCTCAAGATCCTCCTGAGCCCCGCCGTTCGCTCGGACGGCATCTCCGAGGACGGCCGCAACGAGCTCCTCGAGCGCCTCACCGACGAGGTGGCCGAGCTGGTCCTGGAAGACAACTGGTCCCAGAGCCTCGCGATCTCCCTGGACCGGATCCGGCAGGGCGAGAGCCTGGACGAGTTCCAGGATCTCATGACCCGCCTCGAGCGGGACGGCCTCCTGGATCGCGGCGCCGAGCATCTGCCGTCGCTGGAGCTCCTCATGGAGCGGGTCGATGGCGGGGACGGACTGACCCGCCCCGAGCTGTGCGTGCTCCTGGCCTACGCAAAGATGTCGGTGAAGAACCCCCTCCTGGCCAGCGACCTCCCCGACGACCCCGCGCTGGACGACTACCTCGACCGGTATTTCCCGGACGAGGCGCTGCGGGTCGCGGGGCACGAGGCACTGGAAGGGCATCGCCTGCGACGGGAGATCATCAGCAGCCAGGTCACCAACGACCTGGTGGACCTGATGGGCGCCACCTTCGTCCACCGGGTGGCCCGGGACACGGGGCATACCATACCCGAGGTGGTGCGGGCCTGGCTCGTGGCCGCCCGGCTGGCGGACCACCGGGAGATCTTCCGCGCCCTGGCGAGCCAGGGGAAGGGCCTCCGGACCCGGGACGCGTACCGGTGGCTGCTGGGACTCACGCGGGTGCTGGACCGCACCACGCGCTGGGTCCTGGCGAACGCGGACCCCGAGGACGGGCCCGGGACGTTGGTGGCCCGCTTCCAGAGCGGTCTCGGCGTGCTGCGGGACGCCTTCGGCGAGATCGTCACCGGCCGGGACCGGACCCTGTTCCAGGAGCGGGTGGAACAGCTGGTCGCGCTTGGAGCCGAGGCGTCACTGGCCCGGAGGCTCATCACGTTGCGATTCCTCGATCAGCTGCTGGAGATCCTCCACGTGGCCGCGGAGACGACGTCGGATCCGGTGACCACGGGCCGGGCCTACTACGCGATCTCGGACCAGTTGAGCGTGCCCTGGCTCCGGGATCAGATCCTGGCGTCGGCGTCCGAGGACCGATGGGACCAGCGCGCGGCCATGGCGCTGGTCAGCGATCTGACCCGGGCGCACCACCGCATGGTGAGCAAGCTCATGGAGTCGGAGCCGGCGGACGAGGAGGTCACTACTGCGGCCGCGTCCCTGGTGGAGCTCCGGTCCCGCGAGGTCGAACGGATCCGCAAGCTTCTGGAGGAGATCCAGGCTGAAGAGGACCTTTCGCTCGCGGGGGTCTCCGTGGCGGTCCGGGAGATGTCGGTCCTGGCCGACCGCATCACGGACTGAAGCCCGCCGGGCCGTCCCATGAACGACCCGGCGGCCTCAGGCGGTCAACGCTTCGCGGCCTCGAGGACGTCGTCCACGTAGCGGTCCATCTCGGACATCAGCTTGACGATGTCCTTCCGTTCCTCCGCGGCGGAGAGGTCGGTTGCGAAGCGGAGCAGCGCCTCCCGCACGGCATCCCGACGGGCGGTGCGGCGGGTTTTCCGGCGAGGCTTCCGGCGGCCGCCCCCCTTCGCCAGGCTCATCCTGCGCTTGACCTGGAGCGGGTAGCGGGCGTGGAACTGCCGAACGCTGAGCTCGGCCGCGGCCGGGTGCTTCTTCTTGGCTTTGTCGAAGAGGTCGTTGGTGGAGATGTCCGGAGACTTCTTCAGCTCCGCCTCGACGAAGGCCATGAGCTTGGGGTCGACGTCGGCCATGAACAATTTTCTCCTGGCGTTTGAAAGGTATCGGCCACACTCGCACGCCGGCCAAAGTTCTGCCAGCAAAGCTCGACCGACATTCCCCCGTCCCGTGGAAGCATCTAGGACTCTCTCACCGGACGAAGGGAGGAATATGGGCTAGTCCTGCGGATATACTAGCCCATGGTTCCCCTAATAGGAAGGATAGCCTGCGGTCCCTGGTGTTCCGCGAGGGAGAAAAAACAACCGCCCGGGGGGTCCTCCCCCCGGGCGGTGGCACCGGCGAAGCTCCGCCTGCGGGGTCAGCGCTTCACCGACACGTAGGTGTGGTCGACGGTCAGCGTCTGGGTCGCCGGGAGCACGTCCCCCATTCCGCCCCAGACGGGCGCGAAGTGGATCTGCTCCAGCACCGGGGGCGTCGAGGAGTCCAGGATCGCGATGTTACGGAAGTCGAGGATCAGAACGCCGTTCAACCAGGCTTTCACCCAGCCGTCGGAGCGCCCCGAGGTCCCCACGTAGATGAGTGTCTCGATCGTGTGGGGAACGCCACGGGTGACCGTTGCCTGCTCGAGGGTGGGTGAGGCGTAGTTGTTGCTGGAGTTCCAGCGCCAGGCGGCGGCGCCCATGGCCCATCCACCCACGTTGATCCCGAGCGTCAGGCGGGTGTTGTCGGGCCCGAAGAAGGCGATGTAGGCCCGGGCGCGGTTCCCCGTGCTCCAGTACCGGAACTTGTTCACTCCGGACTGATGGCCGTGGAAGTTGTTGGAGAGGACCACGCCCTGGTCCCGCTGGTACTGGTACGGGCCGTGGTCGAAGTGATCCTTGACCACCTTGCCGCCAGGGGTGAATCCACCGGACATCCCCTCCTGGTAGGTCCAGATGAGGCGGTTGTTGCGGGTCTCGACGTTGCCCACGTCCTTGATCACGTGATACCAGCCAACGTCGGAGAAGTTGGCCCAGTCCTCGTCGACGATCGCCCGGAAGTCGTCGGGCTCATTGAACTCGCCCGTCCCGGGGGTGACCGGTTCACCGACGGACGTGGAGTGGCTGTCCGAGACGCCGTTGGAGGTCGCGCGGATGGTGGCCGTCCCGGCGCCCACGGCGTTGACCCGGCCGGCCGAGGTGACCGTGGCGACCCCGTTCGCGCTGCTGGACCACTGCACGCTCGGGTTGGAGATGAAGTTCCCGAACTCGTCCCAGGCATCCGCCGACAGCTGGGTGGAACCGCCTACCGTCATGGTCGACGATCCGGGCGACACATCGAGCCGGGCAACTGGACCCGGCGTCCCGTTCGCGTAGAACACCAGGGCGGACGCACCATCGGCTTCGGCGACGATCTCCTGCCGCCCCGTGCTCTCTCCCAGCGTCCACCGGACGGACGCCTCACCCTGGGCGTCGGTGGTCACCGAGTTGGACGAGAGGCTGCCGCCCCCGGACCGGACGCGCCAGCGGACCGTCTCGCCCGAGACGCCGTTCCCGGCCCCGTCGATCAGACGAACCGCCAGGGATTCGGAGAGCGTCCGGCCCACCGGCCCGGACTGCCCGTTCCCCCGCACGCGGCGGAGGTCCTGCGTCGCCTCCTGAACGGTCACGTTGTGCCGCGCCGTGAGCCCGGACGTGGAGGCGGTGATGGTCGCCGCCCCGCCCGAGCGGGCGCTGATCACGCCGGTGGAGGTCACGCTGGCCACGGTTCCCGCGTTGCTGCTCCAGGAAACGCTGAGGTTCCGGAGGATGTTGCCGAACTCGTCGGACCCTTCGACGGTCAACGCCAGGTTCTCGCCGACGGTCAGGCTGGACTGTCCGGGCGTGACCTCGAGGGAGGCGATGGGCCCGGGAGACGCCGTGGCCTCGAAGGTCACGTCGGGGACGCCGGAGGCGCTGGCTTCGACCAGTTGACGCCCGGAGGTCTCTCCCAGCGTCCAGGTGATCCTCGCCCGCCCCTGGGCTCCGGTGCGGGAGGTGGACGAGGAGAGACGACCGCCACCGGAGCGGACCGACCACGTGACGGTGGCGTCCGGAACCGGTGCCCCGTCACCGTCGAGGAGCAGCACCGTCAGATCGGCCGGGAGCCGGGTTCCGACGCGAGCCGCCTGCTTGTCGCCGCCCACCTTCTGCATCACGCCCCCGGTCGCGGAGACGACGCTGACGGTGACCTCACCCCGGACGTTGCCGGACCGGGCGGAGATGTTCACGGAGCCGGGCCCGAGGGCCATCACGCGCCCGTGGTTGTCGACCACCGCCACCGACTCGTCGGAGGACTGCCAGTTGAGCTTGGTATCGGCCACCGGGTTGCCGTAGGCGTCTACCGGGTCCGCGGTGAGCTCGACGCTCTCTTCGGCCCGGAGCACGACGCCGTCGGGACTCACTTCGATGGCCGTGGGCTTGGCGGGCTTCGCCTTCGCGGTGAAGTCGATCCTGCCCTTGTTCTCTTTGCCATTGCCGTTGCCGGTGTTCTGGGATCCCGTCGGAGGCGGGTCCTCCACCACGATCTCCACCGACCCGAGCTGCTGTCCGGCGGTGGTCCCCAGCTGCCAGACGGCGGCCGCGCGGCCGCGCCCGTCCGTGTAGGAGATCATCTTCGTGTCCGCCGCGCCGTAATCGGCGTCCGAAGCGCTGATCCCGCGACCGTTCCGGAAGGTCCACTCCACAGGAACGTTCGTGAGGGCGGCGCCGCCCGCGGAACGCACCTCGATGACGAGGGGCTCGGCCAGGTAGGCCGCGACCTCACCCTCCTGAAGCCCGCCGTCGATCACCTGGATCGAAGACGCGGCGAGCTCACTGGGTCCGGTCGGTTCGGCTCCACCCGCGAGAGTCGGGCTGTCCGAGCATGCGGACAGACCCAGGGCGGAAAGAAGGAGGATGAAGGGGGAGGGCGCTCGGGTGCGAGTCGTCGGAAGCATGGACTGACGGTGGTGCTCCCACCGGAGGCGCGTCGCGCGACCGGCAGCAGTGCGTGAACGGGTCCCCGTCCGCCCCGTTGCGGATGCGGGGAGTCACACACGAGGCCGCCAGGTCGTCCGATCATCCCTTCGGACTCGCTGGCGGCCCGGCCAGCCTGGCGATCCTGGGGATCGCGACAGCTCCGTGACTCTGCGTCACCGCCTTTCGACGGTTTTGCTCTGAGCAGCGTTCTCGACACATCGACGGCTCGATGCGACGACTTTTGTCCGGGCCAGAAACGTGCCATCCTGGCGCACTGGAGAACGTCCTTGTTTCAGGCCATTTTCGGGCGCCCCGCCATCTTCTCGGAAGGGGCAAGACGGTGCCTCGACCGGAAGAAACTCTCCGGGCGGGGACTCTCATTGCCGGCTGTGGCGCTTTGGCCGCAGCAAAGGTTGAGGAATCCTTTCGGGAGCCAGGGAGGGGTCGAACGGCACCGTCGTTGAGGAGCGACTCGGCGGTGCCACGGCCTCGCCGGGCCGGGTTCCCGACGGGTCGGACACCAGGCTGGCCCTGCCGCCGCCGTGGAGGTATGGATGTCGAGGTCGCCGAAGCCCAGCAGAGTGAGCGCGATGCCGCCGGGAGTCCCCGTCCGCCTCGACCACGTCGAGGTCCACATCGACGACAGCACCACCTACTGTGCCTTCCTGGAGCGCCTCTTCCAGGGTGGACGATCCCGATCGCTCGACGATCGGGGGACCCGCCTCTTCGTCGCGCCGGGTGGGGAGCGCTTCGAGATCAAGGTTCGGGAGCCCGGAGCGAAGCCCGCCCGATCGGGTGTATGTATGCCCTGCCTCCGGACCCCCGAGCCCCGGGTCTTCGTGTCCCGCCTCGGCCTTCCCGTCGACTTCATCGGGGACAGCCCCGAGGGCGAGGTCGTCTTCTTCACCGACCCCCAGGGCGTGCAATGGCACGTCAAGGAGAGGGGCGCCGAGATCGATCCTGCCCCGGAGGGTTGAGGCTCCCCGCAGCCTTGGATAAGTTCCCTGTCTTCTCGGGACGTGGCGCAGCCCGGTAGCGCACTGCAATGGGGTTGCAGGGGTCGCCGGTTCGAATCCGGCCGTCCCGATTAGATGGGGTCTCGCGCGTTTGCGCGAGGCCCCTTTGTCATACGTGGTCTTCCGATTCGAACCGGCGACGCGGATCGGCGGAGCCGGGACGCCGCTGGTTCAACGATGGTGGCCGAGCCGACGCTCCCCGATGGGGCCCGCGGCGCCTCACCGCCATCGGAGCGAGGACGGGCCGCAGGACCCGCCCGGAGTTCCATCCGGACGTCCCGATTAGATGGGGTCTCGCGCGTTTGCGCGAGGCACCTTTGTCTTTGTCATACGTGGTCTTCCGATTCGAACCGGCGACGCGGATCGGCGGAGCCGGGACGCCGCCGGTTCAACGATGGTGGCCGAGCCGACTCTTCCCGATGGGCCCGCGGCGCCTCACCGCCATCGGAGCGAGGACGGGCCGCAGGCCCGCCCGGAGCTCCATCCGGCCGTCCCGATTGGAGAGGGGGTCTCGCGCGCTACAGCGAAACCGCGTGGGAGCTCAAGCCGAGTGGCCTCTTCATTCCCTCTGGCCCCCCGCCCCGGAGGGTTGACACCCACTCACCGGTTTTTTTACTCTTACCGTCTGCGATGCGGGGTGGAGCAGTCTGGTAGCTCGTCGGGCTCATAACCCGAAGGTCGCGGGTTCAAATCCCGCCCCCGCTATTCTCCCAAGCGCCGCCGGCAGGCGGCGCTTGGCATGTAAGAGAAGAGCTTGACCAGGAGATGTTGCACGTCATGTCGTCTTTCGGCCCCCTCCGACGTCCCGACAGCGCCTTCGAGGGCGGCTGGCGAGATTGGGGACTCACGACGGCGGACACCTGGTCTAGCGGCCGGGCGGAGCGGGAGGCCGGACGGTAACAAAGACCGACGCAGCCTTCTCAGCCTCCGCCCGACCCGCTCTGGTCGGGCGGTTTTTGTTGGCCAGGTAGCTCAGTTGGTAGAGCACACGACTGAAAATCGTGGTGTCGGCGGTTCGATTCCGTCCCTGGCCATTGAGAGATGGGATTGCCGCCGCGGGGCGGCCGAAGGTCCGTAGCTCAATTGGTAGAGCACCGGTCTCCAAAACCGGCGGTTGGGGGTTCGAGTCCCTCCGGGCCTGTCTGGGTTTGGAACCGAGGACTTCCGAGGTCTCAGCCCTCATCGTCTAACGGCTAGGACACCACTCTTTCAAGGTGGCGATCGGGGTTCGATTCCCCGTGAGGGCGCTTGCAGGTGCAGGACGAGCAGGACAACAGGGGGCTGTAGCTCAGCTGGTTAGAGTGCCGGTCTGTCACACCGGAGGCCGCGGGTTCGAGTCCCGTCAGCCCCGCTGGAGTTGATTGAAAAACGGGTCGCGTGCGAAGCGCGACCTTCCAGGTCATCGGAAATGTGCTGGGGCCGTAGCTCAGTTGGGAGAGCGCCTGAATGGCATTCAGGAGGTCAGGGGTTCGATTCCCCTCGGCTCCACTGGTCCGTGGGTGCGACTCGCGTCGCGCCCGGGGTACCGGGCTCGGGTGGCGGAATTGGTAGACGCGCAGGATTCAGGATCCTGTGGGGGCAACCCCGTGAGGGTTCGAGTCCCTCCCCGAGCACTGTTCGCTGTTGGAAGGAGCAGCTCGGAGGCCGTCGCCTGGCCCCGACCGGATCAACCTTCAGGACCGGGTGGCCGACCTCTTCGGAGGTGGAGGCTGCCAAGCTCGGGTGGCGGAACTGGTAGACGCGCAGGATTAAGGATCCTGTGGGAGAGATCCCGTGAGGGTTCGAGTCCCTCCTCGAGCATCATGACACACGGCGCGACGTCGTCGTGGGAGCGCCCGTAGCTCAAGTGGATAGAGCGTCTGACTACGGATCAGAAGGCTGGGGGTTCGAGTCCTCCCGGGCGCATTTCGGGAACGCGTCGGCCGAGAGCCGGCGGGATCGGGCGCGTAGCTCAGGTGGTTAGAGCGCTACGTTGACATCGTAGAGGTCAGAGGTTCGAGTCCTCTCGCGCCCATCGGAGTGGGAGCTGGGGCCGTAGCTCAGTTGGGAGAGCGCTGCAATCGCACTGCAGAGGTCAGGGGTTCGACTCCCCTCGGCTCCACTGTCTGGCCACCATAGCTCAGCTGGTAGAGCACGTCATTCGTAATGACGGGGTCCGCGGTTCAAATCCGCGTGGTGGCTCTCGATCGCGCGATCGAAACGCCGATCTTTTTTGCCCCGTGGTGTAATTGGCAACACGCCGGATTCTGGCTCCGGAGAGTCTAGGTTCGAGCCCTAGCGGGGCAACTCGTGTTGTGGTGCGAGAGAGGATGCCCGCGTGCCGAATCGCAGGATGGCTCTCGCCCCGACGGCAGCTGGAAGGGTCGAGGCATCCCGCTCGGCCGTTCCGCTTTGGAGGGATGGCCGAGTGGCTTAAGGCGGCGCCCTGCTAAGGCGTTGGACTACGGTCCGCGTGGGTTCGAATCCCACTCCCTCCGTTGTGATCGAGAGTCTGGAGATGGTTGGGTGGGATTCTCACCCACGCGGGGGGCCCTTGTGGGACCCCATCCGCGGTGGGCTGACCTGCGGTGGCGCGGTGCGCCATCCTCGGTCCCCGCTTCGCGGGCTGATTCCAACTCCCTCCGTTTCCAGGCAGGCGAGAATCAGGACGGGTGGCCGAGCGGCTTAAGGCGCACGATTGGAAATCGTGTGGGCGAAAGCCCACGTGGGTTCGAATCCCACCCCGTCCGCTCGAAGGTCGGCAGGTGGTCGCCGAAAAGTGTATGTCCAGCGCGGAGCTGGGTACGGGGCGTGGCTCAGTCCGGTAGAGCGCTGCGTTCGGGTCGCAGAGGTCCCCGGTTCGAATCCGGGCGCCCCGATGAATTGCCCGCGAAGCGGGCCGAAAGAGTTGGTCGCCCGGATGAGAACCGGAGGTTCGAGCCGAGGCGCCGATACGATCGAGAAACGCCGTCTCGACTCTCGCCGAGGTCTTCGAGGATCGCGCAGCGACCGGAGAAGCATCCGGGCGCTGGTCGGACGACCGGTGAGGCAAGAGGTTCGAGCCGAGGCGCCGAAACGTACGAGAGAAGGTCACGTGCGATCCTCGCCGAGGGCTCCGAGGATCGCGCAGCGACCGCAGGAGCATCCGAGCGCCGGGTCGGATGGCCCGCCCGGGGAAGACACGCTTCGTGCCGAACCACAAGATGGGGAGGAGGGGTGCCGGAGATGGCCTAACGGGCCCGCCTCGAAAGCGGTGCGTGGGAAACCACACGAGGGTTCGAATCCCTCCCCCTCCGTTCACAGCTTCCGATGACCTCGTGTGCCCTCGATGCCGGTCGGTGTCGGGGGCGTCGTCGTTTCAGGGAGGGCTTCTCACCCTCGGAGGCCGCGGGGCGCGGCCTCGCACGGCTTCCGATGACCTCGCGTACCCTCGATGCCGGTCGGCGTCGGGGGCATTCGTGCATCAGGGGGTGAGGACCCGGGATCAGAGCCTCAGCTTCTTCGCGTCCGGCAGGTCCTTGGGCCGCACGAACCGCACCAGGCGGCCGGCGCCGGCCGGGAGCTCGGTGGGATCGCCGTCAGGGAGCTCGAACTCCGCGAGGGCGCCGGTCGGGAACTTGCCCTCGAGACGGCGCACCGATCGGGGCTCTCCCTCGCCGCACAGGTCGAGGGCCAGATCGTGCATCCCGGGGTTGTGGCCCACGAGCATGATCCTCACGTCGCCGCCGAGGCCCGCGTCCCGGGCGATCTCCAGCATGTCGAGGGGGTCGGCGTGATAGAGATCCCGCGTCTCCACCACGGGCACCCGGGGATCGAAGGCGTCTACGAACGCCAGGGCCGTGCCCATCGCCCGGGCGGCGGTGGAGGTCAGGATGCGGTCGATGCGGAGGTCCGTCTCGGAAAGGTGACGCCCCATGGCCGGCGCGGCCCGTTCGCCCCGGGAGTCCAGAGGGCGGTCGTGGTCCCGAAGTCCCGGGTGGTCCCACGAGGACTTGGCGTGGCGAAGGAGGATGAGCCTCATGGCGAACCGGGGCTGAGCCGAAGGGATGGAGGGACTCCGGACGATGGCGCCGAGTCGTCACCCCGGCAACGGTCCTTGGGGAGCCGGGTCCCCAAGGACATCTTCCGTCGATGCCCGAGTCGACGCCGCTGTCCCGAACGGTCCCCTGGGACCGCCGCACCCTCCTTGCCGCCCTGCGGGCGCGGGGCGCGATCCGCCTGGCCGAGATCGCCTTCCGCCGGAACAAGCGGACCATCTGGTCCCTCACCCGAGGCGGCCGGCGACTGAACCTCCACGTCGCTTTCCGGGACGCCTCCTCGGCCGTGGTGGACGACCTGGCCACCGTCGCCCGTGAGGCGGGGCGCCGGACCGTGCGGGCCCGGGAGGCGGCTCGTCGGCTGGCCGGGTGGGGGCCGCTGCGGGATCGCATGGTCCGCTTGCGAGGGGCCGGCGGCGACGCCTCCGGCAGCCCGGGTCCCTGCTGTGGATCCCCCGAGCAGTTGGCTCATCTCCGGCGGCTGTATCGCCATTTGAACGCGACGCGCTTCGACGGCGATCTCCCGGACATCGTCCCGATCCGTCTTTCGAACCGGATGACCCGTCGACTCGGGCACATGGCCCCCGGCGACGGGACCGGTGGCCCGTGGATCCGGGAGATCGCGCTGAACGTCGATCTCATGCTGGCGGGGAACGACGCTCTCCGGGTGGACACGATGCTCCACGAGATGGCGCACGCCCAGGAGTATCTGACCCACGGATCGGTCGGCCACGGACCGGCGTGGCGGAAGATCGCCCGAAGAGTGGGATGCGAGCCCCGGGCCCGCCGGGACGCGGCCCTCAAGCGCCGCCCCCGGGGCCAGCGGACCGTGACCCGCGTGCCCCCGGATCCGTTGCCGCGATAGGGATCAGGCCTGGAGGGCCTCTCGTGCCGCCACGGCGACCGCCTCGGCGGTGATGCCGAACTTCTCGAAGAGCGTCTCGGCAGGCGCCGAGGCCCCGAAGTGATCGATCCCGACCGCCCGGCCCCGTGGTCCGATCCAGCGCTCCCAACCCCGGGTCACACCGGCTTCCACGGACACCCGCACGACGCCGTCGCTTCCCAGGACGGACCGCTGGTACTCCGGATCCTGCTCCTGGAAGAGGGCCCAGCTGGGGAAGCTCACCACCCGGGTGGGAATCCCGTCCGCCTGGAGGTGGCTGCGGGCCTCCACGGCCACGTGTACCTCGGAGCCGCTGGCCAGCAGGACCACCCGCGGCTCTCCTCCTTCGGCCTCAGCCAGGACGTAGGCACCCCGGCCCAGTCCGTCGGCATTGGCGTGGCTGGGCTGATCCCGCAGGTTCGGCAGGCCCTGGCGGGTGAGAGCCAGGAAGGCGGGAGCGTCGCCCCGCTCCAATGCCACCCGCCAGGCCACGGCAGTCTCTGCCGGGTCGCCGGGGCGCAGATCGACCAGGCCGGGGATCAGGCGCAGCGACATGAGCTGTTCGATGGGCTGGTGCGTCGGCCCGTCCTCACCGAGCCCGATGGAGTCGTGGGTGAAGACGTACGTCACCGGCAGCCGCATGAGGGAGGCGAGCCGGATGGCGGGGCGCATGTAGTCGGAGAAGATCAGGAAGGTGCCGCCGAACGGGCGCAGCCCGCCGTGGAGCGCCATCCCGTTCATGATCGCTCCCATGGCGTGCTCCCGGATGCCGAAGTGCACGACCCGTCCGCCCGGCGTGCTCGCCAGGAGGCTGTCGGCGCCCGAGATGTCCGTCTTGTTCGAACCCCCGAGGTCGGCCGAGCCGCCCACCAGCTCGGGAAGCGCCGCGGCGGCCCCGTTCAACGCCTTGCCGGAGCTCGCCCGGGTAGCCTCCTTCGCCACGTCCAGGAGATCCGGGATGGCGCCGGCCCATCCCTCCGGCAGTGCACCGGACGCCACCCGCTCGAGCTCGGCGGCTTCGTCGGGGAAGGCCGTCCGGTAGGCGTCGAAGCGCTCCCGCCACTCCGCCTCGGCCTCGGCGCCCCGCTCCGCCGCGGCACGCCAGTGGGCCAGGGCCTCGTCGGGCACGAAGAACGGCTCCTGACTCGGGTACCCGTAATGCTCCTTGGTCTGCCGGATCTCCTCGTCTCCCAGCGGCGCACCATGGGCGTCGGCCGTCCCGGCCTTGGTCGGGGCGCCCCAGGCGATCGTGGTCCGGAGGTTGATGAAGGTGGGCCGCTCGGTCTCCGCCTTGGCGGCGTCCAGTGCCTCGTCCAGCGCCTGCAGGTCGTTCCCGTCATCCACGCGGAGGGTGTGCCACCCGTAGGCCTCGAAGCGGGCGACCTGGTCGGTGGAGGTCGCCAGGTCCGTGCTGCCCTCGATGGTGATGCTGTTGTCGTCGAACACCCAGATTAGCTTTCCCAGCTTCTGGTGTCCGGCCAGCGCGGCGGCTTCGTGGCTGATGCCCTCCATGAGGTCGCCGTCGGAGCACAACACGATCGTGTGGTGATCGATGATCGTGTGGTTCGGGCGGTTGAACCGGTTCGCCAGCCACCGCTCGGCCATGGCCATCCCCACCGAGTTGGCCACGCCCTGTCCCAGCGGGCCGGTGGTCGTCTCCACGCCCGGTGCGTGTCCATACTCCGGATGCCCCGCCGTGGGCGACCCCCACTGACGGAAGTTCTTGATGTCCTCCAGGGAGAGCTCGTAGCCGGTGAGGTACAGCAGCCCGTAGAGGAGCATGGACGCATGCCCGGCCGAGAGCACGAACCGGTCCCGGTCGATCCATTGCGGATTGCGGGGGTTGTGCTTGAGATGCCTGGTCCAGGTCACGTACCCCACCGGCGCCAGCGCCATGGGCGTGCCCGGATGCCCCGAGTTCGCCTGCTGTACGGCGTCCATGGAAAGGACGCGGAGGGTGTCGATGGCGAGGCGATCGAGATCAGGCATGATGGCTGGGCGTGGGGGTGTCGAGGCGGGTATGCTCGATGGGCCGGACGTCGGGATCGTCATCCGACCACGAAGTTCACGAGGCGGTTGGGCACGTGGATCACGCGGCGCACCGTCAGGTCCTGCAGGTGGCGAGAGACGTTCTCCTCGGCCCGTGCGGCGGCTTCGGCGGCCTCGGCGGCGGCGTCCGTCGGAAGCGAGATGGTGCCCCGCAGCTTGCCGTTGACCTGGACGGCCACCTCGACGGTGTCCTCCCGGGCCTTGTCCGGATCGAAGTCCGGCCACGGCGCCGCGTCGAAGATGCTCCCCTCGTGACCCGTTCGCTCCCAGAGTTCCTCGGCCACGTGGGGTGCGAAGGGGGCGACCATCGCCACCAGGGGCTCCACCTCGTCCCGGGCCGCCACCCTCCCTCCGGCGCGGATCACGTTCAGGCACTCCATGAGCGCGGCGATGGACGTGTTGTACTGCAGGTCGCCGAGCTGCTCGGTGACCTGAGCGATGGTCTGGTGGACCTTCCTCTCCACGTCGGCGTCCGGAGCCCGGTCCTCGGCGGTGAGGACGGTGTCCCACAGCCGGTACAGGAAGCCCCGAGGGCCTTCGATCCCCTCGTCCCGATAGTCCCCGCCCTCTTCGAACGGGCCCAGGAACATGAGGTAGAGCCGGAACGTGTCCGCCCCGTACTCCTCGATGATGGGATCGGGGACGATCACGTTGCCCTTGCTCTTGGACATCTTCGCCCCGTTCCGGATGATGAGCCCGTGGGCCCGGAAGCGGGCGAAGGGCTCCTCGAAGTCCAGGTGCCCCAGATCGTGGAGCACCATGGTCAGGAACCGGCTGTACATCAGATGCAGCACGGCGTGCTCATTGCCGCCGATGTACGTATTCACCGGCAGCCAGCGCCGGGTGATCTCCCGATCGAACGGCCGATCGTCGAAGTCGGTGGACGGATAGCGCAGGAAGTACCAGCCGCTGTCCAGGAAGGTGTCCGAGACGTCGGTCTCACGCCGGGCCTCGGCCCCGCACTCCGGACAGTCCACCCGGTACCACTCCTCCACCCGAGCCAGGGGGCTGATCCCCGACTCGTCGGGCCGGAAGTCCTCCACCCGGGGCAGGACCACCGGCAGATCGCTCTCCGGGACCGGGACGGCGCCGCACGCCTGGCAGTGGATGATGGGGATCGGAGGGCCCCAGTACCGTTGCCGCGAGATGCACCAGTCGTGGAGCCGGTAGTTCACCCGCAGCTCCCCCAGGTCGCGCTCGGCGAGCCAGGCCGTTATGGCCCGAATGGCCTCGTCCTTCTCCATGCCGTCGAAGCGGCCGGAGTTCACCAGGCGGCCCTCGCCGTGGAAGGCCTCCTCCAGCGGGGTGTCCGCGTCCTCCCCCTCGCCGGCGACCACCCGGGGGATGGACAACCCGAACTCCTTCGCGAACTCGAAGTCGCGCTCGTCGTGTCCGGGCACGGCCATGATGGCACCCGTCCCGTAGTCCATCAGGACGTAATCCGCGATCCAGACGGGAATGGCGTCGCCCGTGGCGGGGTTCCGGCAGTAGCCGCCGGTGAACACGCCCGTCTTTGCCTTGTCCGTCTTCTGGCGGGACACCAGGTCGGTGGCCACCGCTTCCCGACGGTAGGTCTCGACAGTCTCCCGACGCTCTTCCGTCACCAGGCGATCCACGGCCGGGTGCTCCGGTGCCAGGACCATGAAGGTGGCACCGAACACGGTGTCCGGTCGGGTGGTGAACACGCGGATCGTGTCCGCCTCCGCACCCAGCGACACCGATTCCGGATCGACGGGCTCGTGGCCCTTGCCTCCGGGCACCAGGGGGAAGGCCAGCTCCGCGCCCTCGCTGCGGCCGATCCAGCTCCGCTGCGCCTTGGTGGTGGTTTCGGACCAGTCGATGGTGTCCAGGTTGCCCAGCAGTCGCTGGGCGTACTTCGTGATCTTGAAGAACCACTGGGCGATGCGCCGCTGCTCCACCGGGGTGTCGCACCGCTCGCACAAGCCGCCCACGACCTGCTCGTTGGCCAGGACCGTCATGCAGGATGGGCACCAGTTGACCGGGGCTTCCTTGCGCTCGGCAAGCCCCGCCTCGAACAGCTGCAGGAAGAGCCACTGCGTCCAGCGGTAGTAGGCCGGGTCCGTGGTGTCGACGGTGTGATCCCAGTCGAACATCCCTCCGATCCGCCGGAGCTGTCGCGTGAAGTTCGCGACGTTCCGGGGGATCAGATCCATCGGATGGATCCCGACCTTCAGGGCGAAGTTCTCCGAGTGGATCCCGAAGGCGTCGAAGCCGATGGGTTCGAAGACCTGCTCACCTCGGAGCCGCCGGTACCGCCCGTGCACGTCCGCGCCCGTGAAGGCGTAGATGTTCCCCACGTGGAGCCCCTCCGCGGAGGGGTACGGGAACATCATCAGGTTGTAGAACGGACGGTCGGCGGACTCGAGCTCGGCCCGGGTGTGGGAGTTGATGCCGTTCTCGTCCCAGCGGGCCTGCCACTTAGTCTCGACGGCCGAGGGGTTGTAGGGATGATCCGCCATGCCGCGGGTCCTCGTGGAAGCCGGTGATAGAAGAACCTGAAAAGGTAAACCGGGGCTCAAGGGCTTTGAAGGGAACCCGGATGGTGACCGGGCGACCGGGGGCACGGTCCCGGTCCCACCCCGGCAGCTCGTGCCAGGCTCGTTCTCTCAGGCCGCCCGCGGGAGGCGACGACCCGCCTCCCGGAACGAGATCAGCTCCAGGGCGTCCTCGTCCCACAGCGCCAGCCGGGTCAGGCGCCAGGAGTCCCGCAGTGTGAGGCGGGTCACCTCCTGGAACTCCGGGACGGCGTCCATGCACTCCTGGAGCTTGTAGTTCGGGATCCGGGCGCTCAGGTGATGGACGTGGTGGATGCCGATGTTCGCGGTGATCCACTGGAGGGGGCGGGGGAGGGCCAGGCAGGAGCTGCCCTGGAGCGCCGCGTCGTAGTAGTCCCACTCGTCGTGGTGATGCCAGTAGGTGTCCTCGAACTGGTGCTGCACGTAGAAGAGCCAGACGCCCAGGCTCGTGGTGAAGAGCAGGACCGGGACGTGCACCGCCAGGAAGGCCTTCCACCCCACCAGGACGACGACCCCCGCGGTGAGGATCGCCAGGGCGAGGTTGGTGAGCCAGACGCTGCGCCAGGCCTGGGTCCAGTTCCGGGGGATGTCCCACGGATAGCGGTGCTTGACCACGAAGTGGAACAGGGGCCCGATGCCGAAGAGCACCAGGGGATGCCGATAGGCCCGGTACGCCAGACGCCCCCAGAAGGAGCGGGCCCGGTACTCCCTGAGCGTGAGGGTGTCGATGTCGCCGAAGCCCCGGAAATCCAGGTCACCGGAGTGGGCGTGGTGGTATGCGTGGGTCTTCCGCCAGTACTGGTAGGGGACGAGGGTGAGCACCCCGATGCAGAAGCCCACGACGTCCCGGGCCCGGCGGGAGGTGAAGAACGACCCGTGCCCACAGTCGTGCTGGATCATGAACATCCGCATCAGGAAGCCCGCAGTGGGCAGCGCCAGCAGCACGGTCAGCCAGTACCCCACGTCGAGGGCCCGCCAGGCCAGGATCCACAGCGTGACGAACGGGATCACCGATGTAAGGAGCTGGAGGACGCTCCGGCGGTCGTCGGCACCCACGAAGGGCTCGACCAGGGCGGTGAACTTCCGGACCCTGTCCCGGTCGGGTTTGGCGTGGCTCACGAGGGGATGGACACGAGGATCGGGTGCCGGGCGCCGAGCGCCGGCAGGGTCGCCGGAAGGTAGGGCGACCCGGCTGGCACCGGTACCCTCACCCATCGCCGGGATCGCCGGGTGCGCCGGCCGGAGGCGTGCCCGGGAGGAGGTCGAAGGGATCGTCCACCGTGTCGATCCCCGCGGCCAGGAAGGCCACCGCCTGCTGCAGCCCGCCGCTGTCCTCCAGAAGACGCTGGAAGTCCGGGAGCCTGTGGTAGTACCGGAGGCGGGCCAGGACCGTGGCGTTGTTGAGATCCACGGTCAGGAAGCTTCCGAACCCGAGGGACTCCAGGGTCGGCGACACCTCTTCGCGGAAGCGGGTCCGGGCGGTCTCGAAGACGGCCCCCCGGTCCCGCACCTTCGCCTCGGGGGTCCGCTCCGGGTCGGAGTAGACGGCATCCAGATCGGCCAGGAAGCCGTCCAGGAACCCGCTGAAGCGCTGGATGTCCCGCCAGCGGGCCTGGGCCCGGTGGCACTTGACCGTATCGGGCCCTCCGCCCTCGCGGGTACAGAAGAACTCCGCGGCGCCGGCCCGGCCGACGAAGTTGGCGAAGCTCTCGTTGAACCGGACACGGCCCGGCACGAAGAGGTGGTTGTGGCTCAGCTCGTGGATGACGGTGGCCACGGCCTCGGCCTCGTCGGCGCCCAGCGCGGTCGAGAGCAGCGGGTCGTCGAACCACCCCAGGGTGGAGAAGGCCGCGGTGGGCCGCAGGTAGGTGTCGAACCCTTCCTCCTCCAGGCGTTGCTGCTCCCGCTCCGCCGCGGCGAGGTCGAAGTATCCCCGGTACGGCACTCGACCGACGACGGGGAACCACCAGGTCACCGGGATCAGGCGGTCCCGGTAGGCCGCGGAGAGGACGAGGGCGAGCGTGTCCGACGAGCGCTCCACGTAGCTGGTGTAGCTCTCGCCCACGTCGAGCCCGAGCTCGTCCCGCGCGAAGAGCCGGGCCTCCATGACGAAGGTGAGCACGTCCCGGGTCTTCGGGTCGGTCTCGGGGTCGAGCACCACGTCGGCCAGGGGGCGTCGGGCGCCCAGGATGTCGATCTCGGCCAGGCCCGCCTTGACCACGTAGACGGGGGAGCAGGCGGCGACCAGGGCGCACGTGCCGAGGAGCCAGGCCCGGGGACGGCGACCCGGGAAGCCCGGGGGGAGCGGGACGTGGCTCACCGTGCGGGGAGGTGGAAGGGTCGGCCGGCCTCGTACAGCCGGAGGCGGGCTTCGATCGCCGGGGCCCGGGCGCCGACGCCGGGCGCCGCCAGCGCCTCCCGGGCCAGCCCCGCCGCCCGGTCGTAGTCGCCGGTTGCGGCGTGGGCCGCGGCCAGCAGGTCCGAGACCACCGGGTGAGGGCCCGTCCGACCGTACACCTCCTGAGCGAGACCGCCGCCCAGGTCGGGCCGGCGCACGTCGGGATCGGGGTCCGCCACCAGGATCCAGGCCAGGTCCAGGACCGGCTGCAGAGCGTCTCCCTGGATGGCGAGACCCTGGTTGAGACGCTCGAGGGCGGCTTCGGCCCGGCCGGTCTCAGCCAGCGCCAGAGCCAGGCTGAAGTGGGCCGCGGCCCGTTCGGGCGCGTGGGCCACGGCCCGTTCCAGGAGGGGTAGGGCGTCGCCGGGGCGGCCTTCCTCCCGTTCCAGGGCGCCGAGGTTGGTCAGGGCGTCGACGGCGGTCGAGTCGGCCGCTACGGCGAGCTCGAGGACCTCCCTGGCCTCCTCGCGGCGGTCGGACGCAGCCAGGACCCGGCCGAGGTTCGCAAGGGCCGGGCCGTATGCGGGATACAGGTCGATGGCCCGGCGATAGGCGGCTTCGGCTCCGACGGGATCCCCCGCGGCCTCCCGGATCAGCCCCAGGTTGAAGTGCGCCTGCGGGAGGTCCGGGGACCAGCGGAGCGCCCGCTCGTAATGTCTCCGGGCCTGGACGAGGTCTCCTGCCGCCTGGGCCGCGGTGCCCAGTCCGAACCAGGACTGGGCGTCGGTGGAATCCAGGGCCACGAGGTGTCGCCAGCCTTCGAGTTGGTCCCGTGCCGCCTTCCGCGCCATCGCCTCCTCCAGCCGGGGCGCCTCTCCGGCATGGACTGGAACCACCTGGAGCCAGAACTCCGCCATCTCGTCTCCCGAGGTGGGGCCGTAGACGACGCGCGCGGGCGGGGAGTTCGGGTTCCGAGGGTTGTCCGCGGTGTTGTCGAAGGTCCAGCGGAGATGGAGCCGCGTGCCGGCGGGCAGCCGGACGGGCTCCTGGTACCGGTACGCGTCCTGCCAGTTGAAATCCCAGGCTGGGATCTCCATGAGGTCGATCCGCTCCCCGTCCGGAAGCTCCCCCCAGCTCTCCACCGAGCGGCCCAGGTAGTGGGCGTGGGGATAGGCCCCGACGGCCTCCACCGCCACCGGGAGCTCGAACGCGTCCTCCACGACGTAGCCCTGGGCCCCCGCCGGGATGTCCAGCGTCTGGGAGCCGAGCCGGACGATGGTGGGAATCCGGTCGGGGGGCTCCTCGGCGAACCAGAAGCCCACACGGGCGCCCACGTCCATGGCCTCGCCCACGGGCCGGAGATGCAGCTGGACGATGAAGTCCGTCCCGGGCACCAGGGGCCAGTACATCCCGGGCGGGTTGGGCGACGGGACCCGACCCGGGGTCCACCCCAGGAAGAAGCCACCGGGCGGCCGCGCGTTCGCACGGGAGAACATCTCGTCGAATCCGGGCAGCGAGTCCCGGGCGTCGGCGAGCCGCGACGACGGCGTGTCGTCCACCCGCATGGTGGCGTGGTGCACCACCCGGGCGGGATCGGGCCGGAGCTCCACGGCCCGGACCCATCGGGGCCCGGAGCCCGGGATCGGGAGGACGAAGTTCCGGAACTGGTCGCCCCCGGTGGCCGGCACGGGGAACGCCTGGGAGGTCTCGAGAACCAGGTCGGGCTCCCCGAGGGCCCACCCCGAGGGCCACCGCGGTGGGGCGGGTTCCCGCGTGGAATCCCCCCGGGGCGTCCCGGCGGCCACCCAGTCCACCAGGAGGTCGCGGGCCTCCGGGTCGAGTCGACGGTCTCCGGCGAACGACGGGCTGGGAGCCGGCAACCAGGGAGGCATCCGTCCGGCGGCGACGGCGTCGGCCAGGGTGACCGCGACGTCTCGGGCATCGTCGTAGGTCAGGAGGGCGAAAGGGGCGGGTCCATCCGGGCGATGGCACGAGGCGCAGCTGGCGTGAACCACCTCGGCCACCTCACCGGACCAGGTGGGAGGGCCGGCGCTCTCGCAGGCGCACAGGGCCGCGAGCAGGAGGCTGGCCCCTCGCCGAAGAGGGGCCCGGGACGGAAAACAGATGTTCATCTCCGGGGACCCCCGCCATATATATTGATAGGTTCCCTCCTCACCACCTGCCGCCGAGACCAGGACGTTGTCCACCTCCCCGTCCAACGATATCCCCGAAATCACCGCCATTGAACTCAGGGACCGCATCGACGCCGGCGATTCGCCGGTGCTGATCGACGTCCGGGAGAGCTTCGAGCGGGAGATTGCCGACCTGCCGGCTCTCGATCAACTGCGCATCCCCCTGGGGGACCTCCCGTCCCGCATGGGCGACATCCCGAAGGACCGGGACGTGGTCCTGTATTGCCGCTCCGGCAGCCGGAGCGGGAGCGCCGTCCAGTTCCTCCGGGCGCAGGGCTTCGGGGCCGTTCTGAACCTCCAGGGTGGGGTGCTCAGCTGGCGGGAAGACGTCGATCCGAGCCTGACCGCCTACTGATGGCCATCTCCCGACGTCGCGCCGCGACGGCTCTCGCCCTGGTCGCCGCTCTGTCCGGCTGTTCCCCCTCCTCCGAGAACGCCGCGGGTGAGCCCGGCCAGGTCCCGTCGGCGGAGGCTCCGGCAACCCCCCGTGGCGGAGGGGTCATGGGGTCCGTCCCGGCCGGACCGGTTCCGGGCGACCCGGTGTTCTCGGGCTCCCCGTCGCCCCCGGCGGCCGGACCGGCCATCGGCGATCCCGCGGCGGCAGGGGCGTCGGTGGAGGTCGAGGAGCCTCCGCTCCCGGCGGTGCCCATCCCCGACGTGGAGACCAGGCCCCGGTTCGCGCGTCCGGATTCGGTGAAGGGGATCTACCTGAACGCCTGGGCGTCGGGATCGTCCCGGAAGATGGACCGGATGGTCGAGCTGGCCCGGAACACGGAGGTCAACTCCTTCGTCATCGACATCAAGGACGTCACCGGGTACGTGAGCCACGCGTCGGCGGTGTCGACGGCCCGGGACATCGGGGCGCTCGGCGAGATCCGCATCGGCGACCTGCCCGGCCTCCTGCGCCGACTCGAGGCCGAGGGGATCTACCCCATCGCCCGCATCGTCATCGTGAAGGACCCGCTCCTGATCGACGCGCGCCCCGAGCTGGCGGTCCAGGACACCGCGGGCGGCGTGTGGAAGGACTCCAAGAACCTGGTCTGGTTGAACCTCTACAACCGGGGCGTATGGGACTACCACGTCTCCCTGGCCGAAGAGGTGGCCCGCCTCGGGTTCCCCGAGATCCAGTGGGACTACGTGCGCTTCCCCGACGCCTCGGCCTCGGACCTGGCCCGTGCGTCGTTCCCGGGAGACTCGGTGGGCCCCAGGAGCGAGGCCGTGCGTGGGTTCCTGGAGTACGCCAACGCGCGTCTGGACAGCCTGGGGATGGACGTCCACACGACGGCCGACGTGTTCGGGGTCACCACCACCTTCCGACGCGACGTGGGGATCGGACAGGTATGGGAGCAGTTCATCGACCGGGTGGACGTGGCCCTGCCCATGGTCTATCCCAGTCACTACTGGGAGGGCTCCCACGGCGTGGACGAGCCCAACGGCCACCCCTACGAGATCGTCCGGAGCGCGCTGGAGGACGCCCGGGACCGGTCGGCGGCCGTGGAAGGTGCCGGCGACGTCCGGCCGTGGCTCCAGGACTTCACACTGGGCGCGCCCAGGTACGAGGCGCCCGAGGTCCGGGCCCAGATCCAGGCCACCTACGACGCGGGGTTCGACGGCTGGATCCTGTGGAACCCGTCGAGCCGGTACACCGAGGGCGCGCTCATGCCGGCGGGCGGTTTCGCGAAGGAACCGATCATCCGGGTCGCCGGGGAGTTCGTCCCCGTCTCCCAGCGGGAGGCCGCTCTGGAGCGGGGTCGACGTCGCGCCGCCGCAGCCGAGGTCACCGAGGCCCGGCCGGACGCGGAGGCCGCCTCGGACTCGATCCCCGCCCCGGCCGCGTCGTCCCTGCCTGCGGATACGGTGGGAACGGGCCGCTAGGCGGGAGGCGCGAACTGCAGCTGGTGGAGTCGGGCGTAGAGCCCGCCGCGCTGGAGCAGGTCCGCGTGCGTGCCCTCCTCTGCCAGGCGGCCGTGGTGCATCACCAGGATCCGATCGGCGTTGACCACCGTGGAGAGCCGGTGGGCGATGACCAGGGAGGTCCGCCCCTTCATGAGCTCATCGGTGGCGGCTTCGATCTTCGCCTCGATCTCGGAGTCCACCGAGCTGGTGGCCTCGTCCAGGACGAGGATGGGCGGGTCGAACGCCAGGGCCCGGGCGAAGGAGACGAGCTGGCGCTCCCCGACGCTGAGGGTGATCCCCCGTTCGCCCAGCGGCTGGTCGTACCCCCTGTCCAGTCGCTCGATGAACGGCGCCGCCCCGATCCGCTCCGCGGCCGCCCGGACCGCCTCCGGTGAGATGTCCCGTGACCCCAGGCGGATGTTGTAGCCCACGTCCTCGCTGAAGAGGAAGACGTCCTGGAGCACCAGGCCGACGCGGTTCCGCAGGTCGTCGAGCCGGAGGTCGGCGAGCGGCACGCCGTCCAGCAGGATCTCCCCCTCCTGGACGTCGTAGAAGCGCATGAGGAGGTTG
>DATHRY010000182.1:0-8017 GCA_035464715.1 Longimicrobiales bacterium
AGTGCGTCGTTGAGGGTGTCGATGGCGTGGGTCATGTCGACGACCGTAGGACACCCCGTCCGGGAGGGGCAAGCCTCGACCCGCACGGAGTCAGTCGGCTCCAAAGCCCCGGAGCTGGTCGGCGCGACTGGGCGTCCGAGCCGCCGCTCGAAGGGTCAGGCCCGGAACACCGCGAACGCCGTCGCGATGAAATGGCAGGTGAAGCCGGCGATGGTCAGGGCGTGGAAGATCTCGTGGTAGCCGAAGTACCGCTCCGAGCCCCGGGGCCGCTTCGTCCCGTAGATGATGGCGCCCAGGGTGTAGCAGAGGCCTCCGGACAGGACCAGCCACACGACGGCCGGTCCGCCGGCGCGGTAGAAGGGACCGATGAAGCCGACGGCCACCCAACCGAGGCCCACGTAGATGGGCACGTACAGCCATCGTGGCGCCCCGATCCAGAACACGCGGAAGAGGAGGCCCAGCAGCGCTCCGCCCCACACCACCGAGAGGACCACGATGCGCGTGACGCCGTCCAGGAGGAGGACGGTCAGGGGCGTGTAGGTGCCGGCGATGATCAGGAAGATGTTCGCGTGATCCATGCGCCGCAGCGCCGCGGCGGCCGGGCCGGACCAGCTCCCGCGGTGGTAGACGGCCGAGGTGCCGAAGAGCAGCACCGCCGTCACCATGAAGATCGCCGCCGACCCGCGGCCGGCGAGCGTGGGGGCAAAGACCACCAGCACGAGGCCGGCGAAGAAGGCCACGGGTGCGGCTGTCAGGTGGAGCCATCCGCGCAGGAGGGGCTTTCCCGACTCGGGGGCGTGCTCGGTCATCCCCTGATCGTAGTTGCGTCCCTCGCGCACCGGAAGCGGCGGGTGCGCACCCCCCCCCGAGCGATCACCTCGTCAGCAGCAGATCCGCCAGCTGGCCGCGGTAGTGCCGGGACTCGACGGAGTCCACCGCCTCCCGGGGCGGCCGACGCGGTGGAGCTCCCAACACCGCCCTGGAGCGGCGGGTTCTTCACCTGCGTCCGGACGCCCGACGAGATGGCCGTGGTCGAGCGGATGGCGGAGTGGATGGCGGATCTGGTGGCGGCACTGGCCCAGGCGATGTAGCGGGGGCCCGCGGCGTTCGACGCTCCTCTTCCGTCGACGCGCATCGGCGTCATATTGCGCGCTCCCGGCCCGACCCCCGACCGACACCGTACCCATGGACTTCCGCCGCCGCTCCGCGCTCCGGCTGCTCGCTCTTTCTTCCGTCCTCGTGGCCCCCGCCGTGATCCCAGCGCCCCTCACGGCCCAGGACGCCCCCTCCACGTCGGCCCCTACGGTGGAGACCGCACCCGTGGTGGACGGCCGCCTGGACGACGCCGCCTGGGCCGCGGCCCCGGTCATCGGCGATTTCGTGCAGCGTGAGCCGGTGGACGGCCGGCCGGTCTCCCAACGCACCGAGGTCCGGGTGGTCGCCGACGCGGAGGCGCTCTACATCGGAGCCTGGCTCTACGACGAGGACCCCTCGGGGATCGTCCTGGGCCAGACGCGCCGGGACGCATCGTTGGACGACTCCGACGCCTTCGCCGTCATCCTGGACACCTACCGTGACCGCCAGAACGGCTTCGTCTTCGCCACGACGCCGGCGGGGATCGAATGGGACGGACAGGTGACCAACGAGGGCCAGGGCGGGGCCGGCGGAGGCGGCCGGCAGCAGCGGGGGGCCGCCCAGGGGTTCAACCTCAACTGGGACGGGAGTTGGACGGTGGCCACCTCCACCGACGGCTCGGGGTGGTACGCCGAGATGAGGATCCCCTTCTCGACACTCCGCTACGACCGGGGCGGCGCCCAGACCTGGGGGGTGAACTTCGAGCGGCGCATCCGGCGGAACAGCGAGCTGTCCAACTGGTCTCCCCTGCCCCGCCAGTTCGACCTCTACCGGGTGTCCATGGCCGGAGCGGTGGAGCTCGAGGTACCGGCCCGGCGGGTGCTCACGGTGACCCCCTACGTCCTGGGCGAGACGTCGAAGGACTACGAGGCGGTCTCCCCGGAATGGGACACCGACCCTGGCGTGGGCGGGGACGCCAAGATCGGCCTCACCCCCAGCCTCACCCTCGACCTCACGGTCAACACGGACTTCGCCGCGGTCGAGGTGGACGACCAGCAGGTGAACCTCACCCGCTTCCCACTCTTCTTCCCGGAGAAGCGCCCGTTCTTCCTGGAGAACGCCGGGTCGTTCACCGTGGGGAGCAACCAGTCGGCGGAGCTCTTCTTCAGCCGGCGCATCGGCCTGGTGTCGGGCCAGGAGGTGCCGATCATGGGTGGCGCCCGGCTGTCGGGGAAGGTGGCGGGATTCCAGGTGGGCCTCCTGGACATCCAGACCGACGACCTGGACGTGCTGGACCCGGAGCTGGGGACCACCGAGCTGGTGTCCCCCCGGAACAACTTCGGGGTGCTCCGCGTCTTCCGGGAGTTCGCGAACCGCACGCGGCTCGGAGGCATCTTCGTGTCCCGGGTGGACGTGGACGACACCGACGACCGGAACTTCACGTGGGGGATCGACGGCCGCCTCGGCATCGGCCAGGACCTGACCTTCGACGGGTGGTTCGGGTTGACGGACACACCAGGAGCCGGGGCTGTCGAGGGACCTGGGGACGAAGGCGACCGGGGCCTCAACGACGGCGAGTACGGCTTCAACCTCGGCGGCTCCTGGGTCACCCGGGACTGGGAAGCCATGGGGGGCTACCGGCAGGTGGGCGAGACCTTCAACCCGGAGGTGGGCTTCCTGAGCCGGAGCGCCTACCGCCACGGGAACGCCCGCATCCTCCGCCACATCCGGGTGCCCAACGTGAGCTGGTTCCGGGAGTTCCGGCCCCACGTCTCGTGGAACCAGTACTGGGACCTGGACGGGTTCAGCGAGTCGTACCTGGTCCACGTGGACAACCACTTCGCCTTCGAGAACGGCGCCTTCTTCCAGCTGCCGGGGCTGAACTTCACCGGCGAGGGACTGAAGGAGCCCTTCGAGATCCGGGAGGGCATCGTCATCCCGGCGGGGAGCTACGACAACGTGGAGTGGTCCTTCCGGGCCAACACCGACGAGAGCGCGCCCCTCTCCATCTCCGGCGGCTGGACCTGGGGCGGGTTCTACAACGGCACCCAGTTCACCCCGAACGCCACCGTGACGTACCGCTTCCGGGACCGGTTCACGGCGGCCGTCCGCATGAGCTACTTCGACGTGAGCCTCGACCAGGGCGACTTCACCACCTCCGTGATCGGCTTCGACGGCTCCTGGTCCTTCACGCCGCGGATCTACCTCTCGGCCAACGTCCAGTACAACGACGACACCCGGGACGTGGGCACGAACCTCCGCTTCGGATGGCTGGACACCGCGGGGACCGGCCTATTCGTGGTCTACAACCAAGGATGGCACCGGGGGCCGTTCGATCGCACCGGCATCCCGTCGGGCCCCCGGCAGCGCCAGCTCATCGTGAAGTACACCAAGCTCTTCGACTTCACGCGCTAGGGGGCTGGGGCGAGGGCTGCTCCGACCGCGTCGACCGCGTGGGGGCGTCCGGCCCGGCTTCCTCCAGCAGGGGATCCAGCACAGGGTGGACGGCCCGGTCCGGCACCTGCGCCATGTCGTAGGCCAGGAAGCTCAGGATCAGCTGGATGCCCACCAGGACGGGCAGCGCGCTCAGCATGACCGTCCCCGCCGTCGCCGGGACACCGGTCGCCGCGCTCTCGGCCCACCGCACGGCGCCGAAGGCGGCCCCGCCCACCGCCAGAAGCAGTCCCAGGACGAGGTTGACGGTGGCCAGGCTGAAGTTCCGGAGCAGGTGGTTGTAGAACAGGCGCTTGAGCAGGTTGCGGGTGTGGAGGAAGGGGAAGCGCAGGAGGGTGTCCGGGATGCTCAGGTGGCTGTCCTCGTCCCCGTAGTACGCCACCATGGGCACCTCGACCACACGGGCCCGCAGCGTGCCCAGCCGGAAGAGGATGTCGGACTCGAAGAAGTACCGCCGGTGGATCCGGTCCAGGGGCAGCGCCGCGGCCACCCGGCTCTCGACCGCCGTGAGGCCGTTGTTGGGGTCGAACAAGGTCCAGTAGCCCGTGGACGCCTTCACGAAGAAGGAGAGGATCGCATTGCCCCACAGCCGCACCCGGGGCATGTCCCGGACCGCCTCCAGGGACTGGAACCGGTTCCCCTTCACGTAGTCCGCCTCTCCGGACAGGATCGGTCGCACCAGGACGGGGACGATGGCGGGGTCCATCTGGCCATCGCCATCCAGCTTGACGATCACCCGGCACCCGTCGGCGATGGCCGCCCGGTATCCGTCCATGGTGGCGGCCCCGACCCCACCGTTCTCGGGCCTCCGGACCAGGACCACCCGGGGATCGGATGCGGCCACCCCCCGGATCGCCTCGGCCGTGGCGTCGGTGCTGGCGTCGTCCACGCAATACACGCGGTCCACCGTCGGCCCGATCCTGGCCAGCACTCCGGGGATCTGGGCCGACACCTGGAAGCACGGGATCACCACCGCCACGGAGGGCGTGCCGCCGTCCGGCCCGTGCCGGCCCACCATGCCGTCGGCGGGAGCGTTCACGCGCCCCCCCCTCCCTCGGTCGCGCTCGTCGGTGGGGCGATCCGCCGGTAGATCCGGATGCCGTCGAAGGCCCCCAGAGGCTCGTAGTCGGCGTCGATGGCTCGTCGCACGGCGTCCACCTGGCGGAAGGGCATCAGGGCGGGGTCCACGCTGGGGGAGAGGGCGTCCACGAAGAGCACCGGGCGGTACTTGGCCAGGTCGGACACATACCGCTCGGCGAAGTATGCCTGATAGGGGCCCGCCAGCAACTGACGCTCGGTATGGACGTCGCGCGTCCCCGCCAGGGTCCCGGTCTCGATCAGGAGCGGCGTCGCCCATCCCCAGATGGCCACGCGGTCGCCGGGCTCCGTCCAACGGGCGATCTCCGCCACGGCCTCCGGGACCGGCACCACGGGGCCCAGGGCACGGGCCTCCGGATCGAAGGCCGGGTTCGGCAGCGCGAGGAGAACCACGGAGGGGAGGACGAAGAAGGCCGCCAGGAACTCGAGGCCCATGCGGGACCCGGCGGTGCCGGGAGCCGGCTCGGGCGGGACGTCGCGATCGGCTCGCCCGGGCGTGGCGGCGCGATCGACTCCCGCCACACCCTGGAGCAGGGCGCCGGTGAGGAAGACCAGGGGCGGGATCAGCAGCAGCAGGTAGTGCCCGTACACCTCCCGGGTCTGCATCGTCACCCAGGCGGCCACCGTCACCAGGACCCCGCCCAGGAGCATGGGCGGCGTCGGCGCCTCCCGTTCCCGGACCCGGAGCCACGCCACGTAGGCGCCGAGGGTGACGGCGGCCAGGACCACGGGCAGCAACGCCGGCCGCAGCAGGAGATGGATCGGGTAGACCAGGAGCACCTCGTGGAAGGGCACCACCTCCCCGCCGAACATCCCCTCGAGGCCCGCACCGGCGTAGTGCAGGTTCTGCTGCACGTAGGACAACCAGAAGTCGTGGAGGGCCCCCGCGGCGCCCAGGTAGAGGAGGAACAACCCGGTCGGTGCCAGCGCCCCCGCCACCAGGACCCCCCCGAGCCGGTACCGTCGGCGTCGCCCCAGAGCGCCCAGTCGCCACACCCCCAGGGCAAAGGCGATGGGGGCGACCTGGAGCTTCGCCCAGGGGGCCAGGCCGAGGACCGCACCCAGCGCGAAGGCACGGAGACCGTTCCGGGGGTCCGCCTCCCGGTCGGACCCGGCCCGCACCATGAGCGCGTCGAGGGCCAGGCCCCCGGCCAGGATGAGGTTCCCCACGTGCTCGCTGTTGTAGGACAGGAAGTCGAACTCGTCCCGGAAGACCGCCACCGAGGCGACGGCCGGCAGCATGGCGAGGCGGGCGACCCCGCCGCCGAACCGCACCCGGAGCGCCACATACAGGAGCGCCAGCGTGAGTACCCAGAGCAGGATGGCCACCCCCCGGGACATGCCCCACGCCGCGTCGCCCACGAAGAGGGAGCCCACGACGAGGGGGATAGGGATCAGCGCGCCTCCGGTGAACGTGTCGACGGCGACCCAGGGCACAGGCTCGGCCCGGAGCAGCGCCGCCGCCGCGATCCACACGTTCTCGTCGGTGTTCGCCTGTCCGCTCAGGGCCAGGGCGGGCCAGCGGGCCCACGCCACGAAGAGGAGCGTGAGGGCCAGGTAGCGCCCCGTGGGCGGGGACTCCCCGTGCCGCTGCTCCCGCCCCACGGTCCAGGCGACCATGGCGACGAGAGCCAGGGCGACGGCGAGCCACAGGGGCTGCCCGACGACGCCGACCGCCGACAGGAGTCCGTCGACGGCCCGGGCCACAGCGTCGTTGGGGAGCGTCGGATCCACCGTCACCCCGGGAACGGATCCGGGCCCGGCACGCGGCAGGGCGTCAGCCGCCGGTGGCGGGGACGAAGGCCACGATCCGCAGCGGCCCTCCGCTCCCTCCGGCGATCTTCATGGGGAGTGCCACGACGAAGGCCCCGCTCCCGGGCAGCTCGTCCAGGCTCGCCACGTTCTCGAAGCCGGCGATGTCCGCCGAGTAGAGGGCCACGTGGGCCTGGAAATCGGTGGACTGGCCGTAGTCGATGCTTGGCGTGTCGATGCCCACCGCCGCCACGGAACGATTCTCCACGAGCCAGCGGGCGGCCGCCGGGTCCAGCCCCGGGAAGTGGAGCTCCGGCACTGCCTCCGGGCCGGTGAGGTCGGTCCCCAGGTAGGCGGTGCGGTCGCCCCAGCGATCCCCCCATCCGGTCCGGAGGAGGACGATCCCCCCTTCCGGGATGGGCCCGTGCGCCGCCTCCCACGCCTCCAGATCGGCCACGGTCACCAGGTAGTCCGGCTCCGCCCGGGCCGCCACGTCCACCACGGCCGCGGGACCGATCAGCGCCGAGAGGGGGATCTGGTCCGCGGTGAGGCCGCCCTCGGCGAAGTGGATCGGCGCGTCCAGATGGGTGCCGCCGTGCTCCGCCGTCGCGAAGGCGTAGGACGAGTAGAACCAGCCTCCCGGCGTGGGCCCGTATGCCAGTTCGGTGAGCTGGAAGCCGGCCGTGTCGGTGGGCCAGTAGATGGTCGAGGCGTCGTAGGCGTGGGTCAGGTCGACCCAGCGGCCCGCCGTACCGTCGAATACGCCCGACAGGTCCGGGGCTTCGGCGGGGGGCGTGCAGGCCGTCACGACCAGGAGGGCGACACCGGGGATACACCGTGGGATTCGCATGCGGGCAGGATGCGCCGGGGGTGGAGGAGGGCGCAAGAACGAAGGGCGTCCCGGGACGTATGCCCTCGGGTCGCGGTCACGCCCACGCTCCTGGTGACGGGTCCGGACCGGGGTCCACCCGGCCGGGCGCCGCCCGTGCCGCCCGCGGGCGGCCCCACGCGGGCCCGGGCTACCCCGCCTCCGGCATCAGGTCGAGACTCCGGGCCAGGGTGACCGCCTCGTCCATGCGGCGCAGCTCCGCCAGCAACGCCGACCGTCCCTGCTCGGTCAGGTCGTAGAACCGGCGGGGCGGGCCCCCGGAGGTCGGCTCGTCCGGCGGCGGCGGGACCTCGTGGATGTCGCCCTGCTCCACCAGGCGGTGCACGGCCTCGTAGAGGGTGCCGGATCCCAGCCGGACCGCCCCGTCGGTGCGGGCCTCGACCCGTCCCCGGATGCCATAGCCGTGGGCCGGGCCCTCGGCCAGGGCCAGGAGGATCTGGAAGGTACGTCGCGTCATCATGGTCACCCCTCGTCTCGGAGGGTCCGTGCGGGATCGATGCGGGACAGGCGGCGCGCCGGCACCCAGGCGGCCAGCAGGCCGACCGCCACGACGACGCCGGCCATGAGCAGGTACGGGCCCGGGGCCCGGGCATCCACCATGCGGAGGGAGCCGGTGAGGATGTCCGCGGCCAGGAGGGCCGCAGCCGTTCCCGCCACGACCCCGGCCAGCACCACGGCCCCGGCTCGCCGCACCGCGCCGGCCACCACGCCCCGACGGTCCTCCCCGAGGGCGATCCGGATCCCGAACTC
>DATHRY010000183.1:0-59845 GCA_035464715.1 Longimicrobiales bacterium
CCGAGATGGAGCGGGGCGGCGGCCTCATCACCCGGGAGGATCTGGCGGGGTACCGGGCCGCGTGGCGGGACCCGGTGAGCTTCGGCTACCGGGGATACACGATCCTGTCCATGTCGCCCTCCTCGTCCGGGGGCATCACCATGGCCGAGGGGGCGAACATCCTGGAGGGATGGGAGCTGTCCGGCATGGCCTTCGACGGGGCCGAGCGGGTCCACCTGATGGCCGAGGCCTGGCGCCGGGCCTACGCCGACCGGAACCACTACCTGGGCGACCCGGACTACGTGGAGATGCCCCTCGACGTCCTCGCTTCGGACGAGTATGCCGGGTCCCGGCGGAGCACCGTCGATCCCACCACGGCCACCCCCTCCGAGGCGGTGACCCCGGGGGTGGAGGCCTTCCTGGGCCGGGAGGCGACGACGGCGAACGGGGGCGACGACGAGGGAGAGCACACCACCCACTTCTCCATCGTCGACGCGCAGGGGAATGCCGTGGCCGTCACCACGACGATCAACTCCTGGTACGGGAGCAAGGTGACGGTCACCGGCGCGGGCTTCGTCCTGAACAACGAGATGGACGACTTCTCGGCGAAGCCCGGGACGCCGAACCAGTTCGGTCTCGTGCAGGGCGAGCGGAACGCCATCGAGCCCGGCAAGCGGATGCTCTCCGCCATGACCCCCACCATCGTCCTGGATCCGGCGGGCGGGCTCTTCATGGTCACGGGCACACCGGGAGGCTCCACGATCATCACCACCACCTTCCAGACCATCTCGAACGTCGTGGACCACGGCATGGACGTGAGCCGGGCGGTCCTGGCGCCCCGCGTCCATCATCAGCATCTGCCGGACCAGATCTTCTACGAGGCCGGAGGGCTGTCGCCTGAGGTGGTGTCCCGCCTGGAGGCCATGGGCCACACCGTCGTCGAGCGCGGGGACGTGTCCGGCGACGTGCAGGCGATCCTGGTGCTGCCGGACGGCACCCTCACCGGGCAATCCGATCCCCGCCGGGGTGGGCGGGCGATAGGGTACTGATCAGAGGAACTGCTGCGCCCCGGGTCCCTGTAGGCGTCGGGGATCCGAACCTCCGCCGTGGTGGCCGAAGTAGCGCATCTCCTGCGCGTTCTCCGACGGGTCCACGTACCGGATCAGGCGGGCGGGCATCGCCTCGGTCGGCTGGCCCAGCACCTTCGCCAGACCCGCGACGCCGAGCTCCAGGATGTCGGCCACCTTCCGAGGCGGCGTCACCCGTCCGCCCTCGCGGATCGCGTTCAGGCGGGACAGCTCCTCGAAGGCGTTCAGGAGCCCCGGCATGGACTCAAGGGCCGGAAGCTCGTTGTGGAGGAGGTGCTTGGCCCGGGTGCCGATCCCCAGCAGGAGGTTCTGGGTGAAGTCCGGGAGCGGGTCGTCCTCGTCCACGGCCTTCAGCATGCCGATGAGCTGGTCCGACTCCACCTCCCGGGGTCCGCCCTGCCAGACCCAGATGCCGTGCTCGACGGCGTGGAGCGCGCTCCAGGCCAGCTGTCGGGCCCGCTCCAGGTTCCGGCGGCGCTCGAAGAACCACTCCACCACGGCCACCGTGATCACGATCCCGATGATCTCGGTCCCCAGGTTGATGAGGATGTTCTGGCGGGGTGACCCGTCGATCACCAACAAGGCCGACCAGATGACGGCCGTGGCAACCGCCAGGAAGGCCGCAGGGATGATGAGCCGGGACACGCGTCCTCCGGGGAGCCGACGAGAGTGGGGATCGGGGGCGTCCGCCGAAGCTCCCCGACGGGACCTCCGCCGTCAACCTCGGCGCGTGGGGCCGCGGCGAGTCGCCGCCCCGGCGCGATACCCCGGGGCCGGAACCGGGATCGCCCCCGGCCCGCGGCCCGGCGCTACTGCAGGCGGCCCTCGTGCATCGACGGGATCCGCGCCGTCCCCCCCACGACCAGGGCGGCGGCGATGAGGGTCATGTTCTTGACGATGTACTGACCCTCCAGCGTCAGACCGAAGGGGACGGAGGTGAAGGTGACCTCCGGCAGGAGGAAGAGGGGCAGGATCGTCCCCGGCATCTGGAGGAAGAGCAGGGCCAGGGCCAGGCGGATGGTGGGCCGGTAGAGGAGGAAGAGCCCGATCAGGACCTCCCAGACCCCCAGGATCGGCAAGAAGACGTCGCCCGGCATCCAGTAGACGGTGGCCCGGACGAGGCCCTCCGCCGGGCTCATGCCGACGATCTTGAGGGCACCGAACCAGATGAAGACCAGCGCGAGGGAGACCCGCAGCACTCTCACGCCGACCCGCTCCATCCATCGGGCGATGGCGAGGTCCAGGGGGTCGATGCGGTGCCAGAGGCGGGCGAGGCGCCCCCTGCGGGGCACGTAAGGGACCTGCGAATCGGTGGTGTTCATGCCGGCGGCGTACACCCGGGGGCAGCGCTTGTCCCCACCCGCCGAGCGGTCGAAGTTCCGGGTCATGAACGAGCTGATCCGCATCCTGCCCTACTACCGCCCCTACCGGACGGCGACGATCACCGGCCTCGGGCTGGTGGTGGTCGCCCAGGCCTTCACCATCGCCACGCCGTACCTGATGAAGATGGCCATCGACGGACTGGAGCAGCCGGGGCTCGGGTCCGGGCGCATCCGCCTGCTGGCCATCCTCATCGTGGCGGCGGCGGTGCTGGGGGGCGCGGCCCGGTACGGGATGCGGGAGCTCCTGAACGGCGTGAGCCGCCGGATGGAGGTGGATCTCCGGAAGGACTTCTTCCGGCACATCCTCCGGCTGGACCCCGCCTTCTTCGAGGAGAACCGCACCGGCGACCTCATGAGCCGGGCCACCAACGACACGCTGGCGGTGCGGATGGCGGCCGGGCCGGCGGTGATGTACACCGTGAACACGGTGGTGGGCTTCGTCTTCGCCCTGGCGCTGATGCTCTGGATCAGCCCGGGCCTCACCCTGTACGCCCTCCTGCCCCTGATCCTCCTCCCCCTTCTGGTGATCCGGATGGGCAAGATCATCCACAAGCGGTTCGAGGAGATCCAGGCGCAGTACGCGGACCTGTCCACCATGGTGCAGGAGAACCTGACCGGCACCCGGATCGTGAGGGCCTACGTCCAGGAGTCGGAGCAGAACCGGCGGTTCAGCACGCTCAACGGGGAGTACCGCGCCCGGAACATGGCGCTGGCCCGAACCGCCGGCGCCTTCCACCCGATCATGGGGCTGTTGAGCGGCCTCGGGATGGTGGTGGTCCTCTGGCTGGGGGGGCGGGAGGTCATGGCCGGCCTCATCTCCGTGGGCGACTTCGTGGCCTTCAACTTCTACCTGGTCCTCCTCATCTGGCCCATGATCGCCCTGGGCTGGGTGGTCACCCTCTTCCAGCGGGGCGCGGCGTCCATGGGGCGCCTCAACCGGATCCTGGAGCGGGAGCCGGTGATCCGGGCCCCGGTGCCGGCCCGGGACCTCGACCCGATCCAGGGGGAGGTCGGTTTCCGAAACGTGACCTTCCGCTACCCCGGCACCAGCCGGGACGTCCTCCAGGACGTGACCTTCACCGCGAGGCCCGGGGAGACGGTGGCCATCGTGGGGGCCACGGGCTCCGGCAAGAGCACGCTGGTGTCGCTGATCCCCCGGCTCTACGACCCCACCGCAGGGTCGGTCCTCCTGGACGGCGTCCCCCTGCCGGAGCTGGATCCCGGGCGACTCCGGTCCGCCATTGGCATGGTGCCCCAGGACACCTTCCTCTTCTCCGAGACGCTGGCGGCCAACATCGCCCTGGGTCTCGAACACGACGGGGCGCTGGACGACGATCCCCAGGCGGCCCATCCCGGCGTCGTGGAAGCCGCCCGGACGGCCCAGCTGCACGAGAGCGTCGAAGGCTTCCCGGCGCGCTACGGGACCCGTCTCGGCGAGCGCGGCATCAACCTCTCAGGGGGCCAGAAGCAGCGGGCCACCCTGGCCCGGGCGCTGGCCCGGGATCCCCGCATCCTCATCCTGGACGATGCCCTCAGCGCCGTGGACACCCACACGGAGGCCCGGATCCTGGAAGACCTGCGCACGGTCCTGGCCGATCGGACGGCCTTCGTCATCTCCCACCGGGTCTCGGCGGTGATGCACGCCGACCAGATCCTCGTGCTGGAGGACGGTCGCATCGCCGAGCGGGGGCGCCACGACGAGCTCCTGGCCCTGGACGGGGTCTACGCCCGACTCCTGAGGAGACAGCTCCTGGAGGAGGCGGTGGAGAGCGGCCCGGCCGCCAGGGAGGGCTGAGCCCGCACCCCGGAGCGATCGTCCCCCCGGGGCCGGGGCATCGGTCCTGCCACCCCCTCCCCTACCCCTCCCGGAGCACCGTGGCCGGATCCACCCGGGTGGCCCGCCTGGCGGGCAGATAGACCGCCACCAGGGCCGCTGCGACCAGGAGCGAGGGGGTGGCGACGAAGGTCAGCGGATCCACGGGGGACACCCCGTAGAGGACCGAACCCAGGACCCGGCCGGAAAGCGTCGCCACCACCAGGCCCACGATCCCTCCGGGCACGGCCAGCCAGAGGCCCTCACGGATGACGTCCCGCCGGATCTCCGCGGGCTTCGCCCCCAGGGTCATCCGCACGCCGATCTCCCGGACCCGTTCCCGCACGGAGAAGGCGGCGACACCGTAGACGCCGACGCAGCCCAGGATCAGGGTCGTGCCGGCGAAGAGCAGGAGGAGGACCGTCAGGAGCCGGGTCCCGGAGAGGGAGGCGGAGAGGAGCTCGGGGTAGCCCGCCATCTCGCTCAGGGGCAGGCGGGCGTCGTAGTCCCGCACCCCGGCCTGGAGCGCGGCCAGGCCCGCCCCGGCGTCGGTGCCCCGGGTCCGGGCCAGGATCCGGGCGTGGCCGATGGCCCCCATCTGCATCTGGGCCATGGGCACCCAGACGGTGGGCTCGGGCGCCTCGGCGAGGTCGCCGTCACCGGTCGCCCCCACGACCCCGACGATCCGCATGTCGGGGGCGCCACGCCACGGGTAGCGCACGGTCCGGCCCAGGGCGTCGCCGCCGGCGAAGAAGGCGTCCACGAACGGCTGATCCACGATGGCCACCAGCTCGGCGCCGGGACGGTCCCCGCCGTCGAACGGCCGACCCTCCAGCACCGGGATCCCGGCCACCTCGAAGTATTCGGGGCTCACCCGGTGATGTCGCATCACGGGGAGGCTGTTGGGATCGTCGGTCACCCCGGGGATGAAGGCGGCGATGTTCTCGATCTCGGAGTCGAACGGGAGGGTGCTGGCCAGGGCCACCCCGGTGAGGGCCGGCTGGGCCCGGAGCCGCTCCAGCAGCCCGTCGAGGTAGAGGCCGCGGGCCTCGACGTCGGGGTCCGTTCCCGGCGGCACGTCCACGCGCGCAGTCACCCGCCCCTGGGTCTCGAACCCCGGGTCCACCCGGTTGAGGAGCGACAGGCTCCGTGCCAGCAGGCCCGCCGAGGTCACCAGGACCACCGCGGCCGCCATCTGGGCCGCCACGAGGATGCGGGTGGTCCGTCGTCGCGCCCGGGTCCCGGTCTGTCCGCGCCCCCCTTCCCGCAGGAGGGTGCCGGGTCCGCGACGCCCCACCCGGAGGGCGGGAATCGCTCCCACGAGAAGGGTCGTGACGATCGCCAGCCCTCCGGTCACGCCGATCACCCGGAGGTCCAGACCGGCCTGGGCGGCTCCGGGCACCTCCACCGGCAGGAGGGGCCGCAGGGCGCCGAGGCCCGCGGCGGCGAGCGCCAGTCCCAGGACGGTGCCCGCCGCGCAGAGCACCAGGGCCTCGGACAGCTGGGTCCACGCCAAACGGCCGCCGGACGCCCCGAGGGCGGTGCGTACCGCCTGGTCCCGCCGCCGGGCCAGCCCCCGGGACAGGAGGAGGTTCGCCACGTTGGCGCACACCACCAGGAGGACCACGCCCACGGCGCCCAGGAGGATGAAGAGAGGCGTACGGGCCACCCGGGACCGGGCATCGGCCAGCGGCGTCGCCCGAGCCTCGGCCCAGAAATCCTCCGGCGGCGTCCAGAGGGGATTGGCCAGGCGAACGTCCGCTCCCACCCGGAGCAGCTCCTCCCTGACCTGCCCGGGCTCGACCCCGTCCCGCATGCGAGCCACCGCCGTGTAGTTCCCCGAGCCCCAGTGGAGTCCCGGGTTCGAGGCGTCCAGGACCGCGGGCACCCAGACGTCGTTCCGGGGAGAGGGCAGATCGAAGCCGGCCGGGAGGACGCCCACGATCTCGAAGGACTCGCCGTCCAGGGTGATGCGGTCTCCGATGGCGTCGGCGGAGCCGCCGAAACTGCCCCGCCAGAAGTCCGATCCCAGGAGGACGACGCCTCCGCGGCCCGGCCGTGCGTCCTCGGGCTGGATCAGGCGTCCGGCCCGGGGCACCACGCCCAGGGACGCGAGATAGCCGGGGGTGACCCGGGCGGCGGAGATCCGCCGGGGTGCGCCTTCCTCGGGCGCCCAGGTCATCCCCATCGCGTCCACGGCCCCACCGATCGCCGACACGGTGGTCATGTCCCGCTCGAGGATCTCCAAGGTGCCCGGTGAGGAGCCCCAGCCCTCCAGGACGGCCACCAGGCGGTCCGGCTCGGGAAAGGGGAGCGCCCGCAGCAGGGCGCGGTCCACGACCGCGAAGATCACCGCGTTCGCGCCGATCCCCAGAGCCAGGGTCAGGATCGCCAGGACGCTGAACCCCGGCGCCCGACGCAGGCTCCGGATCGACTGCACGACCTGCCGTACGCCTCCCATCATCCTCTCTCCCGTCCCGTTGCGTAGTTCTCTGGTGGCCTCTCCGGGCACCCGGGCCGTGAAGGCCAGGACCTGCCGCCGGTACCAGCGGCGGGCGCGACGGGCCCCCTCCCGCTCGCGGCGACGTCGGTAGAGCTCGGCGATCTCCCGGCGCAGCTCGTCCCGGTCCCCCGCGGGGAGGACCCGGTCCAGAAGGGCCTCCCAGCGTCGGGGCGGCCCGTCGGGTGTCTCCTCCGGTCCGGTCACGGCCGAGGCTCCAGGGCTCCCTCGAGACCATCCCACAGCTGCTGGTAGGCGTCCCGGGCCAGCCGCAGCTTCTCCCGGCCCTCGTCGGTCACCTCGAAGTAGCGACGGTCCCGACCCACCTCCTCTCCCGGCTCCCGGAGCTCCGAGCGGACCAGCCCCTTGTCCTCGAGGCGGCGCAGGACCACGTAGACCGAGGCCACGGTGGCCTCCCGGCCCGTGCGGGCCTCGAGCTCCTCCACGATGGGCGCGGTGTAGGCGTCCTCTCCAAGTCGGAGAAGGGCCAGCATCGCCTGGTGCTCCAGCTCCCCGAGTCCGTCGCGTCCCACGCTCGCCTCCCGTTTCTGACAATGTCTACATCATGGACACTGACAATGTCGGAAAGGTTGCGGGGGGAGACCAGGGGGAGGGTTCACGGGTGCCCGGCCCGAAGCGTCCTACCGGGGAGGAGCCCGCATCCGCGCGAGCTGCTGCGCAGCCGGAGTCAGATGCGCTCGATCAACCACTCGGGGGTGAACTGGTTCAGCCACGCCGCCAGCAAGGTGAACTGCCCCGTGACCAGGAGGATGCCCAGGACGACCAGCAGGGCGCCGGAGGCCTTCTCCAGGACCGGGATCCAGCGGCGGAACCGCTTGAAGGTGGCCAGGAAGCGGTCCAGGGCCAGTGCCGCGACCAGGAAGGGGATCGCCAGCCCCAGGGAGTAGGCCAGAAGAAGCCCGGTGCCCTGCCAGACCGTGTCCGAGGTGCCGGCCAGCGTGAGGATCGCCCCGAGCACCGGGCCGATGCACGGCGTCCACCCGGCCCCGAACGCTGCGCCCACCGCCAGCGTGCCGAGGTGTCCCGCCGGCTTGTCCGCCAGCTGGACCCGGCGCTCCCGGAGGAGGGGCGCGATGCGGAAGACGCCCAGGAGGTGGAGTCCCAGGACGATGATGATGAGCCCGCCGATGCGGGCCACCCACACCTCGTACAGCCGGAAGAACTGCCCCAGGAAGGAGGCCGACGCCCCCAGGAGCAGGAAGACCAGCGTGAACCCCGACACGAACAGGATCGAGTGGGTGAGGATCACCCTCCGGTCGACCCCTTCCTGGAGGTCGTCCAGCGTCATTCCCGTGACGAAGGACAGGTAGGACGGCACCAGCGGGAGGACGCACGGGGACAGGAAGGACAGGAGCCCTGCCGTGACGGCGATGAGAATTCCGACCTGTTCAGCCATGGACCTGCTCGTCCTCGTCGTGAGTGGGCGGCGTCTCCGCCTCGTCGGCCTTGCGGGCCCGGCGTGCTTCCAACGCGGCACGGACGCCGGCGGTTCCCCCGAGCCAGCCCAGCAACGCCGCCAGGCTCCAGCCCGCGGCCCTTGGGAAGATCGCCGCCAGGACCGCCAGGGGAAGAACCAACACCGCCACCGTCCCGAGCACGGTTCGGTCCTCCCGGCCCAGGGGGCGGTGACCGGCCAGGGCGTCCCCGAAGATCGACCCGGCCCGGACCACGTCCGAGAGGCGGAACCCCCTGGCCACCGGCGTCCCGGAGCGGAGCTCCCGGGTCAGCCGCTCCTGCAGCGATCCCTGGGGATCCAGCGGGGTGATGGGCGTCCCCACCTCGGCGCCCCGGACCCGCGCCTGGGAACGGCGCCCGTCGGGGAGGACGATCTCCACGGAGGACGCCAGGTCCGCCAGGAAGAGCCCCTCGAGCTGGCCCGCCAGGTCCTCGTCGACCACGCCGACGTCGATCTCCCAGTTCCCCAGGAGGGAGGCGGAGTTGATGTTGCTGGAGCCCACCCGGGCCCAGAGGCCGTCCACCACCGAGGTCTTGGCGTGGATCATCGGCCCCTGCCATTCGAAGAGCCGGACCCCCTCCTCCAGGAGGAAGCGGTAGCCCGCCCGGGAAAGGGTCCCCACCCAGGGCCAGTTGTTGTGCCGGGGGACCAGGACCCGGACATCCACGCCCTGGGCGGCCGCGGCGGCGAGGGCCTCCGAGACCGGCCGCGGCGCCACGAAGTAGGGATCGGTGATCCACAGGCGGTGGGACGCGTGGGCCGCCATGAGCTGGAGGGTCCGGTAGACCCGGGACCGGCCCGGCTCCCCCTGGATGATCCAGACCGGCGTCTCCCCCGCGTCGGGCACCCGCTCTGGATCCGCCTGGTGGGCCCGGGGCACCCCCGGCCCCAGGGCGGCCCAGATCCGCTCGAAGGCCTGCGCGGCCCGGGCCGCCGCCGGCCCGCGGATCTCCACCCCCGTGTCCCGCCACGGAGGGTTCTGGTCGTCTCCGGCCCACTCCACGCCGACACAGAACCCGCCCACGAAGGCCAGGTCCCCGTCGACGCAGACGAGCTTGCGATGATCCCGCTGGAGGACGCCCCAGGGGTCCCGGATCCGGGGTCGGTTGAAGGCCCGGACCTCCACCCCGGCGTCCCGGTAGGGGCGCCAGTACCGGCGGGGGGTCGCCCAGCACCCGACCCAGTCGTAGAGGACCCGGACCGGCACGCCCTCCCGGGCCTTGGCCACCAGCGCATCCCGAAAGCTCCGCCCCACCCGGTCGTCCCGGAGGATGTAGTTCTCGAAGTGCACGAAGCGCCGTGCTCCCTCGATGGCCTCCAGCCAGCGGTCGAAGGTGGAGGGCCCTTCGAACTGGAGGGCGACCCGGTTCCCGGGCAGCCCCCGGTCCCCGACCGCCCGGACCACCGCCTCCCACGGGAAGTGCATCCGCGCCCCGGGAGCGGCCTTGCCGAGGGTGGCACCGTCCGGGAGCGAGAGGGAGCGGGAGGGGAGACGGGGCGGGTCGGTCACGGGGTCTGGAACCGATCCTGGAAGCGGTAGCCGAAGAGCTTGTAGACGAGCTTGGCCACCAGGAAGTCCGGCGCGTGGAGGCCCGGGATCGGAGCCAGCTCCACCACGTCGCAGCCCACGACCTCCCGCTCGGCGAACACCCTCCGCAGGACTCGGAGCGTCCGGTACCAGTCCCCGCCGCCGGGCTCCGGGGTCCCGGTAGAAGGCATGAGGGAGGGGTCCAGGTAGTCCACGTCGTAGGTCACGTAGACCTTCGGGCCCAGGCGCTCCATCGCCCGGTCCATCCAACGGTCGTCCTCCCACATCTCGTCGGCCCAGATGAGGTGGCAGGCGTCGTGGCTCCGGGCCACCTCGACCTCCTCGGCGGAGACCGCCCGGATCCCCACGGCCACGACGTCGGCCACGTCCAGCACCCGGGCCATGGCCGAGGCGTGGGACCAGGGCGTGCCCTCGTAGGAGGGTCGCAGGTCGGCGTGGGCATCGAGCTGGAGCACCGTCAGGCGCTCGTCGTGCCGGGCGGCGTGGGAGCAGATCGCCGGTGACGACACCGAGTGCTCGCCCCCGAGCATGAGGACGAAGCGGTCCCCGGCCGCGTCCAGGACCCGGTCGTGGATCTCCCGGAGCTCCTCCATGGCCGGTCCGGCCCCCGCCCGGGTGAGCTCCACCGGCGGCAGGGTGTGGATCCCCAGGGCCGCGCCCACCTCGGCGTCCAGCTCCTGGTCGTAGAGCTCGATGTAGCGGGACGCGTCCAGGACGGCGCCCGGACCGCCCCGGGCCCCGCCTCCGTAGGAGGTGGTGGACTCGTAGGGCACGGGAAGCAGCACGGCGGCCGCGCGCTCGAAGGCGCTCGCCTGCTCGTCGAGGCCCAGGAAGCTCCGGGGGAGCTCCCAGGGCAGGTCCTGGAGGGTGTCGGGAAGTCGGGTCATTGGGGCGGGACCCCGTCCGGAGTGTCGGGGATGACGGCGGTTCGGCACGCGGGAGGCGGCCTAGACGACGTCGATGGGGCAGGTGAGTCCGTCCTGGGGCAGGGCGACCCCCCGCTCGCGACAAACGCTGCACAGCCCGTAGATCTCCACCCGGTGGCGCTGGGGACGGAACCCCATCTCCCGGGCGACGCGGGCCTCGATGGCGGTGATCTCCGGGAGCTCGAACTCCTGGACCCGACCGCAGGCCTGGCAGATGAGGTGCTCGTGGACCGGGTCGAGGGAGAGCCGGTGCTCGTAGCGCTTGAAGCCCTCCCCGAAGTCGTGCTCCTCCACGAGGTTCGACTTGACCAGCAGGTCCAGGGTGCGGTAGACGGTGGCCTTTCCGATCCGTTCCCCCGCGCCCCGGAGCTCGCCCTCGATGTCGTCGGCGGAGAGGTGGCCGTCGGACGAGAAGAGGACCGACGCCACCGCCTCGCGCTGCTGCGTCAGGGGGAGCCCCTGCTCCTTCAGGTAGCGGGCGAAGAGCCGCAGCCGGGCCTGGGGGGAGGCGATCTCGGTGCTCACGGTGCGGACACCTCCACCGGAGCGGGCCCCCGGGGAGGCAGCTCCGGATCCAGGAGTGCGACGTCGAACTCCTCCAGGACCGTGAGCAGGACGTCGAGGTCGCCTTCGACGGCGATCTCCCTGGGCTCCCCCAGGTCCTTCTCGGCGCGCCGCACCACCCCCTCCACCACCCGGGGGAACCGGTCCGGGGGGGCCTCCCCCTGTTCCTGGAAGCTGCGCTCCAGGGTGAGGCCCTGGCCGGTGCGCTCCGCCGTGTACGGGGAGCTCACCAGGAGCCGGCGCTCGTCGGCGGCCCCCTCGGTGAAGACGCTGGCCACCAGCAGACCCCACTCCTTCCGTCCCGAGATCAGGGGCGGGAAGATCCAGATCCGGTCCAGCGCCTCGGCGCCGTACCGGTCCAGGAGGTGCTGGAGCCCCCGGGGGATGGCCTCCGGAACACCGGGGCCCGCGTCGTCTGTCCTCTTGCTGTCCCTCACCGCTGCTCCGGGTCCGGTGCTCAGGCGGGTTGGCCCGCCACGGCGGTCTCGGCGGCCTCGACGACCAGGGGGAGGGCCTCGTCGAGAGGACGCTCGATGGTCGCCCCAGCCGCCTTCACGTGTCCCCCACCGCCAAACTCGCGGGCGAGGCGGTTTACGTCCACCGCGCCGTTGGAGCGGAAGGACACTTTCGTGATGCCGTCCCGCACCGTTCGGAACAGCAGGGCCACTTCGGTCCCCTGGACGCCTCGGGGATAGTCCACCAGACCTTCGAGGTCCTCGGGCTGGGCCTCCAGGGCCGCGAACGCCTCCGGCGGGACCGTCATCCAGGCCACCCCGTTGCGCTGTTCGAGGGTCGCCAGGGCCGCCTGGAGGAGCTTGAAGCGACGCAGGGGCGAGGCGCCGTAGACCTGATTGTAGACGGCCTCGGGCTCGAGGCCGCGGCGGATGAGCTCCGCCACCACCTCGTGGGCGCCCGCCGTGCTGTTGGAGAACCGGAAGCCACCGGTGTCGGTCAGGATGGCCACGTACATGCCCCGGAGCGCCGCCTCCGGCCAGGGCCCGCCTGCGGCCAGGAAGAGGTCGTAGACCATCTCCCCGGTGGCGCTGGCCGACGGGTCCCGGTAGGAGACTCCGCCGATGGGCCGGTCCCCCGGGGGGTGATGGTCCACCACCACCGCGGGCAGGTGCTCGATCATGGGCTTCACCCGGCCGATCCGCTGGACCTCGCCGGTGTCCAGGACCGCCGCCAGGTCCGCGGCGGCACACAGCTCCTTCGCACGCTTCGAGCCCGCGGGCACGACCCAGTCCTCGGGGAGGAGGAAGCGGAACATGTCCGGATACGGCGTCGGGTTGACGATCCAGGCCTCGGTGCCGTTGGCCCGGAGCCAGGCCGCCACGGCCACCTGGGACCCGGCGCCGTCGCCGTCGGCGTTGAGGTGGGTGGTGAGGATGACACTGCGAGCCGCACGGAGGGCGTCGGAGGCCTGTCGGGCGGCACGTGCTCTATGGGGAGGCGTCCGATACGCCAAGGGGTCCCCCCTTTAGGAGGCTGTTGAAGAAAGGGGTTCGAGTGGAGAGGGTTGAACCCCCTTCGGGGGCCGATTGTTCAGGCGCCCGGCAGTCGCTTGCGGACCTTCGCCCAGGTCGATGCGAGGTGCACGAGGTTGGAGGCCGTGCGGCCCGCGGGCCGACCCCTCCGCAGGGCCCGGCGGAGGGCCTCCGGGCGGTTGTCGTGGACGGGCAGCTCCACGTAGGCGTTCCCCACCTCCCCGACGGTGTGGGCATCCGAGCCCGCGCCACGCAGCCGGTGGAAACGGTGGGCCAGCTGGACGGCGGGCCCGTTGAGCCGGCCCGGGTGAAGGCGTCCGTTGAAGACCTCCACCACGTCCATCCAGGGTGCGAGCTCCTCCGCGTACTCACCGCCCCCACCCTTCCCGGAGGCGAAGGGATGGGGGAGGTAGGTGATGCCGCCCTGCTCCCGGACCCGGGCGACGACCTCGCGGGCCGGCGTGCCCCGGGGGATCGTCTCGGACAGGTACAGCCCGATCACGTCGATCCCCTCGGCGGTACGGACCTCCTCGCCGGGGATGATCCGGTCCGGATACCTGGCGGCCCATTCCAGGGCGGCCGGGAGGGTGTCGTGGTCCGTGAAGGCGAGACGGGTCACCCCCCGCTCCGCGGCCCGTGCCAGGAGCTCTTCGGGATCCGAGAGGCAATCCCAGGACGCCCGGGTGTGGAGGTGGAGGTCCACCCGCATCCATCCCGGCGCCGGGGGCCGGTCCCAGGCCGGATCGTCCGCGGGCCGGGCGGCGGTCTCGTGTGCGAGGGTGGTCAGGAGGAGGGCCGCGGCCCGGAGCAGCGGCTCCAGGGGCCCGTCGTTCCTGAGGACGTGATCCGCCCGGGCGCGCTTCTCGTCGTCGCCCATCTGGCTCTCGATGATCCGGCGGGCCTCCCCCTCCTCAAGCCCCCGGTCACGGACCATGCGCTCCAGGCGGGTCTCGGCGGGAGCGTCCACCACCACGACCTCGTCCACCGAGCCCTCCATCCCCATCTCGAGGAGGAGGGGGATCTCCAGCACCACCAGCGTGGCCCCCTCCGACGCCTGGACCGCGAGCCACCGATCCCGGGCCTCCCGGACCCGGGGGTGCACGATCTCCTCGAGGCGCCGGCGGGCCTCGGGGTCCCGGAAGACCCTGTCCCGCATGCGGTCGCGGTCCAGTCGTCCTTCGGCATCCAGGACGTCCGCGCCGAAGGCGTCCACCACCCGGGCGAGTCCCTCGGAGCCGGGGGCCACGGCGTCGCGGGCGAGCTCGTCGGCCCCCAGGACGGGAATCCCGGCCCGGGTCCAGGCCTCGGCCACCGTGCTCTTTCCCGCGGCGACGCTCCCGGTCAGCCCCACGATCCTCACGCGGCCTCACCTCCCCTGCGCCGGGCCCGGAGCCACAACAGGCCACCCACCACGCCGAAGAGCACTAGCCAGCCGACGCCCACCAGCGAGGTCACGAACTGCCAGCTCTCGCCGGCCAGGTACCCGACCCCGACGTAGAGGACGGCCCAGGCGACCACGCCTGGGAGCTCGAAGACGAAGTAGGTGAAGGGGCCGATCCGTGACATTCCGGCGCTCATGGGCATCAGGGTCCGGACGAAGGAGACCAGACGGGCCACCGTCACCGAATAGAACGGGTGGCGGTCCAGGAAACGCCCCGCGGTCGCCCGGTGACGGCGGAGCGTACCCCCGACCCACCCCGGGCGCTCCAGGAGGCTCGGGCCGGCGGCTCGCCCGATTCCATACCCCACCCAGTCCCCGATCCATCCACCTGCCGTGATGGCCAGGACCACGGGGAAGAGATCGACGGGGTCGCCGCCCCCTACGGCGGCCACGAAGGCGGCTGCGGTCCCGGAGGGCACCACGAGTCCCGTTACGAAGCAGGTCTCGAGGATGGCGAGACCGAAGAGACTCCACAGGCCGTAGGGCCCGAGGAGACCGGAGAAGAGGGGACCGAGGTCCTCCACCGCCAGCGGGAGGCGCCGGGGGGCGCGGGAGCCGACCTAGCGGGTGTTGACGGTGCCGGTCCCGCTCCGGGGCCGGCCGTCGACGATGTCGTCGTCGGTGGCCCGCAGCATGTCGGGCCCGGCGCTCCGGAGGAAGAAGCTGTCCCGGGCCAGGCTGTACTCGTAGGGGCTCCCCCAGGAGTCCACCGTGGCGCCGCCGGCGTACTGCGCGTCCAGCCAGGCGGGGAAATCCCTGCGGTCCGGAAGTCGGCCGAAGTTCTCGCGCTCGAAGAGGAGCAGCTCCGTGGCGATCTTGTCCATCTCGGACTTCGTGGCCATCACGAAGTACGGATCCAGGACCGGCTTGGCCTTCTGCACGATGACGGCCCGGCTGGAGTCGACGTACAGCGCGACGCCCAGGATGACCAGAAGCCCGACGAAGATCTTGCCCATCGATCTACTCCCTCATCCAGCGGCGCATGCGAGCACTCCACACCACGAATCCGTCCAACTCCTCGACGGGGGGTACCGCGTCGGGATCCCCGTAGGCCGTCTCCGTCCGCCACCTCAGGTAGTCCCGGGGGGGAAGCGGGAGGAAGGGGGCTCTCCGATACCAGTCCCGGGCCCGGAACGCCCACGCCATCCCCGCCAGGGCGGGGAGCCGCCAGGGGCGGCGGAGGACGAGGGCCAGCAAGGCTCGGTTCACCGGGGTCGGACTCGTGGTGGGAAACATATGGTTACACCGCTAAAGTACGAGTCCGAACCAGCGGATACAACGATCATGCGAGGAACGAACGGATGACTCTCCACGCCGCAGTCTTCCCCGAGGGCACCCGGGTCCGCGTACGGGCCGGCCGGCTTCCCATGGTCCCGGAGCTTCCCGGGCGCGTCGGGACCGTCGTCGGGACGGACGAGTACCGCCCCCGGCACTACGCCGTCCTCCTCGACGGCGAGTCCGAGGCCCGGGAGTTCGCCCAGGACGAGCTCGAGGCGGCCTGACGCCCGTGTCCAACCGGCTGGCCGCCGCCCGCTCGCCGTACCTCCGGCAGCACGCCCACAACCCGGTGGACTGGTACCCCTGGGGTGAGGAGGCCCTGGGCCGGGCCCGGGACGAGGATCGGCCGATCCTCCTCTCCATCGGCTACTCGGCCTGCCACTGGTGTCACGTGATGGAGCGGGAGTCCTTCGACGACCCCGACACCGCGGCGCGCATGAATCGGGGCTTCGTGTGCATCAAGGTGGACCGGGAGGAGCGTCCCGACGTCGACGGGATCTACATGAAGGCGGTCCAGGCCATGACCGGCGGCGGAGGCTGGCCCCTGACCGTCTTCCTGACGCCCGGGGGCGAGCCCTTCTACGGGGGCACGTACTACCCCCCGGAGCCTCGACACGGCATGCCCTCGTTCCGGCAGGTCCTGGACGCGATCCGGGAGGCGTGGGAGAACCGCCGGGACCAGCTCCAGACCAGCGCCGCCCGCCTGACCGAGGCGCTGGAGCGGAGCGCGGTGGAGGCCGACGCGACACCGGGCGGGCCGGAGGAGGCCCCCGAACCGGAGGCGCTCGTCACCGCGGCGGAACGCCACCTGGCCTCCCGCTTCGACCCGGACCACGGCGGCTTCGGGCCGGCGCCCAAGTTCCCCCAGCCCATGACGCTGGAGTTCCTCCTCGCCCGGGGGGAGCCCCGCACGGTGGCGATGGTGGTCCGGACGCTCCAGGCCATGTCCGACGGCGGCATCCGGGACCACCTCGGAGGCGGCTTCCACCGCTACGCCGTGGACGCCCGCTGGCTGGTCCCCCACTTCGAGAAGATGCTCTACGACAACGCCCTCCTCGCCCGGGTCTACCTGGAGGCCTGGCGGATCACCGGCGACGAAGCGCTCCGGGACACGGCGGTCTCGACGCTGGACTACGTGGTGTCGGACCTCCGTCACCCCGAGGGCGGCTTCTACGCGGCCCGGGACGCGGACTCCGAGGGCGAGGAGGGCCTCTTCTACCTGTGGACGCCCGACCAGGTGGAGGCTGCCCTGGATGCCGCAGGGGTCGGGACGCCGGAGGACCGGGCCCTCTTCCGGCGCCTCTACGACGTCTCGCCCGGTGGCAACTTCGAAGGGCGGAGCATCCTCCACCTTCCCCACCCCCGTGCGGCGGTCGCCCGGAGCGCCGGGCTCGACCCGGCGGAGCTGGACGCCCGCCTCGCGCCTCTGGAGGCCGCGCTTCTGGAGGCCCGGAGCCGGCGGGAGCCACCCTTCCGGGACGAGAAGGTGATCGCCGCCTGGAGCGCCATGGCCGTCCGGGCCCTGGCCGAGGCCGCGCCTCTCGTGGGTCGGCCGGACTTCCTGGAGGCGGCCCGGGACGGAGCACGGTTCCTCCTGGACCGCATGACCGACGGCCGGGGCGGCGTGCAGCGCATCTGGATCGACGGGGCCGCATCCGGCGCTGGCTTCCTGGAAGACCACGGGGCCCTGGGGAACGCGCTTCTGAGCCTCCACGCCTCCACCCTGGAGCCCGATTGGCTCCGGGCCGCCGACGCCGTGTGCGCCCGCCTGCTCGACGACTTCTGGGACCCGGAGGCGGAGCTGTTCCAGGACGCCCCCCTCGACGGCGAGCGGCTCGTGGCGCGGGCCAGGGACCTCACCGACGGCGCCACGCCCTCCGGCAACTCCCTGGCCGTGGAGCTCCTCCTGCGGGCGGGGCACCTCCTGGACCGGCCGACCTGGATCGCGCGGGCCCGCGCGGTCCTGGCGCGGGAGGGAGCGGCAATGGCCCGGGTGCCGGGCGCGTTCGGACGGCTCCTGACCCAGCTGGTCCGGGACGGGACCGAGCCCATGGAAGTGGCGATCCTGGGCCCGCCGGGCCCACCCCGGGACGCGCTCCTCGAGGCGACGCTCTCGTCGCCTCACCGCAATCTGGCCGTGTCCGGGGGCGACCCCGCCGCCGACGACCTGGAGGGCTTCCCCCTCCTGCGCGGGCGGGGGGCCGTGGACGGGCGCCCGGCCGCGTGGATCTGCAGGCGCTTCACGTGCCGGGCCCCGGTGACCGAGCCGGCCGAGGTGGTGGCCGCGCTGGCCGAGGCCGCCGGCGACTGAAGTCGAGCCCGGCAGAGCGGCACCCCTTTCCGGATCCTCTCGGTCCTGCTATCTGTCACTTGACCATCAGTCACTCCACAGATATCGCCATGGACGCCGAAACCGCCCGCCACCTCCCCCTGGCTCCCCGGGACCTCCTGATCCTCTCGGTCCTGGCCGAGGGCCCCCTCCACGGCTACGGCATCATCAAGGCCGTGGAGTCCCGATCCCGGTCCGGGGTCCTCCTCGACCCCGCCAACCTCTACCGGGTGCTCCGCCGCATGCGGGAGCTGGGTTGGATCCGGGAGGACGAGGGCGACGACTCCCGGCGACGGGTGCACGACATCACGCCCCGGGGCACGGAGGTCCTGACGGCGGAGCTGGCCCGGCTGGAGCGACTGCTGGACCAGGCCCGACCGGCCCTGGCCCGGGGGGACGGCGGGTGAGCCAGGAAGGACGGTCGGTCCGCCTCTACCGCCTCCTTCTGAGGCTGCTGCCGCCGCGGGTGCGGCGACAGGACGCAGAGGAGATGGCCGGGGCCCTGGCGGACCAGCTGGAGGACGCGCCCCACACGGCCGCCCGACGGGCCCGGACGTGGCGGGCCTTCCGGCGGCTGCCCGGCGCCGTTGCGGCCGAGTGGATCGAGGAGCTTCGTGGCGGGCCCGTCCGGGGCCCCGCCTCTACGCGCACGGGGAGGTGGCAGATGGGGGAGTGGATGCGCAGGATCCAGATGGGCGTCCGGAGTCTGGGGCGCAGCCCGGCGTTCACGTGGTCGAGCATCCTGCTGGTGGGGGTCGGCGTGGGCGCGGTGACCACGGTCTTCACGGTGGTGGACCACGTCATGCTGCGGCCCCTCCCCTACCCCGACGAGGACCGCCTGGTCTACATGACCAACGGCTCCCACCCGGGCCCGATCCTCCGGGCCCTGGACGACCTGGAGACGGTGGAGTCGTGGACGGCGGTGTACGACCAGGACACGAACCTCGAGGCCGAGGGCGGAGATCCCCTCCGCCTTCGCCAGGCCGACGTGACGCCGTCCTTCTTCCCGCTCTTCGGTGCGCGGCCGACCCTGGGCCGCCTCCTGGTGGCGGCGGACGGGAACGACCATGGCCTGGCCGTCCTGACCCACGAGGCCTGGACCTCGGTGTGGGGCGCCGACCCGGAGATCGTGGGACGATCCGTCCGCCTGGACGGCGAGCCGGTGGAGGTCGTGGGCGTCCTCGACGCGTCGTTCGTGGCGCCCGAGCCCCTGGTGGGCCGGACCATCCACGTACTGCGGCTGATCGACTGGACCGACCCCGCTCTCCAGCGCCCGAACGTCCACCGACACAGCGTGGTCGCACGCCTGGAGCCGGGGATCTCCCTGGAGGTGGCCAACCAGGAGCTCGACCAGATGGCGATCACCCTCGACGAGCAGTACCCTGACATGCTCCGGGGGCGCGAGGGCAACCTCCGGAGCATCCCTTTCGAGCGGCTACGGGAGTACACGGTGCAGGGCGCCTCCCGGGGCCTCGGCCTCCTCCTCGGCGCGGTGGGCCTCCTCCTCCTGGTGGCGTGCGCGAACGTCGCCCACCTCTTCCTGGCCCGTGGCCTGAGCCGCCGGCGGGAGATGGCGGTCCGGCAGGCCATGGGGGCCAGGACCGGCGCCCTCCTGGGTCAGCTCTCGGTGGAGAGCCTGGCCGTGGGCGTCGGCGGCGCGCTCCTGGGCCTGGGGATCGCGGCGGTGGCGCTCCGTGCCCTCGCCCCCTGGATGCAGGAGGGACTGCCCCGGGGCACCGCCGTGACCCTGGACCTCCGCATCCTGCTCTTCGCGGCGGGCCTCGCCGTGCTCACCGCGCTCCTGTTCGGGCTCGTCCCCGCCATCCGGGCCCTGGGCCGGGACGTGAGCGAGTCGCTCCGGGGCGGCGGTCGGGGCGTGACCCAGAGCCGCAGCGTCCAGTTCCTGCGCAGCGGCCTGGTGGCGGGCGAGGTGGCCCTGTCCCTGGTGCTGGTGACCATGTCCGGAATCCTCCTCCGGAGCTTCCTGGAGGTCACGGCCGAGGATCCGGGGCTGCGGGTCGCCGAAACCTGGGTGATCCCCGTGGACTTCCCCACCGACCCGGAGGTGGGCGCCTACGCCGCGGCCATGGAGGAGATCCGCGCCGCCCTGGCTACCGTTCCGGGAGTCGGGGGGGTCACGTACGGGATGGAGGCCCCCTTCGAATGGGTCGGCGGCAACACCTGCTGCTGGGGCACGAGGTACGGTTTCGAGGACGTTCCCGCCGATGACCTGGGCGCCACGGTCCACGCCGTCGACGAGGGCTTCTTCGACACGTACGGGATGGAGCTCCTGGCCGGCGGGGTCTGGCCGGCGTCGGAGACGGAGCCGTCGCCGCTCCCGGTGATCCTGTCGGAAGCGCTCGCCCTCGAGCTGTTCGGGTCCCCTGGAGCGGCGGTGGGGCGGAACGGGACGCTGGGCGCCGGCGACAGCCCGCGGAACACGCGTGTGGTCGGCGTCGTGGCGGACACCCGCTACTACGGGTTGGACCAGGGGGTGGACGAATCCCTCTACGTCCCCGTCGAAGCCCTCGCCTTCCCGCTGGACATCGGCACCTTCGGCGTCCACGCCGTCGGTGCCGGGGACGGCTTCGCCCAACAGCTCCGGGAAGCGGTCTGGCAGGTCCGGCCCGCCCTGCCGCTCCCGACCGTCCAACCGCTGGACGAGTGGCTGCGCGAATCCTCCGCGGTGCGGCGCTTCATGGCCCTGGTGGTCGTGGCCTTCGGGGCCGTGGCGCTCCTCCTGGCCGCGGGAGGCCTGTACGGCACCCTCCTCTACGCCGTCCACCAGCGGCGGAAGGAGCTCGGCATCCGCCTGGCGCTGGGAGCGGGTCGGGGCCGCATCGAAGGGGACGTGGTCCGGAGGGGGGTGGCGCTGGCCGTCCTGGGGGCCGCCATCGGCGGCGTGGCAGCCTGGGCGTCGGGCCGGCTCCTGGAGAACCTGGTCTACGGTGTCGGGCCCCAGGATCCCCTCTCCCTGGCCCTGGCCGTGGCGCTGCTTCTGGGGACGGCGGCCCTCGCTTCGTGGTTCCCGGCCCGGCGGGCCTCCCGCACCGATCCGCTGGAGACCCTCAGCGCGGAGTAGGGCCGGTTCACGCCACGCGAGTGAACAGCCCCCCCCGGGGGAGGCAGGGGGCGGCGGGCTCGGTTGGCCCCCATCGGGCCAGCGGCTAGTTTTTCCCGTCCGGGGCCCACCCCCGTCGGCGGGCCCGCCGTCCCATCCCAGCCTTCCACACATGGCGACCGAGACGCACGAGCAGAGCGAGACCCGGGATCTTGCCGGCCTCGACGCCGAGCAGCTCCTCGGCTTCTACCGCACCATGCTCACGGCCCGTTACATCGACGACCGGGAGATCAGCCTGAAGCGGCAGAACAAGATCTTCTTCCAGATCTCGGGCGCGGGCCACGAGGCCATCGGGGTGGCGGTGGCGGCCCACACCCGGCCGGGGAAGGACTGGTTCTACTTCTACTACCGGGACCGCTCCTTCGCCCTGGCTCTCGGCCAGACCCCGCTGGACCACCTGCTGCAGGCGGTGGCCGCCGAGGCCGACCCGTCCTCGGGCGGACGGCAGATGCCGGGGCATTACGGGGACCCCCGCTACAACATCGTCAGCACCTCTTCTCCCACGGGGACCCAGTTCCTGCAGGCCGTGGGGTCGGCGGAGGCGGAGTATCGCGCCGAGCGGGTCGAGAGCCTCCGGGAGCACGTCGCGACCTTCCAGGAGGACGGGATCGTGGTCTGCACCACCGGGGACGGCACCACCTCGGAGGGAGAGTTCTGGGAGGCGCTGAACACGGCCTGCAACCTCAAGCTCCCGGTCCTCTTCATCGTGGAGGACAACGAGTACGCCATCTCCGTGCCCGTGGAGGTGCAGACCGCCGGCGGCAACGTGTCACGGCTGCTGACGGGCTTCCCCGACCTCCGGATCCAGGAGTGCGACGGGACCGACGTGGTGGACGTCTACAGGACGGCCGAAGAGCTGGTGGCCTATTGCCGGGAGCGGAAGGGTCCCGCCCTGCTCCACGCCCACTGCACGCGGCCCTACTCACACTCCATGTCCGACGACGAGCGCATGTACCGGCCGGCGGCGGAGATCGAGGCCCAGCATGCCCGGGACTGCCTGACCCGCACCCGGCAGCTCCTGTTGGACGTGGGCATCGCAACCGAGGAGGCGCTGGACGCCCTGGCCGAGGAGGCCAAGGCCGCGGTGAGCGAGGCGGCGGACGAGGCCCTGGAGCACCCCCAGCCGGAGACGGACACGGCGCTCCGGAACCTCTTCTCCGAGGAGGTCGATCCCACCGGGCCCGACTTCGACACCGAGTCGGATCCCCGGTACGAGGACGACCGGCTCCTCACGATGGTGGACCTCCTGAACGCCTGCATGCGGGACGAGATGGAGCGGGACCCCCGCATCGTCGTCTTCGGGGAGGACGTGGCCGACGCCTCCCGGGAGGAGGCGCTGAGCGAGGTGAAGGGCAAGGGCGGGGTGTTCAAGGTCACCCACGGGCTCCAGGCCCGTTTCGGGAGCGACCGGGTCTACAACTCGCCCCTGGCCGAGGCCAACATCGTCGGCCGGGCCATCGGGATGGCGGTCCGGGGCCTGCGCCCCGTGGTCGAGATCCAGTTCTTCGACTACATCTGGCCCGCCATGCAGCAGATCCGGAACGAGCTGGCCACCATGCGCTACCGGTCGGACGGCGGCTTCTCCGCGCCGGTGGTGGTCCGCACGACCTACGGCGGATACCTGAAGGGCGGCGCGATCTACCATTCCCAGACCGGGGCCACCCTCTTCACGCACACGCCCGGGCTCCGGGTGGTGATCCCCGCCACCGCCGAGGACGCCAACGGCCTGCTCCGGACCGCGATCCGCTGCGAGGACCCGGTGCTCTTCCTGGAGCACAAGCACCTGTACCGCCAGGTCTACAACAAGGGCCGCAACCCGGGCCCCGACTTCATGATCCCCTTCGGCAAGGCCAAGGTCGTCCGGGAGGGGACGGATCTGACGGTCGTGACGTGTGGCGCCCTGGTGAAGCGGAGCCTGGACGCCGCGAGGCAGGCGGAGTCCGAGCACGGCATCTCCGCGGAGGTCATCGACCTCCGGACACTGGCCCCCTTCGACATGGAGCGGATCGCCGACTCGGTGAAGCGGACCGGGAAGGCGCTGGTGGTCCACGAAGACGCGGTGACCTACGGGCTCGGCGCGGAGATCGCCGCCCGCATCGCCGACGAATGCTTCCCCTGGCTCGACGGCCCGGTGCGCCGCATCGGCGCCAAGGACGTCTGGGTGGCCTACGCCCCCCGGCTCGAGGAGGTCATCCTGCCCCAGACGCCGGACGTGGTCCAGGGGATCGTGGAGCTGGCCCGGTTCTAGGGGGGCCCAGGCTCACCCTTCGGAGGGTGGGGGCCCCGGGCCGCTCTCGACGGTCCTGGCGGCGGACGGATCGGGGCCTGGACCCTCGTCCCCGTCCCCGGCCCTCTCCCCCGCCACGGGCAGGATGAGGCGCACCGCCCGCTTGTAGAAGACGTAGTTCCACGCCCAGTTGACCAGCACCAGGACCCGGTTCCGGAACCCCACCAGCTTGGCCACGTGGATCAGGGCCCACAGGAGCCACGCGGGGAAGCCCGTGAACGAGCCCCCGAAGACCTGGGCCACCGCGTGGTTCCGCCCGATCACCGCCAGCATCCCGGGGTCGTCGTACTCGAAGGGGGCCACGGGCTCTCCGGCCAGGTACCGCCGGACGGCATCGACCAGGAACGCCCCCTGCTGGACCGCCACGGGCGCGACCTGGGGAAGCGGCTGGCCGTCCTCGTCCACCGCCGCCGCCAGGTCTCCGGCCACGAAGATCTCCGGATGGCCCGGCACCTGGAGCGTGTCGCCCACCACCACCCGCCCGGCACGGTCGGTCTCCAGTCCCCAGTCCCGGATCCGGGGATCCCCCTGGATCCCGGCCGTCCAGACCACCGTGTCCGACGCGATGCGCGTCCCGTCCTTGAAGTCCACGCCATCGGCCCGGATCCGGGTCACCATCGTGTTCAGCCGCACCTCGACCCGACGTCGCTCCAGCCGCTCCAGGGCGTACCGGCTCAACCGGGGCTGCATCGCGGGAAGCAGCCGGTCGATGGCCTCCACCAGGACGATGCGGATCTCGTCCGGGGGGATGTGCGGGTAGTCCCTGAGGATCGGACCGTGGACGAGCTCCGCCAGGGCTCCGGCGTACTCCACACCGGTGGGCCCACCGCCCACGATGACGAAGGTAAGGAGCTCCGAGCGCCGGTCCGGATCGGACTCGTAGGTCGCCACCTCGAAGCGCGACAGGACCGCCCGGCGCAGGGGGAGGGCGTCGTCCATGACCCGGAGCCGGAAGGCGTGCTCCTCGGCGCCCGGGACACCGAAGAACGCGGGCACGCTGCCCAGGGCGAGGACCAGGGCGTCGTAGGCCACGGGGCCGTCGGTGGTGTCCAGGACCCGGGCGCCCACGTCCAGCCCCACCATTTCGGCCATGCGGAAGCGCACGCACCCGGCGTCCCGGAGGATGGAGCGGACCGGGTAGGCGATCTCGGTGGGCCCCAGCTCGGCCGCCGCCACCTGATACAACAGCGGATAGAAGGTGTGGTAGTTGTTCCGGTCCAGCAGGGTCACGTCCAGATCATGCCGGCCGGCCAGCCCCTGGGCGGCCCAGAGACCGGCGAAGCCCGCGCCGACGATGGCCACGCGGGGTGCGGTGGGCGGGGTGGTCTGGGCCATGGGCGGGGGGGAGCGGGCTGCGGATCGGATCGCGGCGCCCCCGCATACCGTCCGGCTCCGGGTTGGGTCCCTGCCGGACTGGCGCTTGGGGTACCGCGCCCCGAGAATGCCCCGGGTCCAACGCAGACCCCCGGCCGCGTGTCTCTTGGCGTGTCGTCCGATTCCGCCCGTGTGTGTGGGCCCACCGATCCCGTCGTACCCGCTCCTTCCGTGGAGGCCTTGATGTCCCGTTCCCGCTCCCCGTTCCTGGCCCTGGCGCTGGCCCTCGTCCTGGCCCCGGCCGCGGTGTCGGCCCAGGATGGCTCCTGGGACCCCGAGGCGATCCTCGCCGCCGAGGAGTGGGTCCGCCCGCCGTCGTCGGTGACCGAGGCCGTCCTGGCCCCGCGCTACCTGAACGCGAGCCTCGATCAGGCCAGCCCCGACGGTGCCTGGTTCCTGCACGCGGTCGGCGACGGGCCCACGCCGATGGAGCGCTTCTCCCTGCCCTTCGACGAGCTGGGGGGCGTCTTCATCGATCGGCGGGCCAACCGCAGCCGGAACCTCACGACCCGGAGCGACGCGGGGCTCACCCTGATCTCGGCCCTGGACGGATCCCGGGTGGAGATCGAGGTGCCGGAAGGTGCCCGGGTCTCCGGCGCGGAGTTCTCGCCCGACGGATCCCGGGTGGCCTTCTTCGCCCACTTCCCCGACGCCACCCACATCTACGTGGCCGAGGCCGCCAGCGGTGACGCCGAGCGGATCACCGACACGCCCGTCCTGGCCACCTTCGTGACCGATCTCCAGTGGACGTCGAACGGCGAGGAGATCGTCACGGTCCTCCTCCCCGAGGATCGGGCACCCCGACCCGAGGAGGCCGCCGTCCCGACGGGTCCCCAGGTGAAGCGGACCCTCGAGGGCGAGAACATGCTCCGGACCTATGCCTCGCTGATGGAGACACCCCACGACGAGGCGCTTCTGGCGTGGCATGCCACGGGCCAGCTGGCGGCGATCGACGCCGACGACGGTTCCGTGACCGCGATCGGCGAGCCGGCCATGATCTGGTCGGTGGACTTCGCGCCCGGGGGGGAGTACGGCCGGGTCGAGCTTCTGCAGGAGCCGTTCAGCTACATCGTCCCCGTGAACAACTTCGGCCGGGTCGAGGAGATCTGGGACCGGTCGGGCACGGCGCTGGCCCAGGTGTCCGAGCGGGAGATGAACGTGGGGACCGACGGGAACGCCCCGAGCGCCCCGGGGGTCGGCGGCTCCGAGGAGGAAGCCGAGCGCCGGCAGGTGGCGTGGCGTTCCGACGGCGCGGGTCTGACCTTCCTGGCCAAGGTACCCGGGGGAGAGGACGAGGAAGGCGAGGACGAGGAGTCGGAGGGCCGGAACGGGCGTGGGGACCGGGTGATGCTCTGGGTCCCGCCCTTCGGTGCCGCCGACGAGACCGTCGTCTACGAGCACCCCCGGGCCCTCGAAGGTTACAACTTCGCCGCCGAGCAGGGCTGGCTCTTCGTCCGGGAGGAGCGGGGGGACACGGAGCGGCAGCTCGCGGTGTCCCTGGCCGACACGGACCAGTCGTACACGATCTACGAGCACGACACCGAGGACTTCTACGCGGACCCCGGGGACCTGGTCCTGGCGGACGGGCCGATGGGCGGACGCTTCCGGAGCCCGACCGGTGACGCGCTGGTGTCCGGCGACGGCGCCTCCGTCTACCTCTCCGGCTCGGTCTACGCCGAAGACCCCCTCGAGGCCGCCCCGATGAACTTCCTCGACCGGGTGGACATCCGCACGGGTGAGACGGAGCGGATCTTCCAGGGCGCGAACCAGGGCGTCTACGAGGAGCTGACGACGATTCTGGACGTGGACCAGCGGACCTGGGTCGTGTCCAGGGAGTCCCCGACCCAGGTGCCGCAGTACTACCGGATCGACGGCGGGAGCCGGGTGCAGCTCACGGACAACGTGGACCACACGCCGGACCTGACTGAGGCTCCCCGCCGACGGTTCACCGTGACCCGGCCCGACGGCTTCCGCTTCCTGGTCAACGTCACGCTGCCACCCGGATACCGGGAGGGCACCCGGCTTCCGGCCATGTTCTGGTTCTACCCGCGGGAGTACGAGGATCAGGAGAGCTACGACGAGCGCGGCCGCACCTTCAACAAGAACGCCTTCCCCAGCTTCGGCACCCGCTCCATTGAGTACCTGATCCGCATGGGGTACGCGGTGGTGGAGCCCGACGCTCCCATCGTCGGGGACGAGGGGCGCATGAACAACAACTACGAGAACGATCTGCGGAACAACCTGGCGGCCGTGATCGACGAGCTGGATCGCCGGGAGCTGATCGATCGGCAGCGCCTGGGGATCGGCGGGCATTCCTACGGTGCCTTCGGGACCTTGAACGCCATGGTCCACACGCCGTTCTTCAAGGCCGGGATCGCCGGGGACGGGAACTACAACCGGACTTTCACCCCCCTCCGGTTCCAGAGCGAGCGGCGCATCTTCTGGGACGCCAAGGAGGTCTACCTGGGGATGTCGCCCTTCATGTACGCGAACCACCTCACCGGGGCGGTCCTCCTGTACCACGGGCTCATGGACCAGAACGTGGGGACGGCGCCCGACCACTCCCCCCGGCTCTTCCACGCCCTGAACGGGCTCGGGAAGGACGCGGCCATGTACCTGTATCCCTTCGAGGACCACGGGCCGGCCACCCGGGAGACGCTCCTGGACCTGTGGGCCCGTTGGACGGCCTGGCTCCAGGTGCACCTGGGGGATCCCACCGCCCCCGACCGGATCACCGAGCAGGGAGACGGATCGAGCTGATCCCCGCCCGCCGGTGACCGGCGCGAAGCGAGGGCCATCGGGTCCGGCGTCCGTCCGCAGGGGCGGGCCCGGACCCGATGGTCGTTCGGGGCCCGTGCCTCGGGCGGGATGGCGTCAGACCACCACCAGGTCGGGGTCCTGCTCCCGGGCCCAGGCGGCCAACCCGCCGGCCAGATTCGCCACCCGGGGAAACCCACGGTCCCGGAGCCAGTCCGCCGCCCCGGCGCTCCGTGCGCCCATGGAGCACAGTGTGACCAGGGCCCGGTCACGGGGAAGGCGATCCAGCCCGGCGGTCAGCTCCGTCAGGGGGAGGTGGGTGGCTCCCAGGGCCTCCAGGTTCCCTTCGTCCCACTCCCACCGCTCCCGTACGTCCACCAGGAGGGGCGGCTCGTCGGCCTCCAGGAGGGCCCGGAGCTCCTCCGGGGTGAGGCGGGTCGGGAAGCCCGGGTCACCACCGGCCCGGACGGCGGCGGCGGTGCCGTCCCCCGGGCCGTCCCCGGCCGGAAGCCCGCAGAAGCCGTCGTAGTCGTACATCTCGAGGCGTTCGATCGTGGGTGCGTCGCCGCACGCGGGGCACTCCGGATCACGGCGCACCCGGACCTCCCGCCACGACGCGCCCAGCGCGTCGAAGAGGAGGAGGCGTCCACTCAGGCTGTCGCCCACGCCCAGGATCCGCTTGATGGCCTCCATGGCCTGCATCGATCCCACCACTCCGGGAAGCGCGCCGAACACACCGGCCTCGGCACAGCTCGGCACGAGCTCCGCCGGCGGGGGCTCCCGGAAGAGGCACCGGTAGCACGGGGCGTCCGGCCCGTCTGCGAAGAGGGACACCTGCCCCTCCCAGCGGAGGATCGACCCGTACACCAGTGGGATTCCGGCCTTGACGCACGCGTCGTTGACCAGGTAGCGGGTCGGGAAGTTGTCCGAGCCGTCCACCACGACGTCGTACCGGGACAGGATGTCCAGGGCGTTCCCTGGATCGAGCCGGACGGGGTACGGCTCCACCGCGACGTGGGGGTTCAGCGCCGCGATCCGGCGCCGGGCCGAATCGAGCTTGGGCCGGCCCACGTCCTCGGTGCCGTGGAGGACCTGCCGCTGGAGATTCGACACGTCGACCTCGTCGAAATCCACGAGGCCCAGGGTGCCCACGCCGGCCGCGGCGAGGTAGAGGGCCACCGGGGAGCCCAGCCCGCCCGCACCCACCACCAGGACGCGGGCGTCCCGCAGCCGTCGCTGACCCTCGGGGCCGACTTCCCGGAGCACCAGGTGCCGTGCGTAGCGGCGGATCTCGTCGGAACCGAGGGGTGTCGCGTCCATGAGGCCTACGACCCCCGCCCGAAGACGGGAGTTCCTGTCGAAGACGGATGAGGGACTTTCGCGGAAGCCAGGGAGATTACAGCTTCTCAAAGACCGATACAGAGGCGTTACCGGTCCACAGTCCCCTTCCCGTTGCCCGTCCCCCGGGACCACATGCTGGTTCTCCTCGTCACTTTCGCCGTCGCCGTGGTGTGTTCCGTGCTGGCGACCCTGTGGGCGCGCCGTATGGGCGGGCGACTCGGTATCGTGGACCACCCGGACGGGCATCGGCGGCGTCACGACCGGCCCGTTCCCCGGGTCGGTGGCGTGGCGATCTTCGTGGGTGCCGGCGCCGCAATGGCCGTTTCCGCCTTCATCGGGGTCGGCAGCATCGCCGCCGCAGAGGGAACCCGGGTCGGGCTCACCCCCCTCCTGGTCGGGGCCACCCTCATGTTCGGCGTGGGCCTCCTGGACGACGTTCGCAACCTTTCCGCAAAGACCAAGTTCCTGGCCGAGGCGCTGGTGGCCCTGGGCCTGTTCGCCCTGGGCCTCCGGATCGGCGCAGTGGACGTCGGGGGATCGGTCCACTTCTCCCTTCCACCGGTGGTGGATGCGCTGCTCACCGTCTTCTGGTTCGTGGGGCTGGCCAACGCCTTCAACCTCATCGATGGCCACGACGGCGTGGCGGGCGGTGTCGCGCTCCTGGCCCTGGCCACCATCAGTTACGCGGCAGTGGCCAACGGGAATCCGGCCGTTGCGATCCCGTCCCTGGCCCTCTCGGGGGCGGTACTAGGTTTCCTCCTCTTCAACCTGCCACCGGCGTCGGTCTTCATGGGTGACGCCGGCAGCCTCTTCCTGGGCTTCTGCCTGGCGGGGCTGGGGCTCATGGCGGTCCGGTCCCACGGGGCGGACGGCGCGGTCCCTGTGCTGGTGCCGGTGCTGGCCCTCGGCCTGCCTGTCCTGGACACGTCTCTGGCCATCTTCCGTCGGTTCCTCCGGGGCGATCCGGTCTTTCGCCCCGACCGCGGTCACATCCACCACCGCCTTCACGATCTGGGCTATCCCCGGAGCGTGGTCACCCTCCTGATGTGGGGCCTCGCGGGGATCTTCTCCCTGGTGGCGGTGATGCTCCTGCCCCAGGACCCCCTCCTGACGGCCGTGGGGCTGTCCCTGGCCCTCACCGTGTCGTTGGTGGCCGTCCGCTGGCTCGAGACCCCCGAGATCGCGGAGCTGGGCCGGGCGGTGCAGCGGGCGTTCATCCAACGGGCGACGATCCGTCAGAACGTCCGTCTCCGGGACGCCGTGCGGCTCCTGGACGAGGCGGAAACGCCCGACGACCTGCACGGTGCCCTCCGCCACGCCTTCCGGGACAGCGCCTGCGACCACATCGAGCTGTGGGTGCCCTCGGACTGGGCTCGCGTCCTCGGCCCCCATCCCGCCTTCGCCTCGGACAGCTTCGGTATGGCCTGGCGGGCGGGAGATCAGGCTTCGCGGGACTTCTGGGAGATCTCCGTCACCCTGGAGCTGGACAACCCCCGGGCGGGGCGTCTCTCCCTGCGGTACGGGAGCGAGGGCGGGGATTCCACCGACCACGTGGAGTCCATCGTCGGGAGGCTGCGCCCCTCGCTGTGCGGGGCCCTGGACCGGCTGCGACGGATCGACGCCGGCGAGGAGGTCCCACCGGCCCGGCTCCCGGAAGAGGAGGCGGGGTCCGACCGGACCCGCTTCCGTGGGCCCCGCGGCACCTCCTGAGCCGACGTCCGGATTGACTCGGGCGGGACACGCGGGCATAGGTTGTCCAACGTGCCCGGGGCATTCCGTCCCGTGCCGCCCCTCCGGAGACGCTCGCCCATGACGCCGACGCATGACGTCCGACGAGGTCCGCTGGCCGCCGTCGCCCTCGGTCTGGCCCTCGTCTGGATCCCTGGCCAGGCGACGGCCCAGGACTACTACGCCGACGTCCGGCCGATCCTGGTCCAGAGCTGCATGGGGTGCCACACGGAGCAGGGCCCCGGGTGGTCCATGGAGAACGCCGAGGAGACCTACGAGCGGCGGCAGCGCATCGCCCGGGCTGTGGCCGGAGGCCGCATGCCCCCCTGGCTCGCCGAGGGGGGCCACCAGGAGTACGTCGGGGATCTCTCCCTGGACGACCCGTCGGTGGAGCTGATCCGCCGCTGGGCCGACAGCGGCTTCACCCGGGGTGAGGCGCGCCCGGATCCGGCGCCCGTACGCACGGCCTCGCATGCGGTCCACGACGCCTTCGTGCCCGCCGTGTCCCTGCCCGTCCTCCCGGACGCCGGCTACCTCCCCGAGCAGGACAGGAGCGACGACTACCACTGCTTCCTGGTTGACTGGACCGAAAAGCAGACGTCGTACGTCACCGGCTTCCGCGCCCTGCCTGGGAACCGCAACGTCGCGCACCATCTCGTGGTCTACTCCGTGCGGCCGGAGATGTGGGACCGGTACAAGGAAGTGGACGAGGAGTTCGGCCCGGGCGACGGCTACCGGTGCATGGGCGGCGCTCTTCCCGACGAGCTGGGGCGCCGGGATCGGCGGGCCGCCTACGAGGCTCGCTACCCCGACGGCCTGCGTGAGCTCTCCCGGGCCAACGACTGGCTCGCCCACTGGGCCCCCGGCATGGACGGCCACGTCTTCCCCGACGGGACGGGGATCCGGCTCGAGCCGGGGAGCGGGCTCGTGGTGCAGATGCACTACTACGCCGGGGCGGCCGCAGGAGAGCGGGACCAGGGGACCCGCATGGAGTTCATGACGGCGCCCCGGGTGGAGAAGCCCGCGGTGATGTTCGCCCAGACCCGGAACGACTGGCTCTACGCGCAGGACAACGAGAGCATGGTCATTCCCGCCGGCGAGATGCGGACGTACGCCCTGCGGGACAACCTCGAGGAGATGGTCGGCTATTTCGGCTACCTCGCCGGCGTGCCCGAGGAGCGCATCCGGGCCCTGGAGATCCATTCCGCCAACCTGCACATGCACGCCTTCGGGCACTCGGGCGAGGTCACGCTCACCCACGACACCGGGCGCAGCGAAACGCTTCTGGCGATCCCGCGCTGGGACCTGCGATGGCAGCGGGACTTCACCTTCACCCGGCCGAAGGTCATCCCCCGCGAGGCTCTGGAGTCGACCTGGCTCGGGATGCGCTGCACCTACGAGAACGACACCGAGCAGACGGTGTTCGGCGGCCTCGGGTCCTACGACGAGATGTGCTTCAACTTCTCGTACATCGCCATCCAGGAAGGGGACCCGGTGGAGACCACGGAGCCCGGGGGACGGCGCTAGCGGGCGAGCCCCGGCGGGTCCGGAGCGGCCGGCGTCCCCCTGCGCCCTCCCATGGCCACGGTCCTGAAGTCCTCGGCCGCCGCCCTGAAGGCCGCGGTGCGTTCCGCCGGAAGTGCCGCTTCCTGGGATACGTCCGCGAGCATCGCGGACAGGGCGTAGAACTGCCAGGGAACGTCGAGCGTCGCCCGGTCTGTCCAGATCGCCCGGTCCCGCAGGCCCCTGAAACGGTAGATCTCGTCCCAGAGCTCAAGGGTGCGAGGAAGGTCGAACCAGGCCGCGCCGTAGGGCTCGGTGCCCTGGACGAGTCCGTCCCGGTGGGGGCCGTCGAGGTTGCGGACCTCCAGCCTGTGGACCAGCCCGTGCCGGACGGCGAACGGCGAAAGGCCCAGCTCCCGCATCGCGCCGACCGAGTTGGAGAAGTAGACGGGTCGCTCGTCGATGGAGTCGATGATCATCCGAAGCGTGACCCAGTTCGCCCGATGGATCGACATCCCCTGGGGGAAGGTGACCGACAGCTCGGGAAAGGCGACGGTCTGGTCCGAGGCGAGCACCCCTCCACGCAGGGCGTCCAGCTCGTCCATGGTGAGGAGCGTCACCGGCCGGGTCGGTGCCGTCCGCTCCGGGAAGAAGCTGCCCGGTGCGTCGGGGTCGTAGGGCCGCTGTCGCTCCGGGGCCGTGAGCTCGACCATCTGCCGGGGGTACCAGTCGGTGAAGAGGTACGTGCCCACCACCACCGTGACGTCCCGGCGGACCCCCTCGACCTCCTGGAGATACCACAAGGGAAAGGTGTCGTTGTCCCCGTGGGTGAAGAGGATGCCGTAGGGCTCGACGCTGGTCAGCAGGTCCCATCCCCAGTCCAGGGCCGCGCGATCCCCGGCTCGGCTGGCCCAGCTCCAGTTCAGCACCAGGGGGATCAGGGCGAAACCGAGCACCGGCGACGCGAGCCGGAGTCCCCGTCCGGATCGGACCAGCCCGGCCAGGACGCCCCAGATCCAGGCCAGGCCGATCCCGGCGAGCACACCCCAGAGGCCGAAGCCGGCGATGAAGAAGTAGTCGCGCTCCCGGACCTCGTGCAGCCCCCGGTCCTGGACCAGGGGGGCGAGGGAATAGCCGTACCTGAAATTCAGGTAGAAGACGAGGCCCACGGTGAGGGTCCCGGCCAGGACCCCCAGGTAGGCCCCGGCCTCGAGGTCGGTCCGGACCACGGCGACGAGCCCCGCGAGCCCCAGGGCCAGGAAGAACCCCGTCACCGGGGTCCGGCGACCCCACGGAAGCTCCGACGCCTCCACCCCCCTTCCCCACTGCCAGTCGAAGTACTGCCACCAGTTCAGCAGCTGGTCTCCGAAGGGGGCCATCCGCTCGGTCAGCGGCGGCTTCTGGTACTGCTCCCTCGCCAGGTTGAAGCCGAGGGCGTCGCAGCCGGCGTCCACCGCACTCCAGAGGTGGTTGTCCAGGTACAGCGTCACCGCCAGGTCCCCGACGTGGGCCCCCACCGGCTCGCACGTTGCGTCGCCCTCGTTGATCACCGGGTCCTGGGCCGCCCGGATGGGGAGGAAGAGGTTGAAGCTCAGGGCGACGGCCACCAGGGGCACGGCCCGGAGCCAGAAGCGACCCGCCAGCAGGACCCCCGGCCCGGCGAGCGCGACGAAGAGGGCGAGCGCCGGAAGGGGCAGCGCCGACATCAGGTGGCTCGTGGTGCCCAGGACCAGGAGGTAGCCGGCCACCAGGAGGAGCCGCTCGCTCCCGGGCTCGTCCTGCCGGTCCCGCCAGCGCAGCGCCAGCCAGCTCACGGCGGCGATGACGAGGACGGAGAGGGTGTAGACCTTCTCGTTGACGTTGGACTGGTTCCAGACCGTGAAGGCGGTGGCCGAGAGGAGGACCGACGCACCGGCTCCCCAGAGAGCCGCCACCCGGTCCCGCAGGATCGGAACCAGCAGGCGATGGGCCACCAGGAACCAGAAGAGGGCCGCCGCGGCGCTCGTGGTGGCGGCCATGAGGTTCACCCGGACCGCCACGTCGAGTCCCGTGGGAGCCAGGAGGAGGATCCACACGCGCCCCAGGGCCACGAAGAGCGGGTTCCCGGGCGGATGGGGGATGCCGAGGATGTAGGCGGTGGTGATGTACTCGCTGGCGTCCCAGAAGGCGGTGGTCGGCGCCAGGGTAAGGACGTAGAGGGCCAGGACCAGGGCCCCGACCAGGGCCGCTGCCCGGTAGGGAGGTCGGGGGACGTCCGTCATCCGATTCCCCTGCGGGCGGCGGCGTCCACGAGCTCGAGCACCCGGTCCAGCTCTCCCGGCTCGTTGTAGACGTGGGTCGAGAGGCGCATCCACCCCAGGCCGTACTCGCCGATCACCCGGGTGCGGATGCGGGCGGTCCGGGCCAGGTGGGCCTGCAGCTCCAGGGCGTCGAGCCCCTCGATGAGAAAGCTCAGCATCCCGGCCGTCTCCCTGGGTCCCGGGGAGCGCAGGGCCACGCCGGGGATCTCGTCCAGGCCGCTCCGCAGGTGGTCCTGGAGGGTCCGCACCCGGCTCCAGATCCGATCGGCCCCGAGGGAGCGGTGGAACTCCAACGCGGCCTGCAGCCCCGCCAGGCGGGAACCGTCCACCGTGCCCACGTGGTTGAAGCGTTGGGTCCCGGGATCGGCCCAGTCGCCCGATGGCAGGGTCGGCCACAGCCGATCCCTCCATCGGGGCGCCATCCACAGCAGCCCCGTGCCTTGCGGGGCCAGGAGCCACTTGTGGGGGGAGGAAGCGTAGAAGTCCGCGCCGACGGCTGCGATGTCCAGGGGCATGAGGCCCGGCGGATGCGCACCGTCCACCACGAAGACGAGGCCCGCGGCCCGGCACCGCTCCCCCAGGCGCTCCACGGGGAGGATCGTCCCGTTCGTGAAGAGGACGTGGGAGACGGCCACCACCCGCGTCGCGGATGTGACCTCCCGCCACACGGCCTCGAGGAGGGTGTCTTCGTCCACCACCTCGTCCGGAGGGACGGGGAGGCGGGCCGTGACGAGCCGGGCACCGCGACGGGCCGCCGCGAGCTCCCAGGCCGACTTCCCTCCGATGTGCTCGTGATCGGTGATCACCACCTCGTCGTCGGGCGCGAGCTCGAGTCCGTTGGCCACCAGCGCCACGGCCTCGGTCGTATTGCGAGGCACGACGAATCCCTCGGCGTCTCCTCCCAGCGCACCGGCCAGCGCCTCCCGAAGGGCCGTCCAGTCGACCACCGGTGGAAAGGTCTCCGCCACCCGCCGTCCGTACTCCTCCACGGCCTCCACGACCACTCGGGGCTGGGGGCCCAGGGTCCCGTTGTTCAGGTAGATGCGGTCGGTGGGCAGGAGGAAGGCGTCCCGGATGGCCTGCCAGGGTCGGGGCTCGGCCGCAGCCCACCGTGACTCCAGCGCCAGGAGCGTCCCGGGCCAGGCGAGGAGGCCGCCCCCCAGGCCCAGGAGAAAGCGCCGCCGGCTGGGGGACGGACCGGCGGAGGCGTCTGGAGGCGAAGGAGTCATCCTCGAAATGTAGGGCGCGGCCGGGGCTCCGCACCCTCTCCGGGTCGCCGCCCCCTCCACTACGCATGCGGTTTGGCTATCGTCTGGAATGCTACCGTCCGTCCGCCGCACCGTCCGGTTCGCCCGGGAGTGGTACAGGCCCCTCCCGGGGCTCGAGGCCACCGAGGTCCAGCTCCCGGCACCCGGCGGGGATCTCCCGGCGACGCGCTTCCGGCCCGTGGGGGCCCCGCCCCTGCCGGGATGGATCCTCCTTCACGGCATCACCCGGCCCGGGCGACGGCACGTGGGCCTGATCCGGTTCGCCCGTTCACTGGCCGCCGGCGGCGCCACGGTCCTGGTCCCGGAGATCGCGGCCTGGGTCGAGATGGATCTCGCCCCCCAACAGGCCCTGGCCGCCGCTCAGGCCGGGGTCGACCACCTCCACGGGAACCCGCAGGTCGTGGGACGGCCAGGGCTCATGGGATTCTCGTTCGGGGCTCCCCAGGCCCTGCGCGTGGCCGGCGACCCGAGCCTCCGGGACCGACTCGGAGCCGTGGCGGGGTTCGGGGGCTACGGCGACCTGGGCCGGACGGTCCGTTTCCTGTTCACGGGGGCGCACGAGTGGGAGGGAGTCTGGCATCGGACCCGGCCGGACCCCTACGGCCGGTGGATCGTCACCGCCAACTACCTCACCCGGGTGCCCGGGTTCGAGACGTTCGGGGGTGTGGCCGACGCGCTCCGCCGGCTGGCCGGGGTCGCCGGGGACCGCCAGATCGAGTCCTGGGATCCCGCTCTGGATGCGGTGAAGACGGAGTTGGCGGCGCCCCTCTCAGCCGAGGAGGCGGAGCTGTTCCGCGTGTTCGCTCCGGAAGCCCGCTTCGACCCGCCGGAGCCCGGTCCGGTGACCGAGGCGTGGGCGCGTCGGCTGAGCGAGGCTGCCAGAGATGCGGCCCCTCTGCTCACCGTGCCCCACGAGCTGGACCTTCCGATGCCGGTGTTCCTCCTCCATGGACGTCACGACCATCTCATCCCGTTCACCGAGACGCTGCGGCTCGCCCCCCGGATCCGCGCGCCCCGCGTGACCACCACCATCACGGGCCTCTTCGGGCACTCGGCGGGAGACCCCAGGCCCCGAACCCCGGGAACGTGGGCACGGGAGCTGTGGCACCTGGGGCGAGCGGTGACGGAGCTTCTGGCGGTGGTCTGATGGGAGGCGGTCCGACGTGGGAGGCGGTCTGACGGGGAATCAGTCCTCCCGGGCCTGTACCACGGCCTGCGCCACTTCCCGGACTTCGGGCTCCTTGTCCTCCAACGCCGCATCCACCAACCGGCTGGCGTAGGGGGTGCCGATGGCGGCCAGCGCCTCGTAGGCGACCACCCGGACATCGACGGGCGAGCGGCCGAGCAGGGTGGCCGTCGCCCGCTTCTCCAGGCTGAGGACCGCCGAGGGGTCGCCCATGAGGCCCGCGGCGCGAATCGCCGCCTTGGCCACCTCCGGGTCCTCCTCGGTCTCGACGCGGTCCAGGAGGGGCCTCAGCCCCCGTGCCACGTTGAGGGCGCCGACCGTCCGGGCCGCCTCGGCCCGCACGCCGGGATCCCGATCCGCCAGCATGCCCACCGCCAGCTCTCCCGCTTCGCCGCCCCCGAGCTTGGCCAGCGCCGACAGCGCCTCGATCCTGACCCGGGGATGGTCGTGGGCCAGCGCCACCATCAGGATCTGGAGCGCCGAGTCGCCGCCCCGTTCGGCCGAGACCCGGATCGCCATCCGCACCGCGCGCCAGTCCGGGTCCTGCACCAGGGTCTCGAGCAGCCCGGCGTCCTGGCGGGCCAGGGCGGACACCACGTCGGTCAACGCCCGGAGGACGGGGCCGTCCGGGTCCCCCGCACCGACCTCGCTCCGGAGCGCGTCCAGCACCGCCGCAGGGACTTCGGGGCCCAGTTGCGGAATCAGCTCCACCAGCTCGCTCCGGCTTGCGTCGTCGGGACCCTGACCCAGCCGGGAGACGAGGAGGATCGCCACGGGTACGGTCACGAGCCGCCGGGCCCGGTCCAGGGCCTTGGACTCCCGTGAGGCGAAGCGGGCGAGGGATTCGGCCGCCTGCGCCATGGGTCGGGTGGCGTGTCGACCCCGGGCGTCCTCGATGGCCTGATCCAGCGCCGCCCCGGCCGTCTGGCGGTCGGCGGCCGCCGTCAGGACGTAGCGGCTGACGGCCTCCAGGAGGGGGTCCGGATCGGCGACGTCCGGAAGGGGCCGCCCCGATTCCGCGACCCAGGTGACGTCTTCCCGGTCCTCGTCCGCCGGAGAGGGCGCGGGCGGGGCGTTTCCGAAGAGGGCGTGGATCGTCCGGGTCAGGGCCCGGACGTCTCCGGGATCGGATCCTGGGGGCATGGAGGGGCCGGGTGGCGAGGCGAGGGGAGACCGGCGTTTGCGCCGCCGGGACGTTCCTCTAATCTACGGTCGCGCAACCACCTTCTCCAACAACGAGTTCCATGCGTCACGCCCTGCGGGCCGGCCTGCTGGCCGCCCTCCTTCCGGCGCTCTCCCTCACGGCTCAAGAGGCCTCACGGACGCAACTCGTGCTCCTCGGCACCGGGACCCCCAACGCCGATCCGGCCCGCTCCGGGCCGGCCCTGGCCATCGTGGTGGACTCCGTGCCGTACCTGGTGGACGCGGGCCCAGGCGTGGTCCGGAGGGCCGCCGCCGCGGCGGCCCTGGGCGTAGGCGGCCTCGAGCCCCCCCGCCTGGCCCGGGTCTTCCTGACCCACCTCCACTCGGATCACACCCTGGGCCTGCCGGACCTCTTCCTCACCCCGTGGACGCTCGAGCGGGACGAGCCGCTGCAGGTGATCGGGCCTCCGGGGACCGAAGCCATGACGGCGTCGATCCGGGAGGCCTGGGCCGAGGACATCCGGTTCCGTCTCTACGGCCTCGAACCCGCGAACGACGGCGGCCATCGATTCGCTGCCCGGGACGTGGACCCCGGCCTCGTGTACGAAGACGAGCGGGTCCGGGTCACGGCGATCCAGGTTCGACACGGCTCCTGGCCCCGGGCCTACGGATACCGGTTCGAGACCCCAGACCGGGTCATCGTCGTGTCCGGAGACACGGCTCCGGCCCCGGCCCTGGCCGACGCGTGCAACGGATGCGACATCCTCGTGCACGAGGTCTACGCCCAGGCCGGCTTCGACCGGCGGGAGGCGGACTGGCAGGCCTACCACCGCTCCACCCACACCTCCGGGCCCGAGCTGGGGCGGATCGCCGCCCGGGCCCGACCCGGGCTTCTGGTCCTGACCCACCAGCTCCTCTGGGGGAGCACACCCGAGGAGTTGCTGGCGGAGATCCGGGGCGAATGGGACGGCACGGTGGTCTACGGCAACGACCTGGACGTGTTCTAGCGTGGTGGCACCGACATCGTCGGGCCCGCGGGCCACCGGACCCCTGCGTGGCCACGCCAGCGTATGACACCCAAATCCATTTGGGACAATGAGTTGGATGTTTCTATGTCGAGCGGATTCTAGCCTTGGTCCGCAGGGAGGTCCGCCTCCGACCAGGCCTGCCAGCCGCCGGTGACCTTCACGGCTTCGAGCCCCCGGGCCAGGAGCAGGCTCTGCCCGATGCCCGCCCGGGCTCCAGTCTGACAGCTGACCAGGATGGGCCGATCCCGCGGAAGGTCCGCGGCTGCCGACGGGAGCGACCCCAGGTGGATGTGCGTGGCGCCCGCGGGCCGGCCCGCCTTCACTTCGGAGCGGGCCCGCACGTCCACCAGCACCGCGCCCTCCTCCTGCAGCCGCAGGGCCTCCCGGACCGGCACGGCCGGCGACGAAGCGAGCCCCCCCTTGTGGCCCTCCCAGTACTCCACCGCCTCCGGTCCCACGTAGCCCTCCACCCCGTCGAACCCGATCAGGGCCAGGTCCCGGGCCGCGTCCCGGGCCTGATCCTCGTCCTCCGCCACGAGGTAGACGTTCTCGTCGTAGGGGAGCAGGGAGCCGGCCCAGTTGGTGAAGCTCCGATTCAGCGGGATGCTGAGAGTCCCGGGGATGTGCCCGCCGGCGAAGGCCTCCGTGGAGCGTAGGTCCACCACGGGCGTCCCTTCGAGGAGGGCCCGCTCCAGCAGGGCGTTGCCCACGTGCCCGGGCTCCGGCAGGTGCCCGAGAAGCGCCGGGCCGTCCCGGTTCATCCGCTTCATGATGGCGAAGTAGCTCGGCGGCTCCGGCTGATCCTCCAGCACGGCCCGGACGAACGCCTCCTCCTCACGGTGTTGGAAGGCCCAGCTCACCAGCCTCTCGTAGCCCAGGGTGGACGTGGGTACGGCGCCCAGGGCCTTGCCGCAGGCCGATCCGGCCCCGTGCCCGGGGAGGATCTGGAGATGGCCCGGCAGCTCGGCGATCCGCCGGAGGGACCGGAACAGGTCCCTGGCACCCTCCTCCATCGTCCCGGCCACGCCGGCGGCCTTCTCCAGGAGATCGGGGCGACCCACGTCCCCCACGAACACGAAGTCGCCGCTCAACAGCGCGAGAGGGTGTTCCGAGTTGGCCGTGTCGGTCACCAGGAACGAGAGGTGCTCCGGCGTGTGCCCCGGCGTGTGGATGGCCCGGATCCGGATGTTGCCCACGGAGAAGACGTCCCCGTCGTGGAGAAGCACCGCGCCGTCCTTCTCGGCGAAGCCGTAGCTCCAGTCCTCTCCACCGTGACCCGAGAGGTAGAGGCGGGCACCGGTGCGCGCCGCGAGCTCCCGACTCCCGGAGGCGAAGTCCGCGTGGATGTGCGTCTCGGTCACGTGATCGATCTGCACGCCCTCGCCGGCCGCGGCATCCAGATACAGATCCGCGTCGCGCAGGGGGTCCACCACCAGGGCCTCGCCGGTGGCCTGGCAGGCGATGAGGTAGCTCGCCTGGGCGAGGGTCTCGTCGTAGTAGCGTCGGAGCAGCATGGTCGGATTCGCGGGGGGGGGGGGAAGGACCCAAGATATAGCGCGCCGCGGGGCGCGTAGAAAGCTCTCCCGCGGACGATCCGGACCGCCCGGACCCAGCGGGTTCGGCCCTGCCCCACGGCGTCCTCCGGCCCATCGGCGCCGCAGATGCCCAGGCCCGCTTGCACCGGGCAGGCCGGGCCCCGAAGTTCGCCTTCTCGCCCCGGATCGCCCCTCAAACGGAGGCTCGATGGCACCCCTGCCGCGCCCCGCTCTGCTCGCCCTGGCCACCCTCGGCCTGATCGGACCTCTCCCCGCCACCGGCCAGGCGCCGGGCGGGACGTTCGAAGGCATCTCCGCCCGGTCCATCGGCCCGGCCACCATGAGCGGCCGCATCGTCGATCTGGCGGTGGTCGAGTCCGACGTCCACGTCTTCTACGTCGCCTCCGCCACCGGCGGCGTGTGGAAGACCACCAATGGCGGCGTGACGTTCGAGCCCGTCTTCCAGGACGAGGCTACCCACTCGGTGGGGGACGTCGTCGTCCACCAGCGGGACACCAGCGTGGTCTGGGTGGGCACCGGAGAGCGGGCCAGCCGTCAGTCGTCCTCGTGGGGAGACGGCGTCTACAAGTCCGTCGATGGAGGGCGGAGCTGGCAGAACATGGGGCTCCGGGACTCCAAGCATATCGGCCGGATCGTACTCCACCCCGACGACCCGGAAGTCGTGTTCGTCGCCGCCATGGGCCACCTGTGGGGGCCGAACGAGGAACGCGGCCTCTACCGGTCCACCGACGGGGGTGGGACGTGGGAGCGCGTCCTGCACGTGGACGAGGATACCGGCGCCGTGGACGTCGCCATGGACCCGTCCGATCCGTCGATTCTCTACGCGGCCACCTACCAGCGGCGCCGGCGGCCCTGGGGCTTCCACGGCGGAGGGCCCGGAAGCGCGCTCTGGAAGAGCACCGACGGCGGGGACACGTGGCGGCAGCTGACCAACGCCGGCCTGGCCAACGGCCTGCCCACCGGGGACATCGGCCGCATCGGCATCGACATCCATCGCAGCGATCCGCGCATCGTCTACGTGAGCGTCGAGCAGGGGGAGCGCTACAACGCATCCACGGCGTACGAACAGCGGCTGGCGGGCGTATACCGGTCCGAGGACCGGGGCGAGTCCTGGGAGCACATGTCGGACTGGAATCCCCGACCCATGTACGCCTCCCAGATCACGGTCGATCCCAACGACGACCAGCGGATCTACATGGTCAACAGCTACTCGTGGTCCGACGACGGCGGCCGGACGTTCACGGTGCCCCGCCAGTCCCTCCACGGGGACGACCGTCTGGTCTGGGTCGATCCGGCGGACTCGGACCACGTCATGAAGGCGGACGACGGCGGGTTGGGGATCTCGTGGGACCGGGGTGTGACCTGGCTCTACGCCACCCACCTGCCGGTGAGCCAGTTCTACCGCATCGGCGCCGACAACAGCTTCCCCTTCCGGGTCTGTGGCGGGCTCCAGGACAACGGGAGCTGGTGCGGCCCCAGCGGCACCTTCCGGAGCGAGGGCATCCTCAACGCCGACTGGATCAAGGTCGGGGGCGGTGACGGCTTCCGGAACATCGTCGACACGACCGACAACCGGACCCTCTACACCGAGTCGCAGTACCTGGGCCTGTCCCGGCTCGACCTGGTGACCGGGGAGCGGGTGTCGATCCGGCCCGGCGCCCCCGAGGGCTTCATCTCGGACCGGCGCAACTGGACCACCTGGCCGGACCTCACGGACCCCGGACAGGTGCTGGGCAACGCCATGCCTCCCGGGAACTGGGACGGGCCGTTCATCCTGTCTCCCCACGACCCGAACACGGTCTACGCCGGCCTCGAGCAGCTCTGGGTGAGCCGTGACCGGGGCCTGAACTGGACCTCGCTGGGCAACCTCACCAGCGGCGCCGACCGGCGGACCCTCGAGGTCATGGGAGAGCGCCCCGACTCGTTCACCCTCTCGCTGGACGACGGGATCCCGTACTGGCCCACACTGACGGAGATCGCCGAGTCGCCCCTGGAGGTCGGCGTGCTGTACGTGGGCACGGACGACGGGCAGGTGCAGGTGTCCCGGGACGGCGGGGGCACCTGGACAGAGGTGAGCACGCGGCTCCCCGGGCTGCCCCGGGACACGTGGATCGGTGGCCTGGAACCGTCCCGGCACGTCGCCGGCCGCATCTACCTGACCTCGAGCAACTATCGGAACGACGACTACACGAACTACGTCTACGTCTCCGAGGATCACGGGGGGAGCTGGTCCCGGATCGACGCGGGGCTCCCGGCCGATCGGGTCGCCCGCACGCTGCGGGAGGACCCGCGGAACCCGGACGTGCTCTATCTCGGGACCGAGCTCGGGCTGTTCGTCTCGCTGGACCGGGGGGGGACCTGGGAGGAGCTGGACCTGGGGATGCCCACCATGGCCTTCAACGACCTTCTGGTGCATCCCCGGGACAACGACCTGGTCCTGGGCACCCACAGCCAGGGCATCTGGATCGTGGACGACGTGAACGCCTTCCAGCAGATGGACGGCACCGTCCGGGCGGCCCCGGCCCACCTCTTCGCCATGGAGGACGCCTGGCAGATCCGGTATCGGAGCGAGCGGGGCCACACCGGCGACATGATCTTCCGGGGCGAGAACCCGCCCGCCGGGGGGATCGTGGACTTCTGGCTGGCCGAAGGCACCGACGCCTCGGCCGTCTCCCTGACGGTGCACGACGCCGGGGGGGGAGCCCTGGCCTCCATCCCGGTGCCCGACGCCCGGGCCGGCCAGGTGAACCGGACCGTCTGGAACCTCCGCATGTCCCTGGGCCTGGAAGACGAGCGCGAGGACGGGCCCCAGGGCCCGCCGGTCCTCCCGGGTCGCTACACGGTACGGCTCAACGCCGGCGGTCTCGTCGCGGAGAAGCCCATGGTGGTGCGCCCCGACCCACGGGAGGACGTCGAAGACGCCGTCCGCGTGACGTGGACCGAGGAGCTGTTCAACATCCAGCTCCTGGAGGTGGCCGCGGGCCGGCTGGCGGATCGGGCGGAGGAGCTGGCGGAACGGCTGACCGCGGCGGACTCCCGGAACGCCGCCGACGCCCGGGACCTGGAGCGGCAGGCCGTCGAGCTCCGGAGCCGGCTGCGACGGCTCGCCGGAAGCGTGTCGAGCCGGGTGGGTCCCCTCACCGGGGACGAGGAGGCCCAGGCGGCGTTCTTCGCCGGGATGCTCCAGACCCTCACCCGCCAGGTCGACGCCCTGGGAGGGAGCTGATCGATGCCGGTGCACCATGCCCTCGCAGGTCCGATCCTCGTGATCGCCGTCGACGGCGACTACACCCAGGACGAGCTCCACCGGGTGACGGCCACCGGCCTGGCGGACACCGGGGTCCCCTCCCCCGCCCGGGTGCTCCTGGACCTGAGCGGGGCCGCCTCGCTCGACGGACGGACCGACGAAGAGCTCGCCGCCACCGCCGCCTTCTTCGCGGACCGTGGCGAAGCCCTCGAACGCGTGGCCGTGCTGGTTCGAGGGGACATCCTGCAGGACCTGATGCGGATGGGCACGGCCTTCGCGGTCCAGAAGGGGCTGAAGGCGAGCCCCTTCCGGGACCGGGAGGAGGCCCTGCGCTGGCTCGCCGAGCAGACCTGACCCCGCCCCCCGAGCCTCGCATTGCGCCAAATAGGCAGTGGCGCCTACGTTGCCCGAATGTCCTCGACCGGCACCGTCGTCCCGCAGGCCCAGGGAATGGATCGTCACTCCCTGGCGCTTCCCATCCCCCGCGACGTGGCGGAGGCCTATGACGGCGTCCGGGCCCATGTCGTGGCCCGCGTGGACGCGGCGCTCTTCCGGAGGCCCGATCTCGGCGTGCTCCTCGGGGACGCTCCAGCCTCCGTCGTCCGGGAGCTCAACCGTCACATCGCCGCCTTCCTGGCCTGCATCCTGACCCTCGGCCTCCCGGAACTCGTGACGCGCGGGCTGCCGCGCATGCTGTCGGCATACCTGGCCCGGGGGCTGTCCGGGGACTATCTGGACGTCCTTCCGGAGCTGTGGAAGAGGGCGATCGAGGACCAGATGGGGGTCCGGTCCGCGCCCATCGTCCGGGTCCTGGAGTGGATGGCGGAGCATCCCGCCGCATGGGTGCCGATCGACGCGATCCCGAAGGCGGCGGCCCAGGAGGGGGGCGATCGACGGCTCAGCGAGGCGCTGCTGCTGGGGGACGGCCCCGGCGCCCGATCGATCCTGCGGCGGGCCATGGACGAGGGGGTGACCCTCCCCGACGTCTTCGTGGACCTGTTGCAGCCGGCCCTGTACGAGATCGGCCGCCAGTGGGAGGACGGCCGGATCACGCCGGCCCAGGAGCACATCGCCTCGGCTCTCGTGGCCCGGCTCCTGGCCGGACTGGAGTACGCGTCGAGCGACACGCACGGTCGCATCGCCGTGGTGGCCACCGCCCCCACGGAGGCCCACGAGTTCGGGGCCTGGATGGCGGCGGAAGTCCTCCGGGCCGCAGGGTGGACGGTCCACTTCCTCGGGAGCCACACTCCGGTCGAGGAGTGCCTCCACTACCTCCGCGGCGTGCCGTGCGACCTCCTGGCCGTGTCGGTCACACTGGAGATCCACCTTCCCTCCCTTCAGCGCCTCGTGGCCGCGCTCCGCAGCGATCCGGAGCTGTCCGGCCTGCCCGTCCTGGTGGGAGGTCAGGCCTTCTCGGGCAGCGAGCGGCTCTGGCGCGCCGCCGGCGCGGACGGGATGGCGCTGGACGCCCGCGGGCTGGTGGCGGAAGCGGATCGGCTCGCCCCCGCCCCCCACCGCCTGGCCACCTCGTAGGAATCGCCTCCCCGGCAGGAAGGCGCCCGCGGCACCCCTACGGCTCGAAGGGCACGGTCAGCGGGTCCAGGGGGAAGGCACCGGGATGCTCCCCGACCGCCTTCTGCTTGCCGCTCCACGACTCGATGTCGAGACGGTGGACCGCGGTTCGCTTCATCTCCTCGGGGACGATCCGGCGGTAGTCCCGCCCCGGCGCCAGATGGGGAGCGTACTTCTCCAGCAACTGCTGGAGGACCGACTCGGCCTCGTCCCCGTCCCGGACCGTGGTCGCCCGCCCCCGGGCCACCACGCCGTGGTATTCGACGCTGAACTCCAGGGCCGTGTCCGCAGGAAGGAGCCGCCCCATGCCTACGGCGGTGAAGCTCGCCGGCACCCCGTCCGACCCCTCCAGTCCGTCCGGCAACGCACCGATCCGGGCCGAGTGGACGTAGATGCGATCCGGTGCCGGTCGGTACAGGAAGAGATTGCTGTTGAGATGGGGGGCCGAGGTACCCGCGGCGAGGGCCAGCACCCCCCAGGGGGCCCGTTCCAGGTAGGCCCGGATCCAGGCCTCCTCCTGGGCCCGGTCCCGCCGCCGGGGTCGAACCGTCTCGGTCACGGGCCCTCTCCGGATTCCCCCGGACGGACCGCGCGGCGTCGTCCGTCGGTCACAGCCCGTAGCGTTCCCTCAGGATCGCGATGTGATGGGCCTCGTGGCCCAGGAAGAACCAGGCCATCGCCCCGGCCTGGAAGGTCTGCCCGTTCGCCTCGCCCCGCCGGCGGAGGGCGTCCAGGTCGAGGTTGCGGAACAGGAGCAGCGTGCTCTCCCGCACGGCCGCATGCTCCTCGAGGATGGCCCCCATGGGGAGGTCGCCGGCACGGGAGGTGTCCGCCCAGCGGTTCTCGTCGAAGCCGGGAAGGGGCTGTCCGTCCCCGCGGGCGAACCAGAGGGCCCGCATCTGACACACCCGCTCCGTGTCCACCAGGTGCCCCACGACCTCCCGGACGGACCACTTCCCCTCGGCGTACCGGTGGCGTTGGCGGGCCTCGTCCAGACCTCCCACCAAGGCGACGAGCTCGTGGGCCTGATCCCGGAGCGCCGGGAGCACGGCATCGACCGGGCCCAGTCGATCGACGTACCCCAGGTAGTACTCCGGAAGTTCGTCGGGACCCGGTCGGGTGCGCAGGGGATGGGTCACGCCGCGCCCCTCCCGTCCCGGGCCCCGCCGGCCAGATCCGCCGTGGCCGCGGCACCCTCGTCGGGCCCGCGCCCGAGGGTCTCCCCGTCGAGGCTCCCGGCAGCGTCCTGCTCCTCACCCACCAGGCCGTCCAGGTCCTGGATCGTGGCCGTCGAGGGCTCCCGCAGGCGCTGGAGGCGCCGGGCCGCGGCCTCGGCCTCCCGCATCACCCGGAGGGCGTTCTCCCCCACCAGCTTCCGGAGATCGGCATCGCTCCATCCCCGGCGGGACAGCTCTTCGAGGAGCGCGGGATAGGTGGAGACGTCCTCCAGGCCCTGCACCACGCTGGTGATGCCGTCGAAGTCGCCCCCGATCCCAACCTGGTCGATTCCGGCCACGTCGCGGATGTGCTCGATGTGATCGGCGACGTCTGCCAGGGTGGCCCGAGGAGCGTCGGCGTCGGGACCCTCGTACAGCCGGACGGCGTCGCTCACGAAGGAGGGGACGAAGGTGACCATCACCAGACCGCCGTTCTCCGGGAGACGCCGCAGGACGTCGTCGGGAACGTTCCGGGGATGATCCGTGACCCCTCGGGCCGACGAGTGGGAGAAGATCACCGGGGCGTCGGCGACGTCCAGGACGTCGTACATCGTCTCGGGGGAGGTGTGGGACAGGTCCACCAGCATCCCCATCCGATTCATCTCCCGGACTACCTCCCGGCCGAACTCGGTGAGCCCGCCATGCACCGGGTCGTCGGTGGCCGAGTCGGCCCAGTCGGTGTTGCAGCCGTGGGTGAGGGTCATGTAGCGGACCCCCGTCGCGTAGTACGCCCGGAGCGCGCTGAGGGAGTTCTCGATGGCGTGGCCGCCCTCCATGCCCAGGAGCGATGCGATGCGCCCCCGGCCGAACTCCTCCTCGATCTCCGACGCGGAGTGGGCCTCCCCGAAGGCCTCGGGATACCTCCGGATCACCTGCTGGGCGATGTCGATCTGCTCGAGCTGGACCCGGGCGGCACCCGGCCCCTCCACGTCGCAGGGGATGTACACGGACCAGAACTGGGCTCCCAGCCCCCCCGCCCGGAGGCGGGCGAGGTCCGTGTGGCCGGGGGTCGTCCGCCGGAGGTCGTAGGCGGCGACGTCCATGGGGGCCGTCTCGTCCTCGCGGATGGCCCAGGGGAGGTCGTTGTGGCCGTCGATGAGGGGCGTGGTGGCCAGCACCCGACGGACCCGCTCCGCGTGGTCGTCCTGGGCGAGGAGGCCGGGCGCCGTCACGGCGGCGAGGAGAAGCATGGCGAGGACTCGATTCATGGTGGTGCTGGTTGGTGGCGTGGGGGGAGGGCTCGACATAGGGTACCCGAGGCCACACGGCAAGATTCCACGGGCGTCCGACATGTTCCCACGGCTCCTGACCCTTCCGGCTGTCCCCCTGCTGTGGGCGGCCCTCGCCTGCGACCCGGGGCCCGCCGACCCCGCCGCCACCGGTGGCGGTGACCCACTGTCGCCCCAGGATCCGGCGCTGGGGTGGCTCGGGACCTTCCAGGGGCGGGGCGGCGGCGTGGTCCACGGCGAGGAGGTCACGTGGGACGACATGTCCCTGGTGATCCGGTTCGATACCGCGGAGGACGCCGGTGGGTGCGAGAGCTGCCTGACGCTCGCCCTCGGGGACACCCTCTTCCAGGCCATGCACGTCCGCCCGGCCAGCGCCGTGGAGCTGGAAGTCGTGCGAGAAGGAGAGGACCTGCGTACCCTGGAGCTGTTCCGCTACAGCGGAGGGGGCGGGACCGGGAACGTGGTGGAAGCGGGACTCGTCGTCCGCGACCGCGGGACCGTGGTCCTGGACGCCCTCTTCCTGCTGTCCCGGTGACCTCGCACCCGTTCACCACACCCTGCCCGCCCACCCCGCGATCCCGGATCCTCATGCCTGCCGCGCCCTCCCCGCCCCAGACCGCGACGCCCTTCCGGATCCCGGGCGCCGTCCCGGCTCTTCTGCTCCTCTGCTGGCTCCCCACCGCCGCCCGGGCCCAGGCCGGCCTGCCCGGCGACGAAGCCCGGGCTGCCTGGACGGAGCTGGTGGGCTTCTGGGAGGCCGAGGTCGAGCGCGCGGGGATCGTCGGGGCCTCCCTGGCCGTGGTGGACGACGGCCGGATCGCCGCCCGGGCCCACTCCGGCATGGCCGACCTGGCCCGGGATCGCCCCGTGGACGCGGCCACCCTCTTCCACTGGGCCAGCATCACCAAGACGTTCACGGGGGTGGCCATCCTGCAGCTCAGGGACCGGGGCCTGCTGGACCTCGACGACCCTGTGGTCCGCTGGGTGCCCGAGCTCCGGGGTGTCCACAACTCCTTCGGCTCGATGGAGGAGGTCACCCTGCGGCATCTCCTTTCCCACTCGGCCGGCTTCAGGGGCTCGACGTGGCCCTGGGACGGAGGAGAGCCCTGGCAGCCCTGGGAGCCCACCCGCTGGGACGAGCTGGCTGCGATGATGCCGTGGACCCGGATCGAGTTCGAGCCCGGGAGCCGGTTCCAGTACTCCAACCCAGGGATCGTCTTCCTGGGCCGCGTGGTGGAGGCCGTCACCGGGGACGTGTACGAGGCCTACGTCGAGAAGAACGTGTTCCGGCCCCTGGGGATGGAGACGGCCTACTTCGACGTGGCGCCCTGGCACCTGGCGGAGCACCGCTCCGAGAACTACCGGGTCGAGGGGGGCGAGCCGGTGGCCAACGGGGATTTCAACACCGGGATCACGGTCTCCAACGGCGGACTGAACGGCACGGTGGGCGACCTGGCTCGCTGGATCGCCTTCCTGACCGGCCGGGCGGAGGGCGACGCCGCCCGGGGCGTGCTCTCCCGCGCGAGCCTCGAGGAGATGTGGGACGAGGTCGTGCCGATCCGGGAGATGGAGCTCGGCCACGAGGGGATGGGCCTGACCTTCTTCCTGTACCCCGACCGAGGGCTTGTGGGGCACACCGGCAGCCAGCGCTCCTTCTTCTCCTTCATCCTGTTCGACCCCGACGGAGGCCGCGGCATCATCGCGGCCTTCAACACGGCAGGCGGAGACGAAAACGGGCCCGACACCCGCGGGGTCATCAACCGGGTCCGGGAGCAGGCCGCCCGGCTCCTCCTGTCCGGGTCGGGGGGGCCGGGTTGAGGGCACCGGATCCCCGCTCCGTAGAGGGGTACGAAGACCGGCACCGTCCCCCCCTGGACCCTGAGAGAGGCAGCGCATGAGCACGGCCCAGGCCGTCGTACCCACAGAGGACACCCGCACCGTCCGGCAGGCCCTTCGCCGCATGAAGGGCACGGCCACGGTGGGCGACGTCTCTTCCGCCACGGGGCTGCCCCAGGCCCGGGCGGAGGACGCGCTTAAGACGCTCCTCGAGATGCACCGCGGCCACCTCGCGGTCGGCGAACGGGGGGACCTCGTCTATCGCTTCGACCCGGGCATGATCCGCCGGGACGCGGTCCCTTTCCTGACCCGGCTGCGGGAGAATGCCTGGTCGATCTTCAAGACCACGTTCAAGGTCGTGATCGCCGTGGTCCTGGTGGTCTACGCGGTGATCTTCCTGGCCCTGATGATCGCGGCCCTCCTGGCGAACCGTGACGGCGACGGGGACTTCGGCGGCGGCGGGGATCGCCGGGGCGGCGGCGGCCACTTCCCGAGCTTCTGGCTCTGGTACTGGCTGTGGTCGCCCCGGTGGGGCTGGGGCCGGCCCTACTACGGCGACTACTACGGGCGCCAGGGAGCCCGGCGGCGTGGGGAGCGTCCCCAGGGCCCGCCGTTCTACAAGAAGGTGTTCGCCTTCGTCTTCGGACCCGACGAGCCGGAGCTGACCCCCGAACGGAGGGACCGGGAGCTTCTCCGCTTCATCCGGGCCCGGCAGGGAGCCGTCTCCGCCGCGGACCTCGTCCAGGCCACGGGAATGACCCTGGAGGACGCCGAGTCGGAGCTGGGTCGCCTCATGGTGGCCCACGACGGCGAGGTCGAGGTCACGGACGACGGGACCCTGGTCTACCTCTTCCCGGCGCTCATGGTGAGCGCCGGCGGCCCGGTGCGGGACGGGAACCTGCCCGCCGCATGGCGCCGGCTGGAGCCGCCCGCGCCGCTGACCGGGAACAGCGCCGGGAGCAACGTCGCCATCGTCGGACTGAACGCCTTCAACCTCGCGGCTGCGGCCACGGCCCCTTGGTTCATCTTCCCTCGCCTCGGCATCGGCGGGACGGCGGCCGAGGTCGGATTGATCTGGATCCCGGTGGTCTTCAGCGCTCTCTTCTTCGCGGTGCCGGCCCTGCGGATTCCGGGCGTCCTGCGGGAGAACGCGCGGCGGGCCTCCCGCAACGTGCGGAAGACGCTGCTGAGCCTCGTTTCGCGGTCGGCGCTCCAGGGGAACGACGCCGGGTCCGTGAGCCTGAAGGACGCCGAGGCGCTGGTGCACGACACCCTGGACGACAAGCGCCACCGCCGGGTGGACGTCTCCGGCACCCTGGACCGGCTGGTGGCGGAATTCGACGGCGAAGTCGAGGTGGAGCCCGACGGCGACACGCGGTTCCGCTTCCCCGGCTTCCGGACCGCCATGGCGGCGGCCCACAAGCTCCGCCGGGCGGTCGGGCTCGACAAGCGGGTGGTGGGCCGGGTGGTCTACGCCAGCGACGACGACGCGGCCACCGCCTCCGAGCGGGACCTGGCGACCTTCGACGAGGCGCTGGCGTCGGAAACGTCCGACACCCTGGTGGGCGACGGATCCTCCGCCCCGGAGGACGAGCCACTGGCCCTGCCTCCGGCCGACGCCCTGCAGGACTACCTGAACGACCCGGACCGCCTGGCCTTCCGCGACGAGCGGGAGCTGGCGGCGCTGGAGGACGAGATGCGGCAGGAGGCGGCAGGGGCCGGCGCCCGCTGAGGGCGGGGCGGGGCGACGTTCTCGACGGTCCCGGCCCGGCGCGATCGCGTGTCAGCGGTTCTGCGGGTGCCCCGTGCACGCTGCGGTGGATCCAGCCCCTACGAGCCGTCCGCCCTCCGGACCCCCGACCCCGCGAGGGCGTCGGACGGATCCCGGATGAGGAAACCGACGGCGCGTCCGGCGTCGTCGAACTCGAACTCGTAGATCCCCCGGTTGCCGGCCCCGGCCAGCTCGCCCCGGAAGAGGAGCCCCGGCTCGAAGATGCCTTCGGCCAGGGGCATCAGCACGGTCTGGAAACCCGGCCCCTCCATGCTCTCCATGATCCGGTCCTGGGCCGGGTGCCGGAGGATCAACCGATCCTCCTCGTGGACGATCTCCACCGGCTGGGGCCGAGACACCGTCTCGAGCCACGTCTCGAAGGCGGAGATCTCGTCGGGGGGCACGGTGCTCCGGATCTCCTCGATCATCTCGTCGGGGGGCCGCGATCCGGTCTCGTCCAGCGTCCACGCGCCCACATAGCGCCCGGCCTCCTCCGGGGCCACCGTCAGCACGTAGCCGGGGTCGATCCCGAGCTCGACCGACGCCCGCTCGGAGCCCCAGGCCACCTCGAGACGGGCTCCGGTGGCCCGGAGGTCCTGCAGGTCCAGGCGGAGGGACTCCACGAAGGGCGCGTCGCTCGTCCGCGCCATGTCCACGACGAGGATCCCCTCCTCCAGGGGCGGGTGGACCGTGTGGAAGAGGGTGTCCACGGGGTGCAGCATGAACCGCCAGGGCCCCTCCTCCACCACCTGGATCCAGACGCCGTACGAACCCGAGTCCACGGGCTCCCCGTTCACCGTCACGGCCTTCGAGACCCGGAGCACCGTGTTCATGTTCGCGCCGGGCGTCCAGACCTCGCCCCAGTGCACCTCGCCGCCGAAGAGGTCCGTGCGACCCCGGGCGGAGGGCCGGCTGAACTCCACGGCGATCTCCGTACCGGAGATCACCTGGGTGAGCGAGGCCCGCTCGCTGGCCAGCACCTGGGCGGACGCCCCGGGGGCGACGACGAGGGCGAGAGCCAGGCCCAGCCTCCACCCCCGTCCGGCCGAACGGGCGCAGCGGGACGGGCAGAACGACCCGGACCTCTGGAGGTCCGGACCGGCGCGCTTCCTCAGCTTCCGCTCCCGTCGGCCCGGGTGGCCTCGAGGATGATCCGGTCGTCCCGCTGGGCGCGGCCGACCAATCGGACGGCCCGGCCATCCTCGTCGAACTCGAACTCCCAGAAGCCCCCGCTGGGCCCATCCGCCTCGGCGGAGGCCAGGTCACCCATGAGGAGGGCACCGGTGTCGAAGATCCCCTCGGCCCGGGGCAGCAGGATGCCCTTGATCCCGGGCAGCTCGGTCATCCACCACTCGGCGAGAACGGGGTCCAGATAGACCAGGCGTCCCTCTTCGTCGTGCTCGATGGAGAAGGTGTAGGGCTCCATCATGAGGTCGTTCATGCGCCGCACCGCGCCCGCCATCTCGGGCGTCATGCCGGCGGTCATCCGCTCGATCATCGCCGCGGCGTCCTCGGCGGTCTCGACCCCGGGCGGGAAGTTCCGTGACTGGTCCATGACCCACTCGCCGGTGTAGCGCGCCGCCTCGTCGGCCTCGACCGTCATCACGTAGCCCGGGTCGACGCCGATGGGTACGGACACCCGGTTGAGCCCCCACGACATGACCAGATCCGCGCCATCGGCCCGGAGGTTCTGGAGGTCGAGAATCAGGGTGTCGATGAAGTCGTCTCCCCATTGCCGTTCCACCGGAAAGCTCAGGAAACCGCTCTCGACCGTCGGATGCTGCGTGTGGAACAGGGCGGTGTCGGGGTGAAGCACGAACTGCCAGGGCCCACGCTCGAGCACCTGGATCCACACCCCGTAGGTCCCCGGCGGGACGTCGTGGCCGTTCACGGTCACGCTGTCGCTGAAGTGGATCGTGGTGTTGGTGTTGGCCCCGGGCGTCCACACCTCGCCCCACGGGACGACCTTGCCGAAGAGAGGATCCCGTCCCCGGGCCGAGGGACGGCTGTAGTCGATGACCACCTCCGTCCCCGTGATGTTCTGGGTCACGGTGGAGCGCGGACTCGCCGTGATCTGTGCCTCCACGGCTCCCGTCCCGAGGAGGAGGACGGCACCGGCCAGGACGCCTCCCCATACCCGGGTGGCTTCCCTGCGCGGTCCGACCCACCGGCCGTTCGTCTCGTCGGTCCCTCTCATCATCCCCCTCCCTGTTCGTCGGAAATCGGTCGTGTGGGCGCGATCAGCTCCAGGCCGAGCGTCCGCCCCTTCAATGTGGCCGGCACCCCCTCCTCCAGCCATACCGGCGCCGGCGCGTCCATGAGGAAGTGGTCGAAGAACTGCTGCATGCGGATCGACCAGTCCTTGCGGTTGGCCCGCTCGCCGAGGCCGTGCCCCTCGCCGTTGTAGTTGAGGAGCCAGACCGGCTTCTCCAACCTCCGGAGCGCGACGAAGAACTCGATGCCCTGATACCAGGGCACCGCGCCGTCCTCGTCGTTGTGCATCATCAGGACCGGCGTCTCCACCTTGTCGGCCATGAAGAGGGGCGAGTTCTCGATGTAGCGGTGCTGGGCGTCCCACAGCGTCCCCCCGATGCGGCTCTGGGTGCGCTCGTACTGGAACATCCGGCTCATGCCGCTGGCCCAGCGGATCCCGCCGTAGGCGCTGGTCATGTTGGCCACCGGCGCCCCGGCCTCCGCCGCGGCGAAGAGGTTCGTGCGGGTCACCATGTACGAGATCTGGTAGCCGCCCCACGAGTGGCCCTGCACCCCGACCCGCTCCGGATCGACGTACCCCTCGTCCAGGATGTCCAGCACGCCCGGCACCACGGCGTTCATGGCGCTCTCCCCCGGCCAGCCGATCTTGTAGGGGATGTCCGGGACGAAGAGGACGTATCCCCGGCTCACGTACAGGGCGAAGTTGATGGACGAGCTTCCGGGGGTGGGCGTGATGTGCCGGTGCAGCCCATCGGACATGCGCTCGTAGAAGTACACCATCATGGGGTACTCCAGCGACGGGTCGAAGCCCTCGGGCTTGTACAGGATGCCCTGAAGAGGCGTGCCGTCGGTGGAGGTCCACTCCGTGAGCTCCGCGGTCCCCCACGAATACTCGGCCTGCTGCGGATTGGTCTCCGTCATGCGCCGGGCGTCCCGAAGCGAGCGACCGGACACGTAGAGCTCCGGATAGTCCTGGAAGGTGCTCCAGGAGTGGACCCACACGTCGGCGTCCTCGGCCTTGCGGAGGCCGGAATACTGCCGGTCCCCGTAGACGATCATCCGGGGCGGATCGGTCCCCTCCACCCGGTCCCGGTAGATGCCCGACGCCTTCGTCGCATAGTCGAAGGCCGTCAGGTGGATGTCTTCGTCCCGGGGCATGGCCCGGGCATCCGGATCCACGGCGGTGTAACGGAAGCGGATGCCCTGGTCGCGGCCCCTGCCCTCGGTGAGGCTCCTGGCCTCTCCTGTCGCGGGATCCACCACCCACAGGTCGTAGCGGTCCGCCACCACCACCTCACGGTCCCCTTCGGTCCAGACGGGGAACGCCTCCGGAGGGAGGCCCTGGGGGTGATCGTCCAGCTCGTCCCAGGTGGGATGGGGGATGCCCGCCGAGAGGTTCACCGGCTCCCCACCGGCGGCGGGGGCGACCATCCAGGCCCGGGCCTCCTCGTCCCACCACGTGAGGTAGGTGCCCTCCGGCGAGGGCCGACCCCCACCGAAGCCCCGGAGCCTCTCCCGCACCAGGCGGGCGGAGCCGTCCCGCACGTCCACCGCGTAGACGTCCTCGTAGCTCCCGTCCCAGGACACGAGCGGGCGGTAGGCCAGGTCGCTGGCTCCGACGGCGTAGTCCGCCTCGCCTTCGTCGGCCAGCGTCACCTCGGGCATCGCGTCGGTGGCCAGCTGCACCACCCGGTCCCCGTCGTCCAGGTGGGCGACGGAGCGGTAGGTCCGCTCCAGCTCGTCGTCCAGCTGGACCAGCTGCATGGGCTGCAGGTAGGGGTCCTTCCAGTTCCAGATGTCCACCTCGACCCGGTCGGCCTCCAGCAGGGTGTCCTCCACCTCTTCCATGGGCCGGGGCGCCGTGCCGAAGAAGAGGCGGCGGCCGGTACGGGAGAACTCCAGGGTGCCGTGCTCGCTGACCACCCAGCCATCGGGCACCCCATCGTGCCCCGTGGTGGCGAGGGCGCGTGCCGCTCCGTTCCCGCCTTCCGCGACCATGAGCGTGAACTCGGGGGTGTCGGCGGCCCAGTCCGGGGCGTCGGTCAGGAAGGCGATGCCGTCGCCCTCGGGGGCGGTGGCCAGCTCGGCGTAGCGGCCCATGCCCTGGTGCAGCACCCGCTCCTCGTCGTCGCCCAGCTCCACGACGAAGGCCCCGTCTCCGGACCCGTCCTCGGTGACCCGGGTGAACGCCAGGGCCGCGGCGTCGCCGGTGAAGCGGTACTCCCGCACGTTCTCGAAGCGGGTCTCGACACCCGACGCCAGGTTCCGCAGGACCAGGGTCCGTCCCTCCCCCCGCTCGGGCCTGTCCGACTCCTCTTCGTCGGAGCCCTCCTCCTCTTCCTCGGGCTCCTCGGGAGCGGCCTCCTCCTCGTTCTCCTCGTCCTCGTCCGCGACCTCCAGGGTGTAGGCCACCCATGCCCCCTCGTCGGGGACCTGGAAGGACGTGACACCGGGGATCCGGGTCACGGCGTCCGAGTCTCCGTCGAGGCGCACGATCCCCAGGGTGTCGTCGGGCATCTCGTCCCGGGGCACCTCGTCCCGGCGGGCCTGCCGGACGGCGGCGTGGGCGGGTTCGATGGTGAACACGGCCCAGGCGCCGTCGTCGGTGAAGGTGGCGGCATCCCCGCGCTGAACCGTGATGAGCCGGTCCTGATCGGTGCGGCGGAGGACGAGCTCGGCGTCCCCTTCGCCGGGCACGTAGCGGAAGGTCATCCACCGCCCGTCGGCGGTCATGGCCTCGTCGTCGAGGCTGCGCCAGGTGTCGTAGACGGCATGGTCCAGGACCCGCTTGCCGGTGAGCTGCTCCTGCCGCTGGATGTCGGCGGCGACGGTCTGGGCGGAGGCTGCCGCGGGCAGGGCCAGGAGAGCCCCGGCGAGCAGGAGCCGGGACAGGGATCGATGGACGAGCATGGATCGGCCTCGGGGTCGGGTGGGCTTGAGACGCCCAAGAGTACGCCATCCCCCCGGGGCTGTCACGGCGAGAAGTCTACGTCCTGAGGCGCACGAGATAGGCGCCGGCGCCACGATCCACCGACCAGTCGGCCACCCAGGTCCCGGCCCAGCCGGCCAGGGCCTCGCGGATCGCGGACTGGAGGACGGCGGGTCCGCCGGACCCGACCCCCCGGCCGGTGATGATGCGCACCACTGCGCCGGGCTCCCGGACGGACCAGGTCCGGAGGAAGGACTCCACCCGGACCTCGGCCCGCTCCACGTCGAAGCCGTGCAGGTCCACCTCGGCGACCACCACGGCCCCGTGGAGGGTCCGAGGTGCGCTGGTGGAGGGGCGGGCCGGACGTCGCTTTCCCATGGAGCCATGGACACGCCCCGGACCCACGGAGTTCCCCCCGGGAGCCGGCCTCTGGCCCGGCAACCGCTGCAGGGATCAGTCCGCCGCCACGTCCTGCGTGCCGGATCCCGGCCCCTCGGCGGGCTCCACCCGTACCGGACAGACCTTCAGCTCGGCGGTGTCGGTGACCGGGTCGTAGCCGGCGCCGGTCAGGACGTTCACCGGGACGTCGTTGAAGCTGAACGAGGCGAACACCGTCCCCCGGGGGGAGCGGTTCGTGGCCTGCACCCGGATCCGGATCGCCCCCCGGCGCGACGCCATGCGCGCCCAGCCCCCGTCGGTCAGGCCCCAGGCCTCCACGTCGTCCGGATGGACCTCCAGGAGCTCCTCGGGAAGCAGGTAGTCGATCCCGGCGGACCGGCCGGTCTGGGTCCGGGAATGGTACGACTGGAGCCGACGGCCGGTGGTGAGCCACACCGGGTAGTCGTCGTCGACGGTCTCCGCGGGATCCCGGTAGCGGATCAGCTTGAAGACGCCCCGCCCGTTGATGAAGCCGTCCTCGTGCAGGCGCGGCGTCCCCGGGTGCCCCTCGAAGGGGATCGGCCACTGGTAGGCCCCGTCCTCGACCTTGTCCCAGTCCACGCCGTGGTAGGTGCCGGACAGCTCGCACAGCTCGTTGAAGACCTCGTGGGGGCCGGCGTAGTCGAAGCCCTGGAAGTCCATGCGCTTGGCCAGCTCCGAGATCACCCACCAGTCCGGCTTCGCCTCGCCCTGGGGCGGCACGGCGGCCCGGAGCCGCTGGATGCGGCGCTCGGTGTTCGTCTGGGTGCCGTCGACCTCGCCCCAGCCCGCCACCGGGAAGACCACGTCCGCCAGGGCGGCGGTCTCGGTCATGAAGAGGTCCGCCACCACCAGGAAGTCGAGGCTCCGGAGCGCGTGCTCGCAGTGGTCCCGGTTCGGGTCCGTGACGACGGTGTTCTCGCCGTCGATGAACATGGCCCGGATGCGGTCCCCGGCCAGGTCCAGGGCCTTCACCTTGGTGATTCCCTTCTCGGCGTCGATGGGGCGTCCGTAGGCGGCCTCGAACTTGGCCTGGTTCGCCGGATCGGTGACGGACTGGAAGCCGGGGTAGTTGTTCGGAATGGCCCCGCAGTCCCCCGCCCCCTGGATGTTGTTCTGCCCCCGCATGGGATTGATGCCCGTCCCCTCGCGGCCGACGTTGCCGGTCATGAGGGCCAGGTTGCAGAGGCTCTGGACGTTGTCCACGCCGCAGATGTGCTCGGTGATGCCCAGCGTGTAGTAGATGGCACCGCGCTCGGCCCGGCCGTAGAGGAGCGCCGCTTCCTCGATGAGGGCCGCGTCCACGCCGGTGATCTCCTGAGCCCACTCGGGCGTGAACTCCTGCACGTGCTCCAGGAAATCCTCCCCCTGGACGGTGCGGGCCTCCATGAAGGCCGGGTCCACCAGCCCCTCCCGGGCGATGACGTGGGCCATGGCCAGGAGGAGGGCGGCGTCGGACCCCACCCGGAGCTGCAGAAACAGGTCCGAGAGGTCGGCGAGGCCGATGTGCCGCGGATCCGCCACCACCAGCTTCGCACCCCGGGCGATGGCCTTCTTGATCCGGGTGGCCGCCACGGGGTGGGCCTCGGTCATGTTCGTGCCGATGCAGAAGATCACATCGGGCTTTTCCATGTCCCGGAGCGGGTTCGACATGGCGCCCCGCCCGATCGTTGCCGCCAGACCGGCGACTGTGGGAGCGTGTCAGGCACGGCTGCAATTGTCGATGTAACTGGTCCCCAACCCCGCCCGCACGAACTTCTGCATCAGGTAGGCCGCCTCGTTGGGCGCACGGCCCGAGGCCACGGCGTACAGGGAATGTCGGCCATGACGATCCACCGCCTCCAGCAGGCCGGCCGCCGCCTTGTCCAGCGCCTCGTCCCAGGTTGCGGGACGGAGCTCGCCGTCCTCTCCCCGGACGAAGGGGGTCTTGAGCCGGTCCGGGTGCTGGATGAAGTCGAAGGCGAACTGCCCCTTCACGCACAGGGCGCCCTCGTTCGCCGGCCCGTCCATGGCCGGCTGGATCCCCACCACCACGTCGTCCCGGGTGAGCATGTCCACGGCGCACCCGACGCCGCAGTAGGGGCAGATCGTTCGCGTCTTCTTCGTCTCGCCGGGGACGTCCTTCTTCGCCAGCGCCTTGATGTCCGCCAGCGCCCCCGTGGGACAGGTCTGGACGCACTGTCCGCAGAAGACACAGGACGACCCCTTGAGGAGGCCGTCGAACTCGACCGTGATCTGCGTGTCGAAGCCCCGGTTCTTCACGCTGATGGCGTAGTCGCCCTGCTGCTCCGCGCACACCCGCACGCAGCGGTAGCAGGAGATGCAGTTCTCGTAGTCCCGGAGGATGAAGGGGTTGGGATCGTCGGGCCGCGAGCGACCGCTCTTCGCGCCCTGGAAGCGCCCGGTCCGGGCCTCGTACCGGTCCACCAGCGTGGCCATCTCCTGGGAGGCGTAGCCCGAGAGGGGATCGACGTCCACCGTCCTGTTCTCACTGGCCACCAGCTCCATCAGGACCCGGCGGTGCATCTCCAGCGTCCCGCTCCGGGTGGTGACCCGCATCCCGGGCTCGGCGGCGGTGGTGCACGACGCCACGGGGTTCCGGGCACCCTCGAGCTCCACGACGCACAGCCGGCAGCCACCGAAGGCCTCCAGGCGGTCGTCGTAGCAGAGCGTGGGAATGTCCTTCCCGTGGCGTTCCGCCACCTGGAAGAGGGTCTCGCCGGGGGTGAAGGCCACCTCCTCGCCATCGAGGACGAGGGTGGTGCGTGTCGTCTCGCCTGCCATCGAAGTCACCTCGCGGATCCACGCGTTCGCCCGGGCTGGGAGGCCCGCGCGGGGTTCAGGTCGTCACGCCTAACAGGTACGGTGGTGCGGGTCCGGCCCGCAAGCGCTCGAGGCCCCCCCGCCGGACCCTCTTGACCGCCCCCGCGGTCCCCTCCTCACCCCGAGGTGGCCGCCTCCACCGCGTCCCCCGGATCCCGGTCCCCGAAGATGTGCTCCGGGTCGAG
>DATHRY010000184.1:0-20986 GCA_035464715.1 Longimicrobiales bacterium
CGGGGACGAGTCCACGCCGGAGCGGGTGAACCGGATCCAGCGGGAGGGGACGATCCTGCAGCCCTACGAGGGTCTGACCGAGGACGCGTGCGCCCTCTACCGGGAGGAGTACGAGGTGGCCCTCGCGGGCGGAGCCCTCACGCGGATGTTCGCCTTCGCCGCGGAGACCCTCCTGCCCCAGCCCCTCTTCGCGGCGCTGATTACCGACCGCCGGACGCCCCTGTCCAGCGGATCGCCCATCGACTTCAGCACCCTGGCCCCGGTGGCCGCCGACCCCGGTGGTCGACTGATCTTCGTGGATCCGCCTCAGGACGGGCGGGTGGGTCAGGCCCTGCCTCTGATCCGGGTCCAGGCGCTCTCGGGTGGCGGCACGCCCATGGAGCGGGTGAAGCTCCAGGTGATCGTTGACGGGAACGAGGGAGAGTCAGCCGGAGCGTCGTTCTGCCCGGTCGGCCAGACCGAGGACTGCGGCGACACCGAGTTCACGGTGGAGGAGCTCGACGGCTACGGCACCCTGGCCGAGTTCCACGAGGCGACCCTCTACAAGGCGGGTGGATACCGGATCTGTGTCCGGGCCTTGGATTCGGACGGGGGAGTGAACTTCTCCTTCGAGGAGGCCTGCGCGGAGATGATCCACATCAAGAACTGAGGCCGGTTCCCCCTGGAGGGCTCGGGCCCCGTCGGCACCCGCCGGCGGGGCCCGTTTCTCGTGGGCCTCCACCGACCCGGCGCCGTCCCCTCGGCTGCCGTCCCTAACCGCCCTCCTCGTCGTCGGCACCCGGCACCCTGCGTCCCGTGGCCCGGCGCTCGTTCGCGTCGGGTCCAGCCGATCCCTCCTCCGGGCCGGGGGCCACGCCCACCATGGCCTTGCTCAGGGCCACGTAGCGCTCGGGGTCCTCCACGGCCCACCACGAGAAACCGTGCTTGCGCGAGAAGTGGATGTGGAAGGCCAGGCCCAGCAGCTGATGGAGCCAGCCGACCAGGACGCTCCAGTGCCCGATGACGGTCGAGAGGAGTGCCACGACGCCGAAGTAGAACACGGCCTTCCCCACCAGCTTCCATCTGGGCCAGATCAGCCTCCACGTCGCGACGAGGCCCAGCACGAAGGGAGGGGCGGCGAGGAGGAGGTCGGTGACCCTCGGATTCACGGTTCGGGGGAGTCCGGGTCGGCGGGCGCCGGCGCAGCGCCGAGATGCTCGATCATTCGCAGGCAGCCCCCTCTCGGACGATCCGTACGGGTCGGCTACAGCCCGCTAGAGCGAGCCGCTCGGGCCGTTCTCTCGTCGCATGCGGGCCCACAGCACCAGATCGGATGAGGTCGGGGCACGCCCGACGTTCCGAAGGAACGCCGCCACCTGCCCCCGGTGGTACGACGAGTGGTTCACCACGTGGCGCACGAGGGTGGGCAGCGGGTCGGTGTGCTCCTCGCCGGCCAGGCGTCGGTAGGTCAGGTCGGCGGTCAGCTCCTGTTCCGACAGACCGTGGAGCCACGTCCTGCGTACCTCCGCGATCCCCGTCCAGCGGTCGTACAGATCCCGGGGATCGGGGTCCAGGATCCACTCCGGCGCCCGTCCCGGCGACCGGCCCTGCCACCGCTCCAGCCAGACCCACTCCGAGGACACGATGTGAGCCGCCGTTCCCTGGATGGTCCCGAAGCTCCCGCCCACCTCCCGGACCCACTCGTCGTCGTCGAGGTCGATGAGGTCGATGAACATGCGATGGTCGGCCCAGTCGGTGTAGGCCAGGAGGTCGGCGAGCTCGGCTCGGAGGGTGCTCATGGGCGAGGGCGGTATGGAGATCGTGGCCCGGAATCCGCACGTGTCGGGAGGTCCGGGCGCGAGGGGCGCGATGGGGATCATCGGAAAGGGCGAGCATCATGTCCGCAGGCGGCGATCGCGGCAACCTCCCCGAGCCACCCGGCCGGGTGGTCCGTTCCCGCCGAGCGGGCTCTCCGATCCCGGAGCGGCCCACCCCGGCCAGGAGGTGGGTGATCCCGAGGCCGAGGATCAGTGAGACGAGGACCGCCAGGTGCTCGAATCCGCTCATGGGATGGAGGGGCGTCCCGGCATCAACGGATGGTCGGCCAGCGGACGAAAGCTGGCCGCATCGACGATGGCGTCCACGTCCAGGGTCGTGATGTCGACGGGAAGGATCTCGAGGTGGCTCATGGGGAGGCGGAGGAGGGACGTGTGCCCGGAAGGCTACGCCCTGCTCCTCGGGCTACGCATCCGCCGAGGTCGCCCGGGCTGAAACCCCCGCGGCCGGCGTCCCGTACCACCTCATATCTTCACGTTTGCAGAAAAGGGAGACCATGGCGAAGGGAGAGAACCTGGGTGAGCTGGAGCACGTGGTGTTGCTGGCTCTGGCCCGCCTCGGACAGGACGAGGCGTACGGGATGGCCATCGTCGACGAGATCGGCACCCGCACCGGACGAGACGTGTCGGTCGGGGCGGTCTACTCTGCGCTGGACCGGATGGAGAGGAAGGGACTCCTGGTCTCCGAGATCGGGGCCCCCTCGCCGGAACGAGGTGGGCGGGCCCGCCGCTTCTACGGGCTCCGGGACCCCGGTCGTGAGGCCCTGATGGAGTCGCGTCGGGCCTTCGAGGCGCTCTGGGACGGGCTGGACCTCCCCGGCCTGGATGTGGCTCCGTGACGCGCTCGGCGGGGCCACGACGGTCCGACCCCTCGGACCTCCCGAGGTGGGCCGAGCGCATCTTGGCCCTCCTCCTGCCACCCGACCACAGGGACGCCTGGGCAGGGGATCTGGAGGAGCGCTTCCGCGGCCTGGCCGAGACGCGGGGACGGCGGGAGGCCCTTCGCTGGCTGCGGAGTCAGATCCTCCGCGCCGTGGGACCCGCCCTGACCATGCGGTGGCGGGCTCGGGCCGCCGCCCGACACACGGCACCCGGAGGAATCAGAATGGACCGGCTCGTCACCGATCTCCGCTTCGCCGTCCGCTCCCTGCGGAAGAGCCCTGCCTTCACCGCCGTGGCGGTGCTCACGCTCGCGCTGGCCATGGCGGTCAACACCGCCATCTTCTCGATGGCCTCGGCGATCTTCATGGCCGATCTACCCATGGAAGAGCCCGAGCGGACGGCCTTCATCTGGGGCCGGGACGACGTCCAGGGGCGCACGCTCCAGTCCGTGTCCAGGGCGACCTACCTGGAGGTTGCCACGGGCCTCGCGAGCGCGGACGCCGCCTCGGCGATGGAGCCGACCTCCCGGGTCCTGACGGGGAGGGGCGATCCCGTTCGCATCCAGGCCGGGGCGATCACCCCCGATTTCCTCTCGATCTGGGGAGCGGAGCCGCACAGGGGTCGGGGCATCGCGACCGAGGACGTGGTGCCGGGGGCCGAGCCGGTCGTGCTCCTGTCTCACGGCTTCTGGTCGCGCTCCATGGGCCGGGACCCCGGCGCCCTGGGTACGACCCTGGTCCTCGACGGACGGCCCCACACCGTCGTGGGCATCGTACCTCAGACGATGGAGTTCGGTGGCCTGGCCCAGACCGACGTCTGGGTGCCACTGGCCGTCGCCGAGGGTGCGTCCGACCGTATGGCCCGGAGCCTCATGGTGACGGTCCGCCTCAGACCCGGGGCCACGCTGGAGCAGCTCCAGACCGAGGTGTCGTCCCGCTGGGCGGCCATCCAGACGCGGTTCCCGGAGGAGACCCTGGGGTGGACGGTCGAGGCCCGCTCCACGCAGGCCTCGCTGGTGAACGAGAGCGCCCGGACGGTCATGCTGCTCCTGAGCATCATCGTGGGGGTCATCCTCCTCATCGCATGCGTGAACACGGCCAACATGCTCCTGGCCCGGGGAACCCGGCGCGCCCGGGAGCTGGCGGTGCGCGCGGCGCTGGGCGCCGGGCGGGGTGCGATCCTGCGACCTCTGCTCTTCGAGAGCCTCCTGATCTCGGTCGGAGCCACGGCCCTGGGCCTCGGGCTGTCGGCGCTTCTGCTGGCTGGCCTGGCCGATCTCACCCGGGGGGTGGACGCGCTCTTCACCATGGCGGAGATCGACCTCCGGGTCCTGTCGTTCTCGGGGGCGCTGGCCCTGGTGGCGCCCCTCGCCTTCGGCCTGATGCCGGCCCTCCGCGCGAGTCGTGTCCAGCCGGCCGCGGACCTGGGTGAGCGTGGTGGCGGCGGAGGTCGGCGCTTCGGGATGATCCGATCGGTGCTGGTGGGCGCCCAGGTCGCCCTTGCGATGGTGGCGCTGGTGGTGGGCGGCCTCCTGGTCCGGTCCGGAATCGAGCTGCAACGGCTCGAGGCCGACTACCGCCGGGACGGCATCCTCACCGCCGCCCTGCTCCGCCCCGCAACGGCGACCGCCGCGGACGACGGCTTCTTCCCCGATCTGCTCGACGAGGTGGCGGGGATCCCCGGGGTCGAGGGCGTCGCCCTGGTGAGCGACCTGCCCCGACGGTCCTCCGCGGTCCAGCCCGTCGAGGTCGAGGGACAGGCGCCCGTCGACGCCCCGCGCCGGGCCTACGAGTCCGTTGCGACCGCGGACTACCTGGACGTCGTGGAGATCCCCCTCCTGAACGGACGTTGGCTGTCCACCGCGGACGGCCCCGAATCCGTTCCGGTCGCCGTGGTCTCCCAGGCCATGGCCGAGCTCTTCTGGCCGGGGGAAGACGTCGTGGGCCGTCGGTTCCGGACCGGTCCCGAAGCGCCCTGGCTCCAGATCGTGGGGGTGGCGGCCGACGTGAAGCGGCGGCAGGACCTCTCCTCGTCCCTGCCGCACTTCTACCGACCCCTGAGCCAATCCCCGAGGGGCGCGCTGAGCCTGGTCGTGCAGGTCCGTGGTGAGCCCGCGGCGTGGGGGCAGCCGGTTCGCGACGCGGTCTGGGCGGTGGACCCGGACCAGCCGGTGGACGAGGTGCTGTCCCTCCGGTCCGCCGAGTTCCGGGACATGTCGATCTCCTGGGCCATCTTCGGGCTCTTCGTCCTCTTCGCCGCCTTCGCTCTGGTCATGGCCGCCGCCGGCATCTACGCGGTGGTCTCCTACTCGGTCGCGTCCCGCACGCCGGAGTTCGGCATCCGCCTCGCCCTGGGGGCACCCGCCTCGCGGGTCCGGGCCATGGTGCTCCGCCAGGGGGTCGGAGTGGTGGCGGCGGGCGCCGCGGTGGGCCTCGGGGGAGCGTGGCTGGCCACCGGACTGATGGGGAGCATGGTCGTGGGCGTGGGGCGCCGGGACCCGGTCACCTTCGCCGCCGTGGCGACGCTCGTGCTGACAGTGGCGTTGGCGGCGAACTGGGTGCCCGCGGTCCGGGCCACGCGGGTCGATCCGGTGCGGGCCCTGCGCGACGAGTAGGCCCCGGTTGGCCGACGCGCCACTCCTTGCCATACTCCCTGTTCGTTCGTCCCGGCGGCTCGTGGGCTGTATCTGAAGTCTGGTGGACACCGAGGGGCCGGAGGCGCCGTCCCGACGAGGCGGAACGACGCGGCGTAGCGAAAGCTACGGCAAGGAGTTCCAACGATGCTCGGGGCGGATGCATCCGGCGCCGAATGTCATCACGACTTCAGATACAGCCCACCAGGTGCCGGGTCGCGTTCCCGCAGACGGAGAGGCGGCGTTGCAGCGCAGGCTCGCACTGGTCACCGGCGCGAACTCGGGGGTGGGCAAGGAGACGACGCGGGCCCTCGCTCGCGAGGGCTGGTCGGTCGTGATGCTCTGCCGGAGCCTCGATCGGGGCCGGGCGACCCTCGAGGAGATCCGGGCCGAGGACCTGCCCGGCACGCTGCACCTCCGGCGGCTGGACCTCGACGACCTGGACCAGGTCCGTGAGGCGGCGGCGGAGATCGGAGCCTGGCTCGACGAGACCGACCAGGAGGTCGGGGCCCTGGTGAACAACGCCGGCGTCTACCGGGCGGAGCTGGAGCGGACAGCCCAGGGATTCGAACGGACCCTGGGGGTGAACCACCTGGGCCACTTCCTCTTCACCCTCCTGCTGGAGGCCAAGCTCCGTCGTGGGGGGGTGCGGATCGTCAACGTGTCGTCCGAGGGCCACCGGCGAGGGAAGCTCCTCAGGCGGCCCCTGGCCGAGATCTTCCAGGGTCGCGGCCGCTACGGCGGCGTGCAGGCCTATTGCGATTCGAAGCTGGCCAACGTGCTCTTCACGGAGGAGCTCCAGCGGCGCTGGGGGAGCGACGGCGTCTCGGTGGCGGCCGTCCATCCGGGCACCCTCGCGACGGCGATCTGGGACCGGAACCCAACGCTCCTGATGTGGATCATCGGCAAGCTGAAGCGCTTCATGGGGGATCCGCAGGACGGCGGGCGCTACGTGGCCCGGCTGGTCCACGATGTGCCTCCCCGGGAGCTGGAGGGCGCCTACTTCAACCGCGATCGGCGCGACCCGGCGGAGGCACCCGCCGGGGACCCGGAGTTCGCGGCGGCCCTCTGGCGGTTCAGCGAGGAGGCCACCGGGTTGGCCTGAGCCCCCCCTACGCGTCCCGGAGCCGCTTGTACGCGGCCAGGTGCTGCAGCGCACCCGCCCTGTCCCCGGCGGCCTCCAGAAGTCGCGCGAGATTGAAGTGTGCGGGCGCCAGCCCCGGATCGGCGACGAGGGCCGCCCGGTAGGCGTCCACGGCGTCTTCCCCCCGGCCGAGATCCTCGAGGACGACCCCCAGGTTGAACCGGGCCGTGGGATGACTTCCGTCGGCCTCCAGGGCCGCCCGGTAGAGGGCCTCGGCCTCGGTCAGGTCGCCGGTCTCGTGGCACAGGCGGCCCAGGTTCACGCGGGCCTCGACGTGCCGCACGTCCATGTCCAGGGCGGTGCGGTAGGCATCCACGGCCTGGTCCAGGGACACGGCCTCCAGGTCGTGCCCCAGGTCGTACCAGTCGTCGGCGCCCATCTCCTGGAACTGGGCCGTCCGCTCCCGGGAGGCCCGTGCGGCGAACGGCGCCACGCGGCTGGCGAGCTCGTCCACCGCGAAGTCGAAGGCCACCTGCCCCGTCTCCGGGGCCCAGACCGTATCCCGGTCGTGGACGAGGATCTCGTCGCCTTCGGCCACCACCCGCACCGCGCTCAGCGGCCGGCCCCGGGGCAGTTGGTCCCGAAGCTCCCGGAGGGCACGGTTCCGACGGCGCGCCGACACGCCTGCGCCCTGAAGCTCCAGGGCGGTGCGCAGCACGATGATGTCGGGGAACGAGAACCGGAGGGACCGACCCGACCGCTCGGGCTCGAGAAACCCCTGTCGCGCCAGGGCCCGGACCCGGTGCGGAGCCACGCCCAGGGCCTCCGCCACCTCCCGCGTCGTGTATCCGAGGCTCATGGCGGGGGAGGGACGCGGCTCGGGAGGCGGGACATGGACGGGGCGACCACGGATTCCGGGCGCGAGGGCCTCAGCCCCCGTCGACCTCCACCACGACCTCGATCTCGACCGTGAAGTCCACCGGCAGCGACACCATCCCCACCGCGGAGCGGGCGTGGTGGCCCCGCTCCCCGAAGACCTCCTGCATGAAGGTGGAGAAGCCGTTCATCACCTGGGACTGGCCGGTGAAGTCCGGCTCGGAGTTCACCATCCCCAGGACCTTCACGATACGGGTGACCCGGCTCAGGTCTCCGAGATGGGCCTTGAGAGAGCCCAGGATGCAGATCCCCACCTGCCGGGCGGTGAGCTGGGCCTCCTCCACCGAGACCTCGGTCGGGACCTTGCCCCTTCCCGTGCCTTCCCACTCGCCGCAGGCCCCGTGGCCCGACGTGAACACCAGGTTGCCCGTCTGGACCACCCGGTCGAAGGACGGCGTCCGGATGGACGACACCTCGGGCAGGGTCACCCCCATCTCGGCCAGACGGGCCTCGGGATCGTAGTCGACCTGCGCCGATGCGGGTCCCGCGGCGGACAGGGCGAGGACGGCGGCGATGGCGAGGGCGCGGGGCGTCGAAGTCATGTGCGGCGATCCTGATCGGGGAGTGGGAGCCGGGGACCCTGGGGCGGCCCGACCGCGCTCGGAGCGGGCCTCATGTTGGAGTCGGGTGCCCGGACGGGCAACCATCGAGAACCGATATGACACCATATCGATATGGATCCGTAGTGGTCTTCGATCCGAACCCGGACCGCGCCGGGGACGGAGCCTGGTCGGACGCCGGACGCGACGTGACGAAATCGAGGTCGGACCTTGCCGTGAGCAGCCTGCCGCCCCTCAAGGCGGCCTGGTTCCACATCCTCCTGGCCCTTGGAGAGGAAGCCAGGCACGGGTACGGGATCCGGGAGTCGGTGGAGGACCGGACGGGAGGCAAGGTGAAGCTCTGGCCGGCCAACCTGTACGGCTCCATCCGGGAGATGACCGAGCTGGCCCTGCTGGAGGCCCTCGACGAGGACGAACAACCGGTGGACGATCAGCGACGGCAGTACTACCGGCTCACCTCCCGGGGACGGGAGCTCCTCCGTCTGGAGGCGGACCGCCTCCAGACCCTGGTGGACGCCGCCCGGGCCACCCAGGCGCCGGCGGGCTGAGCCCATGTCGGCACCACGCATGGACACGAGCCCGGACCCCGGTGGACCGCCGGGGCGGGGTCCCACTACGCCGCAGCGCCATCCCCTCGGCGTCCGGGCGGCGCTGCGGCTCTACCGGACCCTCCTCCGAGGATTGCCCCGCGGCCTCCGGGAGGCCTACGGCCGGGACATGCTCCGGGACCTGGAGCAGATCCTCCTGGACGCACACGAACGAGCCGGAGCCCGGGGCGTCGCCTCGGCGCTCCTCAGCAGTCTGCTGGACCTCGGTGCCGGCATCGGCCGGAACCATTGGCGAGAACTCGAAGCGGGCACGGGGTCGGCGTGGGGCCGGCCGGGCCCGGGAGAACGGATGATGAATGTGATGCGGGAGCTTCGATTGGCGATGCGGTCCCTGGCCCGGCGCCCGGGGTTCACGGCGACGGCGATCCTGACGCTGGGCCTCGGGATCGGATCCGTGGTGGCGATCTTCACCTTCGTGAACTCGATCCTCCTCCAGCCACTGCCCTATCCGGAGTCGGACCGGCTGGTGGAGATCCGGCACCATGCGCCGGCCATCGACCTCCCGGAGCTGAACAACTCCTCGGGCACCCTGGCCCTGTACGACGAGGAGGCGGACTGGTTCGAGAGCATCACGGGCCTCACCGACGGGACGTTCGTCCTGACCGGCGAGGACCGGCCGGAGGAGGTGAGCTTCCTGCGGGCCCACCCCGACTTCTTCGAGGTCCTGCGCTCGTCCCCGGCGATGGGGCGACCGATCCGGGAGTCCGATGCCGAACCGGGAGCGGCCGAGGTGGCGGTCCTCTTCCACGACACGTGGCAGAACCGGTTCGGGGGGGACCCGTCCATCCTGGGTCAGAGCATGGAGCTGAACGGGCGCACCGTCGAGATCATCGGGGTCATGCCCGAGGATTTCTCGCTGATCGACCCGGGGCCCCTGGGCGTCCTGGCCCTGACCCGGGAGCCCGAGCCACGCTTCGGCCAGTTCGGCACCGCCGGGTTCGCGCGCCTCGCAGACGGCGTCACCTTGGAGATGGCCCAGGCCAGGATGGAGGCGCTTCAAGCCCGCATCCCCGAGCGCTTCCCGGACCAGATCCCGGGGCAGCAGCTCGAGAACTTCGGCTGGGCGGTGTCGGTGGTGCCCCTCCTGGACGAGGTGGTGGAGGACGTGGCCGGGACGCTCTGGCTCGTTCTCGGAACGGTCGGCGTGGTGCTCCTGATCGCCTTCGCCAACGTGGCGAACCTCTTCCTCGTCCGGGCCGAAGCCCGGCAGAAGGAGCTCGCCGTCCGTTCGGCCATGGGGGCCGGGCGGGCCCGGCTCGCCGGGAACTTCCTGAGTGAAGCCACCGTCCTGGGCGTCGCGGGAGGGATTCTCGGGGTGGGGGTGGCGGCGCTGGGCGTGAACCTGCTGGTCACCCGTGGGCCGCAGGATCTTCCGCGCCTCCACGAGGTGGCCATCACCGCTCCCGTGCTGGGGGTGGCCGTCCTCCTGTCCGTGGCCGCAGCCCTCTTCCTGGGCTACGTCCCCCTGGCCCGTTGGGGCGGCAACGCCGTCGCCGGCGTCCTCAGGGACGGGAGCCGGGGCAGCACCGACGGGCGGAGCCGGCACCGGGCGCGGAACGCCCTGGTGGTGAGCCAGCTCGCCCTCGGCCTCGTCCTCCTGGTCGGGTCGGGCCTCATGTTCCGGACCTTCGCCGAGCTGCGGCGGATCGACACGGGCTTCGCCACCCAGGGCGTCCTCACGGTGGGGATGAGCGTGCGGCAGGACGCCGACCGGGCGGAGATCGCACCCCTCTACGAGCAGATCCGGGAGCGGGTGGCCGCGCTGCCCGGGGTCGTGTCCGCGGGGGTCACCACCCAGGTCCCCCTGGCGACGGGGAACGGCAACGGCGGCTCGTTCTACATCGAGTCCCAGCCCCGGGAGGACGACGAGATCCCGCCGGTGGCCATGTACGCGTCGGTGGGCCCGGGGTACTTCCAGACCATGGAGATCCCGATCCTGGCCGGGCGGGACGTGACCGCCGAGGACGTCGGGGCCGTCCTGCCCCGCATCTGGATCAGCAAGAGCTTCGCGGACCGTCACTTCGACGGAGGGGGGCTGGGGGAGCGGATCTCGTGGGACTCGGTGGACGAGGAGTCCGGAGACGTCGAGGGCCGGTGGGGCGAGGTGATGGGGATCGTGGGGACCGTGAAGAACTTGGACCTCAGGGACGATCCGAACGACCTGGCCTACTTCGCCCTGGCCTCGGGAGCCGAGCTCGGCTATCCGCAGCTGTGGAGCGCCCGGGTGGTGGCCCGGGTGGCCGAGGGGCGAAGCGCCACCGAACTGGCCCCCGCCGTGCGGGACATCGTCACCGAGGTGGATCCCCGCATCCCCGTAACCCAGGTGGAGACGGTGGACGAGATCCTTGCCCGGGAGATGGCCGGCGAATCCATCACCCTGGTGCTCCTGGGGATCGCCGCCAGCATGGCCCTCTTTCTGGGCTCCATCGGGCTCTTCGGGGTGATCTCCTACGTGGTGTCCCAGCGGACCCGTGAGATCGGCGTCCGCATGGCTCTGGGGGCCGAGGTCGGTGAGGTCCGGGGCATGGTCCTCCGACAGGGGCTGCGGGTGACGGCGCTGGGGGTGGGGCTCGGGCTGGTGGGCTCGTGGGGGCTGACCCGGCTCATGCAGTCGGTCCTCTACGGCGTCTCCGCCCGGGATCCCCTCACCTTCGGGGTGGCGCCGATCCTCCTGCTCGGCGTGAGCCTCCTGGCGACCTGGTTGCCGGCCCGCCGGGCGAGTCGGGTCGATCCCATGGAGGCGCTCCGGCACGAGTAGCCCGCCGGAGAGTCGACGACGACCGCACGGCCGAGGGGCCGGCGGGTGCTTTTCGGGGCCCGCCGGCCCCTCGCGTCTCCGGGTGCCCAACCGCGTCCACTCCCACCGGGACCCGCCACTCGGCTCGTCGGACCCGGACACCGCGCCGCAGGCGGGTCCCACACCGCCGAAACCCGGCGGACCCCGCCCCCGTAGTCTCCGGGCGTGGGGGTGGCATGACCTCATTAGTCCTACATTGTTGCCTTAAAGAAGACCGGAGCCTCCATGGGACGGGACGGATACCTGGGCGAGTTCGAGCAGATGCTCCTCCTGGCGGCCCTCCGGCTGGGTGAGGAGGCCTACGGGGCCGCCCTCAGCCAGGAGCTTGAGGAGCGGGTGGGCCGGCGGGTGTCCCGCGGCGCGGTGTACGTGACCCTGGACCGGCTCGAGGCCAAGGGGCTCCTCACCACACGGATGTCGGCGCCCCGCGCCGAGCGGGGTGGGCGTCCCCGCCGACTGATCGCGGTCACGCCCGCCGGAATCACCGCTCTGCGGGAAGCCCGCGAAGCCCTGGAGACCCTGTGGGACGGCATGGAGGCGCTGGAGGGATGAGCCTCCGGTCCCCGCTCCTGCCTCGCTGGATCCTCCGGCGGTGCCTGCCTCCGGGACCACAGGCCGACGGGATCCTGGGCGACCTGGAGGAGGAGTACCGGACCCGGCTCTCGCCGGACCGCGGCGAGGACGGATCAGGACCGCCGCGCCCACCGTCCACCCCCACGCTGCTGCGCGCCCGCCTCTGGTTCTGGCGCGAGGCGCTGGCGGTAGCCGCCCGCTACGCCCTCGAACCCGAGCCCCGATTCACCGACCGCCGCCTGGAGCGGCGCCTGGAGCCGTTCATGGACAGCCTGACGCAGAATCTCCGCTACGCCTTCCGCCGCCTGGCCCGGGCCCCGTTTTTCACCCTCGTGGCCATCGTGTCGCTGGGCATCGGGATCGGCGCCAACACCGCCATCTTCTCGCTGGTCAACGCGGTCATGATCCGGGACCTGCCTCTCCAGGACCCCGAGACGCTGGTGGACCTCTACGTGGAGACCCCGGACTTCAGCCACGGCACCTTCTCCTTCCCGGACTACCAGGACCTGGAGCGGGGCACCGAGGACGTGTTCAGCGAGGTGTGGGCCTACAGGCTGGCCCTGATCCAGACCGACGCCGAGGACGGCAGCCCCGAGCCCCTGGCCGCCGAAGCGGTGTCGGGCAGCTACTTCTCGGCCCTGGCCGAGCCCCCCGTGGCAGGACGCTACCTGGGCCCGGACGACGACGTCGCGCCGGGCGCCCACCCCGTGGTCGTGCTGGGTCACGGGTACTGGCAGCGGCGGTTCGGTGGCGACCCGGGCGTGGTGGGGGAGTCCCTCCGACTGGGCGGGCGTCCCTACGAGATCGTGGGCGTGGCGCCGGCAGCGTACACCGGGAGCCTGCGGGGCGTGGTGCCCGACGCCTACGTGCCCCTCTACATGGCCTCCGAGGCACAGGGCTTCGAGCCGGACTACGACTCCCGGGGCAACCAGAGCACCTTCGCGAAGGGACGGGTCCGCGCCGGGGTCGAACGCCCCCAGGTGGAGGCCAGCCTGGCCCGGGTGAGCGCCGACCTGCAGCGGGACGAGCCGGACTACTGGTCCGCCGACAAGCGCGTGGTGCTCATCCCGACCCGGGACGTGATCATGAACCCCATGGTGGACCGGATCCTGGTCCCGGCCGCCGGGATGCTCATGGCCGTGGTGGCCCTCGTGCTCCTGATCGCCTGCGCCAACCTGGCGTCGTTCCTGCTGGCCCGGGCCGCGGATCGGCGAAAGGAGATCGCCGTGCGGCTGGCCATGGGGGCGCGGCGCCGGACCCTGGTGGGCCAGCTCCTGACCGAGACCCTGCTGCTGTCGGGACTGGGGGGCGTGCTGGGCGTCCTCCTGGCGGCGGTGTCCCTCCGTGCCCTCCTGGCGGCGGACCTGCCGCTTCCTCTCCCCATCACCCTGGACGTCTCGCCGGACACGGCCGTCCTGGGGTTCAGCCTGGCGGTCACCCTCCTGGCGGGTGTGCTCTTCGGGCTGGCCCCGGCGATCCAGGGCACGAACCCCGACGTGGCGCCCACCCTCCGGGACGAGAGCGCCGGCGGGGGTCGCGCACGGGGCGCGGAGCTCAGGAACCTGCTCGTGATGGCCCAGGTGGCCGTCTCGGTCGTGCTCCTCGTGGGTGCCGGCCTCTTCCTGCGGAGCCTCCAGGCCTCACGGGGACTCAGTCCGGGGTTCGGTGACGCGCCCACGGCCATGGTGCAGCTGAACGCGCCAGCCAGCCGCTACACGCCCGAAGAGGCCGACGCCTATTTCCAGGCGCTGGTCGACCGCCTCGACGGCCTCCCGGCGGTGGCTTCGGCCGCGACCACGGAGAACGTGCACCTGAACCCGCTCAACACCACGATGGACCGGGTCGAGGTGGAGGGCGTCGAGCCGCCGGCGGGACGGGATTTCCACGTGGTGGACGCCGCCACCGTCAGTGCGGCCTTCTTCGAGACGGTGGGGATCCCGATCCTCTCGGGACGCGCCATCGACGACACGGACCGGCCCGAGACGGAGTCCGTGGTGGTGGTGAACGAGGCCTTCGCGGATCGCTTCTTCCCCGACGGCGACGCCCTGGGTGCGACCATCCGGGTGAACGACGGGGAGACCCGCATCGTCGGGGTGGCGGCCAACGCCAAGATCCGTCAGCTCGGTGAGGACCCCCGCCCCTTCGTGTACACCTCTGCGGCGCAGCGCCCCGGGAGGTTCGCCGTGGTCCTGGCGACGGCAGCGGGGGACGCGGACGTGGAAGCGCTGGTCCGGACGGTGATGGCCGAGGCCCGGGCGCTCGATCCGGAGATCATCCTCTTCGATGCCAAGACGCTCGAACGGCACTTCGCCGCCCTGGCGCTGGGCCGCGAGATGGGTGCCCGGGTGCTGGCGGGCTTCGCTGCTCTGGCTCTGATCCTGGCGGGGATCGGCCTCTACGGCGTGGTGAGCTACGCCGTGGCACGCCGAACCCGGGAGGTAGGGATCCGGACCGCCCTGGGCGCGGGGCACGGGGCCGGGGTATGGATGCTGACACGGGGCGGGATGCGACTGGTGATGCTGGGCGGTCTGGCGGGCCTGGTCCTGTCCGCGCTCCTGGCCCAGCTCCTGTCCAGGCTCCTCTACGGGGTGCCCGCCCTGGACCCCCTCACCTTCGCCGGAGTGCCTCTCGTGCTGGGTGCGGTAGCGCTGCTGGCCGCCTGGATCCCGGCCCTGCGGGCGGCCCGGGTAGACCCCGTGACGGCGCTCCGGTCCGATTGAAGGGGCCGGGCCGCGCCCCAGGCACCCTTGGAACGCGGGGTAAACGCACGTGTACCCGACGCCCCAGAGTTAAGAAAACTATAGGCAAGACGCAGCTTTCCCTCTAGTTTTCCACAGCGCTTCCCACCCCCATCAGACATGGGAGTACGACCGATGAAGCTCCGTTCGACCGTCTTCACACTCCTGCTTGCTTTTCTGGCCAGCGGGGTGTCGGCCCAGCAGCCGGGGACCATCGCCGTGGGTGGTTACGGCAGCCTCACCTTCCACGACGGGGACCTGGGGTTCACCGACGTGCCGACCCCGGGAGCCGGCGCGTACCTGAGCATCTTCTTCCTCCCCAACCTGGCCGCCGAGGGGGACATCTCCTGGGTCTGGTCGAGCCTCGCCAACAGTGACAACGACGTGACCTACCGGCCCATCCGGGGTCGCCTGCTGTGGGCCATCCCGGCGAGCCGGAACGTCTATCCTCTCATCGGCGCGGGCTACACACGGGCCGAGTACCGCCAGAACCTGGACGTCGTGGACGACGCCGTGGAGGTCATGGTGGGTCTCAAGGCGTACGTGTCCGATCGATTCGCCTTCCGGGTCGACGTGGCGGGCGATTACGTGTGGGACGCCTCCGAGGACTGGAGCCGCTTCCTGAACGACGAGATCGACGACCACCTGTCCTTCACCCTCCGGGCCGGACTGTCGCTGGACATCGGTCGGGGCCGGTTCCTGGACGATGACGGGGACGGGGTGGAGGATCGTCACGACGCGTGCCCGAACACCCCCATGGGCGTCTCGGTGGACGCCGCAGGCTGCCGTCTCGACACCGACGGCGACGGCGTCTTCAACGAGGACGACGAGTGCGGCAACACCCCGGCCGGCGTGCGGGTGGACGCCCAGGGCTGCCGGATCGACACCGACGGCGACGGCGTGTTCGACGAAGAGGACCGGTGCGCCAACACCCCGTCCGGCGTCACGGTGGACAACAACGGCTGCCCGCTGGACACCGATGGGGACGGCGTCCTCGACTATCAGGACGAATGCGCGAACACCCCGGCGGGCGTCCAGGTGGACGCCCAGGGCTGCCGGATCCGGACGGACACGGATGGAGATGGCATCTTCGACGACGTGGACCGCTGCCCCAACACGGGCGCCGGCGTTCAGGTCGACGGTGTGGGCTGCCCGATCCTGTTCGAGGCCGAGGCCACCGAGATCATCCTCGAAGGCGTGACCTTCGAGACCTCGAGCGCCACGCTCACACCCAACTCCAGGACCATCCTCAACCGGGTCGCGGAATCCCTGTTGGGCAACCCCGACGTCCGGGTCCGCGTGGTGGGCCACACCGACTCCACCGGCCCGCTCCAGTTCAACATGGACCTGTCGCAGCAGCGGGCGGAGTCGGTGGTGGAGTACCTTCAGTCCCGGGGCGTCCCGGCGAGCCAGCTCGAGGCGCTGGGCGTGGGTCCGGAGGATCCCGTGGCTCCGAACGACACCGCCGAAGGACGTCAGCAGAACCGGCGGGTGGAGTTGCAGCGGATCGGCAACTGATGCCGCGCTGACCACCCTCACCCGAAAGGGTGAGCGACGGGCCCCGGCCGGAGTGATCCGGTCGGGGCTTCGTCGTTCGGGGGATCAGACGGGGCGGAACATGCCCCAGGTCCAGAGGGCGGGCGTCCCGTCGGGCGCCCGGATCATCTCGTGGGCGACGACCTCGTACCCTGCTCGTCGGTAGAGCTCGACGTTCCGGCGCGTCTCGGTGGTCAGGGACACACCGGAGGAGGCTCCATGGGCGGCCACCAGTCCGTGGACGGCGTCGAGCAGACTACGCCCGAGTCCCCGTCCGGCCCGATCCGGGATGACCCCGATCATGTTCAGGTGATGATGCGGGGTCGGCGGGAACTCGAAGGTCCCCCAGATCCGGCCCAGCTCGTCGTATCGGTCCCGGGCCTCGGCACCCAGACGATCCCACGTCTCGTTCCGGAGGTCCTTCACCGCCGGCGGCGCCGGGGCGTGCTCGGGCGGGGTGAGGGTGGCCGCCGCCACCAGGTCCCCTTCCTGTTCGAGCCCCAGGACCGGGTGCCCCGACAGGATCCGGGCCATGACGAAGAACCGGACCAGCGCACGGATGCGCTCCTGGGCGTCGGCACCGGGCTCTCCCCCGGCCACGTGCTTCATCACCGGATACCACCGGAACGCCCCCGCCAACACCTCCACGACCTCGTCCGCCCGCTCTTCGGGGAGGCGGACCAGGCGAGGGGACCGCCCGGGCGGTGTACCCGGGCGATCCGTGGGACGGAGGTCCCGCCCACGCTTCGGATGGATCTGGGACATCGTGCCTCCTTGGTCGAACCACCGCGTCGCGAGGCCCCAGGCGCTCCACCGATCCGCTGGTGGGCCGCGGGGCGGGACCCTAGCTTGCGGCCCCCATCCCATCCCTCCCTGCGCGCCTCGAGAACATGAGCGTATATCCGCATAACCCCGCCGCGTTCCCACCCGACTCGCGTCGTAGACTGGCTCGCACGGGAGCCCGCCGCTCCTTCGTCGCGCTCGTCGCGGCTCTCCTGGCGGGGGCGTGCGACCCCAGTCAGCCGGCGGCCACGGACCCGGACGTCGCGCGCTGGGAGACACGGGCGGCGAACGTGGAGATCCTGCGGGACGAGTGGGGCATCCCCCACATCTACGCCCCCACCGACGCCGATGCGGTCTTCGGGCTCATGTACGCCCAGGCGGAGGACGACTTTCCCCGGATCGAGGAGAACTTCCTCAACTCCCAGGGCCGGCTGGCCGAGGCCGAGGGCGAGGCCGCGATCTGGCGGGACTTGCGGATGAAGCTCTTCATCGACCCGGCGGAGATGCGTGCGGCCTATGCGGAAAGCCCGGACTGGCTTCGGGACCTCATGGACGGCTGGGCCGACGGGCTGAACTTCTACCTCCACACCCACCCCGAGGTGGAGCCCCGGGTGCTGGATCGTTTCGAGCCCTGGATGGCCCTGACCTTCAGCGAGGGCAGCATCGGCGGAGACATCGAGCGGGTGAGCCTCCGTGAGCTCGAGGCCTTCTACGGCGATCCCGAGGCGCAGCGGGCGGCGATCCGTCCCGAGGTCGAGGAGGCGGCCCTGGTGCCGGCCGCGGGACCCGTCCGGGTGGCCAGCAGCCTGGTCATGCCGGACCCCGACGTGGAGCCTCGGGGCTCGAACGGGATCGCCATCGCCCCCGAGAACACGGTGAACGGCAACGCGCTGCTTCTGATCAACCCCCACACCTCGTTCTACTTCCGGCACGAGGCCCACGTGGTGAGCGAGGAGGGGCTCAACGCCTACGGTGCCCTCACCTGGGGCCAATTCTTCGTCTACCAGGGGTTCAACGAGACCGCCGGTTGGATGCACACCTCCAGCTCGGTGGACAACATCGACGAGTTCCTGGAGACGATCGTGCAGCGGGGGGACAGCCTCTTCTATCGGTACGGCGACCAGGAGCGGCCCCTGGAGACCCGTGAGGTCACCGTGCCCTACCGCACGGAGGACGGCGGGACGGCCGAGCGCACCTTCACCGTGTACCGGACCCACCGCGGGCCCGTCGTGCGGGGGACCGGCGACCGCTGGGTCAGCGTCGCCCTCATGGAGGAGCCCATGCGGGCCCTGATACAGTCCTACTCCCGGACCCGGGCGGCCAACCTGGGCGAGTACCTGGCCATCATGGAGGCCCACACCAACTCGTCCAACAACACCCTCTTCGCCGACGCGGACGGCAACGTCGCCTACCTCCACTCGAACTTCGTGCCGAAGCGGGACACCCGCTTCGACTACGACGCCCCGGTGGACGGCTCCGACCCGTCCACCGATTGGCAGGGCATCCACGACCTCGACGAGTCGCCGAACTCGATCAATCCCGCCACCGGGTTCGCGTTTTGCACCAACAACTGGCCGTGGTCCGCGTCCGGTGCCGCCAGCCCCGACGCCGACGACTTCCCGGCCTACATGGACCGGGGCAGCGAGAACGCCCGTGGCATCCACGCCCTCATGCTGCTCGAGGGTCGCTCCGACTTCACCCTCGAGGGCCTGCAGGATGCGGCCTACGACAGCTATCTCCCGGCTTTCGAGGAGGACGTGCCCACCCTCGTCCGGGCCGTGGACGCCCTGGGGGCGGACCATCCGCGCAAGGCGGAGCTCGACGAGGCCGCCGCCCTGCTCCAGGACTGGGATCTCCGCTGGGACACCGCATCCGTTGCGACCTCCATCGCGGTCTTCTGGGGTACGGAGCTCGCGGGAGCGGCCCGGGAAGCGGCCCAGGAGGCGGGAGTGAGCTTCTCCCGCTTCATGTCCGGCCCGGGTGGCGCCCGGGTCCGGGTGGAGGCCCTGGGCGCGGCCCTGGACCGGCTCCGGGACGACTTCGGGGACTGGCGCACCCCCTGGGGCGAGATCAACCGCTTCCAGCGCCTGAGCGGGGACATCGACCTCCGGTTCGACGACGCCGCACCCAGCACGCCGGTGGGCTTCACCTCCGCTCGCTGGGGTTCGCTGGCCTCGTTCGGCGCCGCGCCCCGGAACGGCACGAGCCGGTGGTACGGGACCAGCGGCAACAGCTTCGTGGCCGTGGTGGAGTTCGGGGACAGCGTCCGGGCCATGGCCGTGACGGCCGGGGGCCTGCGGAACGACCCCGACTCACCCCACTTCGACGACCAGATCGACCGGTACTCCACCGGAGACCTGAGGCCCGTCCACTTCTACCGGGCGGACGTGGAGGCGGCGGCCCGGGAGCGCTACCGGCCGGGGGTGCGATAGCGTGGGGTGACCCGGACGTCTCAGCCCGAGGCGGTCTTATTCCTGGACGACGACTTCTTCTTGGCGGCGGGCTTCTTCTTGCCGGCCTTGGCCGCGGGCTTGCGGGTGTCCGCGTCCTCGCCCAGGGAGGCCTTGAGCGCCGACATGAGGTCGATGATCTGGGTGGCGGGCTCGGCCGTGGGCGCCACGGTGATCTCCTCGCCGTCCACCTTCGCCTGGATCATCTCCAGCATCTTCTCCCGCACCTCGTCCGTGTAGCTCTCGGGATCGAAGGTGTCGGAGGAGGCCTGTTCGATGAGCTGGCGAGCCAGGTCCATCTCCTGGTCCTTCACCTCGGCCTCGTCGACGGGGACCTCATCGAAGCGCCGGACGTCCTCGGCGTAGCGGAGCTGATCCATGACCAGCCCCTCCTCGCCGTAGGGCCGGATCATGACGAGGTTCTCCCGGCCCCGTGTGGCGTACCGGGCGATGGCCACCCGCTCGGTCTCGTTCAGGGCCCGGGCCAGGAGGCGGTAGGCCCGTGCGCCCCCCTTGTCCGGACCCAGGTAGTAGGGCTTGTCCAGATAGACCGCCTCCACCGCATCCGCCGGCACGAACTCGGCGATCTCCACCGCGTCCTTCTTGGGCATCTCGATGGCCTTGAGCTCGTCGTCGTCGAACAGGACGTACTGGCCCTTGGCGAACTCGTAGCCCTTGGTCCGGTCCTCCCGGGGGACCACCACGTCGCACTTGGGGCAGATATACTGCTGCTTGAGACGGGTGCCGCACGCCTCGTGCATCATGTTGAAGGAGATGCGACGGCCGCTCTCGCCCGTGGAGTAGAGCTTGACCGGGATCGAGACGAGTCCGAACGAGATCGTGGACGATGCAATGGCGCGTGCGGCCATGGTTTCCTCCGGAAATATCGTGGGGCGGGAAACATGTGTTCCGCCGACCGGTACGGGCAAGAGTCTCGTCCGGGGTCCGTCTGTTGCCCGCCGCAGCGGCCCGTCCTACCCTGACGTCCGCCCTCCCCCGCCTCAGAGCGACTCCGTGCCCGACTCCCCGACCCGACGCTGGCTGGACGACGTCCTCGACGCCTACATGCGGGACCGTCCGGTGAACGCCACCTTCGTGGGTGTCCACGACTACGACCACCGTCTCCCGGAGCTTACGGACGAGGGCGTGGGCGACGTGGCGGCGGCCATGGAGGGGCACCTGGCCCGTGCCGTCCGGCTCGACGGGGAGCGGGGGACGCCCGCACCCGGCCCGGACGACGCGCCACTCCGGGTCGAGGCGGTGGACCGGACCTTGGCCGAGGGGTTCCTCCGCATCTCCCTGTGGGAGCACGGCTCCGGGCATCACCACCGGGGCAACCCGGCCTGGGCCACCGGCGAGGCCGTTTTCGGGGTCCTGTCCCTCTTCCTCTCGGACTTCGCACCGCTGGAAGAGCGGGCCGAGGCCGCCGCCCAGCGCCTCGAGGCCACCCCCGCGTTCCTCGCCCACGCCCGGCGCTGGCTCAAGGCGGGACCGGGATCGCATCCCCGGTGGACCGCCCGGGCTCTGGACGAATGCGACGGTGCCCTGGCCTTCCTCGGGGAAGGCCTCGACCTCCTCGGGCATGAACTCCGG